>CAZLSB010000100.1:0-13162 GCA_964561825.1 uncultured Xanthomonas sp.
AGCACCTTGTCCAGCTTCGGTTTCTTGCCGGTCTTCGGCTCCTGGCTGTCGAGGGCTAGTCCGCTTCGGCGGCTTCCTCGCGCCCTTGTTGACGAATGAGGGCGACTTGGCGGGCGTCTTCGATGGATTCCATGACGGCACCGACATCCGCGGTATGTTCGTCAAACACAAAACGACCGGTTAATTCGCTATCGGGCAACAGCTCACCGTGTTCGAACAGGGCCCACATTTCCTCGCCATAGTGGGTCTTCATCAGCTCTGGCGCAAAACGGCTCAGGCTGGAACGCAGATTGTGCACGTCGCGCAGCAGCATCGCCCGCGCTGAGTTGTTGCCCGCAGCGCTAACCACCTGTGGCAGATCGATAATTACCGGGCCTTCCGGGGTTATCAGCACGTTGTATTCAGACAAGTCGCCGTGGATCAGACCCAAACAGAGCATGCGCACCACGTCGCGCACCAGCCGCGTGTGATACGCAAGCGCCTGATCGTGCTCTAACTCCACCTCGCCCAAACGCGGCGCGGCATGGCCATCTTCGTCGGTGATCATCGCCATCAACAGCACGCCGTGGAAATACCCGTGCGGTTTGGGCACGCTGATGCCAGCGTCGGCCAATCGATAGAGGGCGTCGACTTCGGTGTTTTTCCACGCGGTTTCTTGCTCACGTCGACCAAACTTGCTGGCCCGACTAATTGCGCGCGCCTGCCGACTGCCGCGCACTTGACGGCCTTCCTGATACTGCACACGCGCCTGGAAACTGCGCTGCGCCATGTCTTTGTAGACCTTTGCGCACAGCACATTGCTGCCCGACCGCACCACATAGACCGAGGCCTCTTTGCCGCTTTTCAGTGGCAACAGGACTTCGTCGATCAAGCCATCATCGACCAGCGGCTGCAGGCCCTTGGGTGTTTTCATCAATACGGCCAGTAGCGATTAATCGATCATTATGCCGCTGCTGCGGCTCACTGCGCCGCAATCGGGTGAAATGCGCTGTCCGCCGGAAATTCATCGCGTTTAGGCAAGTGCGCGATCGCCAGCCGATTGGGTTGTTTGGGCGTTGATTCGTCGTAGGCGATGGTTGCGGCATGCTGCGCGGATTTGTGGTTTACCCGGCACAACAGGGTAGCGTCGTAAAACGACGTGAACTTAGTCCACCTTGCACCACCGGTCTTGGCTGTTGCGGCAATGCCCTTGCGGCCGGCACCCGGCCCGGCGAACAACGGTACCCATAGCGCATCTTTGGCATTGGCGTCGATACACACAAAATACTGTTGCGGCGCGAACTCAACCTCAGCATTTCCAGTATGGGTGGCGCCATCGGCGGCCAGCGTGGCGGGATCAAAGCGCAGCACCAATCCAGGTGCATGTACGTGCGGCATGAAATTCCTAGTGGATGGCAGGAACGCCGATAGTAGTCGCTTCCTGTGTGAATGGGTCGAAAGCGTTCTTGCCGGGTGCGAGTTGCACGCAGGTGAACCTCAAAATCCGGCATCAGTTTGACTCGCCCCCGTTCTTGCCAACACGATTGCGCTCAACGTAAGGAGCTCAAGCCGTATCGTAGCGGCTCCCGCCTTTGCCCATCGAATGGAGCATCCGTGACGCCCGAGCCATTCGACGTGATCATCATTGGCGGCGGCGCCGCTGGTTTGATGTGCGCCGCCACTGCCGGCCAACGTGGCAAACGCGTATTGCTGATCGAACACAGTAATCGGGTCGGCAAGAAAATCCTGATGTCGGGCGGTGGGCGTTGCAATTTCACTAATACCGGTACCACGCCGGCCCATTTTTTGTCCGCCAATCCGCATTTCTGCAAATCGGCGTTGGCGCGTTACACACCCGCCGATTTCATCGCGCTGGTGAAAAAACACAAAATTGCCTTTCACGAGAAAGAACTCGGACAACTATTTTGCGACGAGTCCTCCAAACAAATCGTCGCCATGCTGGTGGCCGAATGTACCAATGCCGCGGTGCGCATCGAAACCTCGTGTAGCGTGACCAGCGTGGTGGCCAATAGCCCGGGGTTTACCGCAACTTGCAGTTTGGGCGTCGTACAAAGCGCGGCATTGGTGATCGCCAGCGGCGGTTTATCGATTCCGGCGATGGGCGCCAGCGGTTTTGGGTATACGATCGCTACCCAGTTTGCTCACACGCTATTGCCCACCCGCGCGGGTTTGGTGCCATTGACGCTGACGGGATCTCATTTAACCCATTACGCTGATCTTTCGGGCGTTGCGCTGCCGATTTGCGCGCAAGTAGGTCGTACGCAATTTTCCAATGCGATGCTGCTGACCCATCGCGGCTTAAGCGGGCCGGCGATATTGCAAATCTCCTCGTATTGGCAAGCTGGTATGGATTTGCAGATCAATTTGCTGCCCGATATCGATGGGTTGGATTTTCTGCTGCGCAGTCAACGCGAAAGGCCGGCCGCCGAGATCAAAACCATACTGGCTGAACAAATTCCCAAACGATTGGCGCAGCGATTGGCCGAGTTGTACGCCGATCAGCGACCGATGCGCCAATACAGCAAAGCGGAATTATCCAAACTGGCAGAAATCTTGACGCACTGGCCGCTAATACCCAGCGGAACGGAGGGTTACCGCACCGCCGAAGTCACGCTGGGTGGTGTAGATACCACTGAGGTCTCATCGTCGACAATGGAATCCAAACGCGTGCCCGGCCTGTATTTCATCGGTGAGGTGCTTGATGTGACGGGCCATCTAGGCGGCTACAATTTCCAATGGGCATGGGCCTCGGGCCACGCCGCAGGATTGGCACTGTGATCGAAACCCTGCTGCTAGCCGTGACCCGCGTGAGCACCTTCAGCGGTGCGCAACTGTTGACCGGTGCGACGGGCTTTTTTTTCAAGCGTGATGAGCGTTTGTTTTTGGTCAGCGCTCGGCACGTGGTGCTCGATGAAATCAGCGGCCATCGTCCCGATCGTTTAGAAATCGAATTGCATATCGACCCACAGGACGTCGCCCAAACCACGCAGTTTTCCATTCCGCTGTACCGCGATGGGCGCGCACTGTGGCGTGAAACCCGCGATCGCGCCGGCGCTATCGATGTGATCACGCTGGAATTGCAGCGCGCGGTGCTGCCGCAATCGGTGCCTCTGCACTACTTCACGCCGCAGCATTTGATTGCCGATTTGCGCGATATCGAAGTGGGCGACCGCGTGGTGATCGTCGGTTTTCCACTGGGTTTCCACGATAATTTCCATCATTTGCCGGTTGTACGGCAAGCGGTGATTGCCTCAGCTTTTGGCATCCGCTTCCAAGGTCGTGGGCATTTTCTAACCGACGCGCGTTTGCACCGCGGCACCAGCGGCGCGCCGGTCGTCGCGCGCAACGCCGGCACCGGCAGCGGCCGACACAGCTTGCCGTGGTCTTTGCTGGGCATCCATGCGGCACGCATTGAAGCCGATCAGCGCGACGCCAGACAAGACGGCCGCCTTGATCTGAATTGCGCATGGTATGCGGATGCGTTATTGGTGTTGACTGAGTAGGGCTCTGGGCCGGCGCTGTGCGCTGACGCTTTTCCTGCATGGTGGGGGAGAAGCGTTCGATCACCGATCGAACCCACCAAAGGCTTAAGGCTCCGCTCTGCAAAAAAAACTTAGGACAGCGGCGTTACCGTCACGCCAACTTTGATCTTGTGGCTGCCGCCGCCGAGGATGATGCCGCGTTGCGGTGACACGTCACCGAAATCGCGACCCCAGGCGATGGCGATGTGTTCGGTGTTGGGTATCACGTTGTTGGTCGGATCAAAATCGATCCAGCCGTTGACCGGGCAATACACTGAAATCCAGGCGTGCGAGGCGTCGGCGCCGATCAGCCGCGGTTTGCCGGGGGGTGGGTGGGTCAGCAGATAACCGCTCATGTAGCGTGCCGGCAAGCCAAGTGAACGCAAGCAACCAATCATGATGTGCGCGTAGTCCTGACAGACGCCGCGTTTGTGTTTGAGCACCTCGAGCATCGGTGTGGCGATCTGCGTGGCATCGGCATCGAAGGTGAATTCGCGATGGATTTTGCGCATCAGCGCTAGTGTGGCCGCGAGCAAGGGGCGCTTGGGTCCAAAACAATTGCGCGCATAGTCGGCCAGCACGCTCTTGACCCGCACAAACGGCGATTCAACCCGGTAGACGGCGGCTTGCAGCCGCGCTTCGTCGCAGGGCTGCGCGCTGTAAACAAAACTATCGACCACTTGGTGCCAAGCAGGCGAGCTATCGACCTGCACCGCGGTCGCGCGCGGAGCAACCTCAACCAAACTGTGCGCGGCGATCGCCAGCCGGCGGTGCGGTCGATCGAATTCCAACACCGTGATCGGATTGCCAAAGGCATCCAAGCGATCACGCCGATGAGCGGCTTTCGGTTGGATATCAAGACGATGTTCGAGCAGGCTTTGCCGCTCTACGGCACGCGGCGTCAGATGCAATAACTGCACCGATAAGGACACCGGGTCGGCGTAGACATAGGTCGTTTCGTGCGCAATGGAATAGCGCATCAGCGATTCCCGTCGCGCTTTGGACAGTCGCCGTCGAACACTGCGCTCATGCCGATAGCGTCGCTTGACTGACATCCGCCACATGGGCGAAATGGCGCAGCGCTAATTGATCGGAAATACCGCGCGCAGCGTCTGCCAATGCGCTTAAATGAGTGGCCATCTGCGTGAGGGCTGGGCGTTTATTCATTTCTCCGAGTGCGCCGTCCTCTAAGGTATGCAGATCGCAGCGCGAAAGCTGCGTCTGAATGAGCGCTAACGCCGCCGGTGCGCCGTCGCCGTATTCGGCCGCCACTGCGCCCAATTCGCGCTGCAATTCGCAAATCTGAAAGGCGACCGAATGCGGATTGGCGGTGTCGTGCAGCACTAGATCGAGTGCCGGTATTAATTGTGGAGCCGATAAATAGCGCAAACGATAGGTAATCACACTGTCCGCCAGTTCCAATAGCGCATCGAGTGTGGCCGCTTCATCCACCGCCACCTGGCGCAGTACGCGCGCGACTACATCGGCGAGAAACTGCAAGCGTTCCAAGCGTCGGCCAATCACCAAAAAACGCCAGCCGTCGTCATGCGTCATATCGTCGAGGGCGAAACCAGAAAGCGCCGACACGCTCATCAGCAATCGATCAAGAAACTCCATCGCACCTTGCAGATCGGCGGTCACCGTGGTCAATGCCACTTGCTCGCGATGAATTTCGACAATGGCGCGCCAGTTCTCTTGCGACAATCGTCCGCGCACTTGCGTGGCCGACCAATACAAGCGCGCCAGGATGTCGCGCAAACTGCCAGCGCCAGTGCGGTGTACCGACTCCACCAAGGTCGCGCGGCTGACCGGTTTGCGCGCCACCAAATTGCGCGCGCGGGCCACGTCAATCACGCTGGCCAAGGCCAGTCCGCCGCCACCGTCGTTGACGTAACGCGCCAACATGCCACGCAGCAAACGGGTCAAATTGTCACTGCGTTCCGAATAACGGCCCAGCCAATAGAGGTTTTCGACCAGTCGCGATGGCAGGTACGGGTCTTTGCGCACCACATCGCGCACACCCAGCGCGCGCGGCAGCGTTTGGGCACTCACCAACGGCGCAGCAGCCAGCACCCAGGTGTCTTTGCTGCCACCGCCGCGTTGCATGGATACCGTCGCCGCACCCGCTTTAGTGGCCACTCGCGACAAACCGCCCGGCATGACCAAATAACCGTCTGCCGTGGCCACCGCATAAACGCGCATGCTGACCGCGCGCGCGGTGAGTTTGCCGAGTGGTTTATGGCGTTGCCAAACCGCCGTTTGCGAGAGATTGACCTGCTCTTGCGCGACATAGGCATGGGGACGCGCTTCGATGCGCTTTTTCAATTCGGCGAGCCCCGCCGCATCTAAGGTGCTGGCATCGACCGGCTCAAAATGTTGCGATGGGAACGCGCCTTTGATCACCAATCGATGCAAGCCTTGCATGGCATGCGCGCGCACCGGCGCCTCGCCACACCACCAGGTGGCCACCGACGGCAGCGCCAGTTTTTCGCCACGCAATGCCTCGCAAATACGCGGCAAAAACCCTAACAAACCGGGCGACTCAACCACGCCACTGCCCAGCGCATTGGCCACCGCAACCCGACCAGCACGCAGCGCTTCCAGCAGACCGGCGACGCCCAGTGCCGAATCGCTGCGCAGTTCCAGTGGATCGCAAAAATCATCGTCGAGGCGTCGCAAAATGGTGTGCACGCGCTGCAAACCACCGAGCGTTTTCATGTACACGGTGGCGTCGCGCACACTCAAATCCTGCCCTTCAACCAAGGGCACGCCGAGTTGCCGGGCCAAATAGACATGTTCAAAATAGGTCTCGTTAAAACGCCCGGGCGTCAACAACACGCTTAGCGCAGCGCCGTCGCTGGGTGCCAAGCCTTGCAGACAGCTTTGCAAAGCGCGGAAAAAACCATCCAGCGGTTTCACGTCCAACTGCCGATACAAATCCGGAAAGGTGCGCGAAATGATCTGCCGATTTTCCAGCGCATAACCCGCGCCGGACGGCGCCTGCGTGCGATCTGCCACCACCCACCAGGAACCATTTGGCGCACGCGCCAAATCAGCGGCGTACACATGCAGATAGGTGTCGCCGGGCACTTTGATGTGCTGACAAGGCCACAAAAAGTTGTTGTGGCCATAGATCAGTTCGGCCGGCAACATGCCACTGCGCAACAACTGTTGCGGGCCATACAAATCAGCCAACACCGCATTCAGCAGGCTGGCGCGCTGCGCAATGCCGGCGGCCAATACGCGCCATTCGCTCGCGTCAACCAACTGTGGCAACAAATCCAAATCCCAAGGCCGCTGGATATCCTTGGCCTCGGAATAGATGTTGTAGGTGATGCCGTTTTCGCGCACCTGCCTAGCCACAAACTGCTGTCGATGGCGCATTTGCAAGGGCGTGGCGCGATCTAACTCAGCGATCAGTTCGCGCCAGTGCGGCCGCACCGCACCGCTGGCGTCCAGCACTTCCTGATAGCGCAGCGGATCGCGAACATAATCAGCGAACAGTGGCGATGCCAGCGCCGCACCGCTGTCCAGCTGCGCATTCATGCCGATGTGTGATCCGCGACTCACGCGCGACGCAAATCCAGGGTAAACGGGAACTCGGCATTGACTTCCGCTGCGGGCGGCAGCAATGCACCCGGCGTGTGTCCGATGCGGAAAAAGCGCGCGCGGCGCCGACTTTCGGCTTCAAAGGCATTCACCGGGAAGGTCTCATAGCTGCGTCCACCAGGATGGGCGACATGGTACGCGCAGCCACCCAAAGAACGTAGCGACCATAAATCGACCAGATCGAACACCAAGGGCGCATGCACCGGAATCAACGGATGTAAAGCAGAAACCGCTTGCCAAGCGCGATAACGCACCGCGCCCACCCACTCGCCCAGCGTGCCGGTCTGGCGCAGCGGCACCCGTTTGCCATTGCAGGTCAGCGCATAGCGTTCGCTGGCGGCGCCGCTGAGTTTGATCTGCAAGCGTTCCACCGAACTATCCACATAGCGCACCGCGCCGCCGGCACTGCCTTCCTCGCCCATCACATGCCAAGGTTCCAGCGCGTGGCGCAATTCCAGTTCAATGCCGTGCACCACGTGATCGCCCACCTTGGGGAAACGGAACTCGAACTGCGGATCAAACCACTGGCTGGCAAATTCATAGCCGGCAGCGCGCAAATCATCCAACACTTCGTGAAAATCTTCGGCGACAAAATGCGGCAACATGAAACGATCGTGCAACTCGGTGCCCCAGCGCGCCAACCGCGCTGGCGCATAGGGCTTTCGCCAGAAACTTGCCAGTAACGCGCGCAGCAATAGTTGTTGAGTCAAACTCATGCGCGCATGCGGCGGCATTTCAAAAGCGCGCAATTCGACCAGCCCTAAGCGCCCGGTTGCACCGTCTGGCGAGAATAATTTATCGATGCAAAATTCAGCGCGGTGCGTATTGCCGGTGACATCAATCAACAGATTGCGCAATAAACGATCGACCACCCACGGCGCGACCGTTTGTCCGGGCTGCGGAAACTGTCGGAAGGCCAGTTCCAGTTCGTAAATCGAATCATTACGCGCCTCATCAATGCGCGGCGACTGCGAAGTGGGGCCAACAAACAAACCCGAAAACAGATAGGACAGCGACGGATGGTTATGCCAATAACTGATCAAACTGCGCAGTAGATCGGGCCGCCGCAAAAACGGCGAATCGGCCGGCGTCGCACCGCCCAGCACAAAATGATTACCGCCGCCGGTGCCGGTATGTCGACCATCGACCATGAACTTTTCGGCGGTCAGCCGGGTTTGATGGGCGATCTCGTACAAATGCGTGGTGCGTTCGACCAACTCATCCCAACTGGCCGACGGATGAATATTGACCTCAATCACGCCCGGGTCAGGCGTGACTCGAAACACTTTCAAGCGCGGATCAAACGGCGGCTCGTAGCCTTCCAGAATCACCGGAGTCGCCAACTCCGCTGCGGTAGCCTCAATCGCCGCAACCAGCGCCAGATAGTCCTCGGCGCGCTCCAACGGCGGCATAAACAGGTACAAACGACCCGCCCGCGGCTGCGCGCACAAAGCGGTGCGCACGATCAGCGCGGCGGATTGCTGTGGCTTTGGCGCCTCCTGCTGAGCCAGCTGCGCTTGCTCGGCAGGTCGTTCAGGTAGCGCGTTGGCGGGCAACAAGTCATCCGCCAACGCCGCTAATTCTTGTGCCGGATCGACCGGATTAATCACCGGCAAATCGGCGGCTTTCGCCCATGGCTGCGAAGCCAGCGGCAGTCGATAACCCAGTGGCGAATCCCCTGGCACCAAAAAACACTGTTCGCCGCGCAGATACCAAAGACTGCTGCGCCAGTTCTGGCCGTCATGGGTGAGCGGCAACGCCTGCCCAACCACCGCACCCAATCCTTGCGCAAAAACGCGCATCAGGCGTTCGCGTTCCAATGGATCGCTCAAACGATTCTGCGCAATATCGACATTGATCGGCAGTTGACGCTCGCGCCACAAATAATAAACGGTGTCTTCAAAAGTCGGGAAAACCCACTGCGTGGCTAGGCCCAAGCGCTTTGCCAAGGCGTGCAAAAAGCGCTCAGCGGTGGCCGCATCGGCGCCCAAATCCTGGCTTTCATCGCCGATCAGCTGCGCATTTTTCCAAATGGGCACCCCATCGACACGCCAATAACAACTGAGCGCCCAGCGTGGCAGCGGCTCACCCGGATACCACTTACCCTGTCCAAAATGCGCTAATCCCTGCGGCGCGTAGCGTTGTTTGAGCTGTTGGTACACCTGGCCCGCAAGGCGCCGCTTGTTGTCGCCGAGCGCGCTGGTATTCCACTCGGGACCATTCGGATCGTCGACCGCGACAAAAGTGGGCTCGCCACCCATCGTCAGGCGCACATCCAAGGCGCTTAGCTCCGCATCCACGCGCTGGCCAAGCGCAACGATCTGCTGCCACTCGTCGTCGCGATAGGGCCGCGTGACGCGTGGCGATTCGAAAATGCGCTGCACGCTCATCGCGTGCTCAAATTGCACCTCACACGGATCGATGCCACCGCTGATCGGCGCAGCAGAGCTGGGATCAGGCGATGCCGCAAGGGGAATATGGCCCTCGCCGGCCAGCAAGCCTGAGGTCGGATCCAGACCGATCCAACCGGCGCCAGGCAGATAGACCTCGCACCAGGCGTGCAAATCGGTGAAATCGGCCTCTGGACCACTGGGACCATCCAGCGCTTTGACATCGGCCGTCAATTGAATCAAATAACCAGACACAAAGCGCGCCGCCACGCCCAGCTGGCGCAGCAATTGCACCAATAACCAAGCCGAATCTCTGCAGGAACCCGAGCGCAAGCGCAAGGTTTCTTCGGGCGTCTGCACGCCCGGCTGCAGACGAATCAGGTAACCGATGTCCTGGCTCAAACGCTGATTCAACTCGACCAAAAAGTCTGCCGTGGTTTTCGGCTCGCGCGAAATCGAATCCAAATAGCGCTGGAACTGCGGCGTCAGTGGCAGGGTTTGCAGGTAAGGAGCGAGCTCATGCTCCAGCTGCGGATCGTAGACAAAGGGCAGTTTTTCGGCGCTCGGCTCCAGAAAGAAGTCGAAGGGATTTTGCACCGACATCTCAACCAGTAAATCCACCTCAATGCGCAACTCGCGG
Organism: uncultured Xanthomonas sp.; assembly: GCA_964561825.1. Classification (GTDB taxonomy): domain Bacteria; phylum Pseudomonadota; class Gammaproteobacteria; order Xanthomonadales; family SZUA-5; genus JADKFD01. Next base: position 10,161 of record CAZLSB010000100.1, read on the forward strand.
GTGGGCTCCGGAAATACCAAACGTGCCAGATAGTTAGCTTGCGGATCCTGCTGCCAGTTAACAAAGTGAGCCAGCGGTGTGACACGCAGCGAGTAGGACAACACGCGCGATCGACAATGTGGAGCCGGCCGCAGCCGCACCACCTGCGGCCCCAAATGCACGGCGCGGTCATAACGGTAATGGGTGACATGATTCAGCGCGACATGGATCGACACAGCCAACTCCGGCGATGAGGGGAGGACAAAAATCATCGACACTCCGGGCAACCGCCAGCGGCCTCCCGCCAATCAACAAAGCTGATCAGCCCGCGCTCCCAGAGTGGAGTCGCGTAAAGCGCAGCGCGACCTGCTCCAGAGTCTGCCCTAAGTTTGCGCCGGATGGACGAGCTTTGTTGCAGAGAGCTGGCGAGCCAAACTGATGCGGTGATCAATGGTCCTTGTTATTTCGCGCGCAGCCGCGCAATCCAAGTGGGGAGAAGCGTTCGATCACAGATCGAACCCACCAGCGGCTTAGGCGCAGGTGGGTCGGCGCTGTGCGACGCTTTTCCTGCATCAAGGGCGAGCGCATCGGTTTGACTCGCACCTATCGCTGCCACCAGCACATAGTCCAGCGCCGCGCTAACATCCGCGCCTACATCAACTTGCGAGCCAACCATGTCTATCTCCATGTACTCCGCCTCCGTTCCGGTGTTTGCACAATTGTTGGGCGGCTTAAGCGAGGTGTTGAGCAAAGCTGCCAGCCATGCAGCCGATAAGAAGATCGATCCGAACGCCCTGTTACAAGCACGTTTGTTCCCCGATATGTTCGCGCTGGTGCGCCAAGTGCAGATTGCCGCTGATTTTGCCAAGGGTGTTTGCGCACGTTTGGTGGGCACTGAGGTACCAAGTTACGAAGACAATGAGCAGAGTTTTGACGACTTGCAGCAGCGCATTGCCAAAACTTTGGCATTTATTAAACAACTCGACGCCAACGCCTTTGAAAACAGCGAACAACGCGAGATCATTTTGCGCCCCGGAACGCCGAAAGAACGCAAATTGGACGGTCAGAGTTATTTATTGAATTACGGTTTGCCGCAGTTTTTCTTTCACGTGACGACCAGCTACGCAATATTGCGACATAACGGCGTGGAAATTGGCAAACGCAACTTTATGGGCGCCTACTGAGCTTTACGAATGCTGCGTCTCACCGAGATCAAGCTGCCGCTGGATCACCTGGAAACGGCATTGCCGCAGGCGATTTGCGATCGTCTCGGCATTGCCGCTGCGCAATTACTCAAATTCACGATTTTCAAGCGCAGTTATGACGCGCGCAAACGTTCGGCCATCCAGTTAATTTATACGGTTGATGTCGAACTCAGCGCAGATGTCACCAGCATCGTTGAAAAAAGCAATATCGCGCATGTTAGTCAAAGCCCGGATATGCGCTATCGCTTCGTGACGCACGCGCCAGCGCGAATGACACATCGGCCGGTCGTGATTGGTTTTGGTCCTTGTGGATTATTTGCCGCGCTCATACTGGCGCAAATGGGTTTTAAGCCCATTGTGCTGGAACGTGGCAAAGCGGTGCGCGAACGTACGCGCGACACCTTCGGTTTATGGCGTACCGGCAAGTTAGACCCCGAATCCAATGTGCAATTTGGCGAGGGCGGCGCGGGCACGTTTTCAGACGGCAAACTGTGGAGCCAAATTAAAGACCCGCAGTTTTACGGTCGTAAGGTGCTCCAGGAATTTGTATTGGCGGGCGCACCAGACGAAATCCTCTACGTCAGCAAACCGCATATCGGCACCTTTCGACTGGTCAGCATGATCGAAAAAATGCGCGCGACCATTGAATCTTTGGGCGGTGAGATTCGCTTCGGCGCCAGGGTGACCGACCTATTGCTCGACGATCGCCAAGTGCGCGGATTGCAGTTAGCCAGTGGCGAGCAGATCGAATGCCGACAAATCATTCTGGCGGTCGGGCATAGCGCACGCGATGCCTTCGCCATGTTGCACGCGCGTGGCGTATTTATGGAAGCCAAAGCATTTTCGATCGGTTTTCGCATCGAACACCCACAATCCTTGATTGATCGGGCTCGATTTGGCGATTTTGCCGGCCATGCGCTGCTCGGTGCCGCTGATTACAAGCTGGTGCACCATGCCAGCAATGGTCGCGGGGTTTACAGTTTCTGTATGTGTCCAGGCGGCACTGTGGTCGCGGCTACCTCCGAAGTCGGCCAAGTGGTCACCAATGGCATGAGTCAATATTCGCGCAATGAGCGCAACGCCAATGCTGGCTTAGTGGTTGGCATTAGCCCGGCCGATTATCCCGGCGGCCCATTAGCAGGAATTGAATTCCAGCGCCATTGGGAACGTCAGGCTTTTCTGTTAGGCGGCAGCGATTATTCTGCCCCTGGACAGTTAGTCGGCGATTTCCTGGCTGGACGCCCGTCAACCGCGTTTGGATCGGTAGTGCCTTCCTACACACCGGGCGTGCGCTTGGGCGATCTCAGCCACGCCCTGCCCGCGTACGCGATCGATGCCTTGCGCGAGGCCATTCCCGCGTTAGCCCGGCAACTGCCTGGTTTTGCAATGCCCGATGCGCTGCTCACCGCAGTCGAAACGCGCACCTCGTCGCCGCTACGCATCACGCGCGGCGCTGACTACCAGAGCATCAACACCCGCGGTTTATACCCAGCCGGTGAAGGCGCCAGTTATGCCGGCGGCATTTATTCCGCCGCAATCGATGGCATCGAAGTCGCCCAGGCACTGGCCTTGGCGTATTCGGACGGCGCCTGAGCGCAGCGTTTTCGAACAACGCCGTTCGTTTGCGGACGGCGCGGTGTAGCGGCAAGCCCAGCGCGGTCCTTTGCGGGGATCTCTGCAGAGGCTGGGGCGAGTCAACATTGATGTGATGTGTCTGAGGTAGCGGATCGGCGTGGGTGACTCGGGTAACGAGCGACCGCCCTGCGCGTGGCGAATCAGATCGCACAAGCCCAAGGCGACGGCGGATTTGCCTTGGAC
>CAZLSB010000101.1:0-13095 GCA_964561825.1 uncultured Xanthomonas sp.
GGCGCGCGGCATGCCGCGCAAGCTTGCCGGCTTTCACCCACCATAACCGCACACTGCACCCCGTCCAACTGAGGTTTCTAGGTTAAATGACTCCATCGCCGTGGCGGACTTTGTTTCTGGCGCGTGCGGTGTTCGCGCCATTTTGCCTTTTGTTGTTGTTGGCTGGGCTTTCTGGGCTGACCGCGGCTTGGTGGCCTTACACACCTGGCCAGCCCATTTGGGGTCAGGATTTGCTGGCGCCCGCGTGGTTACACGGGCACTGGTTGGGTACCGATGCGATTGGCCGCGATATGTGGGCGCGCACCATGGCCGGTATCGGCGTGTCCTTGGCGATTGGTTTGGGCGCTGGACTGCTGGCCTTGATTTTCGGCGGCATCAGCGGCGCTATAGCCGGTTTTGTGGGTGGTTGGGTCGACGAGTTACTGATGCGAATCAATGATCTATTGCTCAGCTTACCGCTGATGCTGATTGCTATTTTGTTAATCGCATTGTTTGAACCTTCGATGGGTTTGTTGATTCTGGTGGTTGGCGGTTTTGGCAGCTTGGACGCGGCGCGCATCTTGCGTATGGAAGCGCGGCGTTTGCGCAATGCTGATTTTATGATCGCCAGCCAACTGCAAGGCGCCACCGTGCTGCAGCAGTTAGCCCGTCATTTATTGCCAAATCTGTTGCCAGTTGCGTTGACTGCGCTGGGCACCGTAGTGCCGCAGGCGATCCTGGTGGAGTCATTTTTGGCCTTTCTGGGCTTAGGCCCCAGCGAGCGAGTCGGCAGTTTGGGCACCTTGTTGGCAGAAGGCGTGCAAGATTTGCAATGGGCGCCGTGGACTCTGTGGGTGCCGGCGGCGGCATTGGCGCTCATCTTGTTGGGATTCGGATTGTTGGGTGATGCACTGCGTGCGCGTTTGCGCTTATTGACGAGCAGCGGATGAGCGCACCCTTGTTGGAAGTTCGTGGTTTGTGCGTGGGTTTTGAGGGCGCTGCAAACATCATCGATGGTTTTGACCTCGCCATTCGTGCTGGCGAATCGATCGGCCTCGTCGGTAGCTCAGGTGCCGGCAAGAGTTTGCTCGCCCGTGCGCTGCTGGGTTTATTGCCTAGCGGCGCGCGCTCGCGCGCTGGACTGGTCATTTACGACGGGCAGACCTTATCGACGCCTGCACAATTTGCGCGGTTGCGGGGCGCACATATTGCCTATGTGTTTCAAGACGCCGCGAGCAGCCTGCATCCGCTCAAGCGCGTCGCCACGCAGTTGCACGAGTGTCTGCGCGTGCATGCACCCGAGCTTGACCGGGCGCAACGAGGGCGTCGAATAGGCGAGGCGCTGGAAGAAGTGGGTTTGGCCGATGCGCGTCGCTGGCTGAATGCTTTTGCGCACCAGCTCTCCGGCGGGCAACGGCAGCGTGTGATGCTTGCGCTGACTCTGTTACCGCAACCCAAGTTGCTGATTGCCGACGAACCGACCAGCGCGCTTGATCCGGTGTTGGCGCGCCGTGTTTGTGATTTGCTGGCGGCCGCCACCCAACGGCGTGGCATGGCCTTGTTGCTGATCAGCCACGATTTGCCACGCGTGGCCGAATACTGTGAGCGGATTTATCGACTGCAGCAGGGCCGCGTTGTTGCGGCGCCATTGCAGTGCTGTGCGCCAACGCCCGCGCCAGCACTCACACCTGCGCCAGCGCCAGCGCTAGCACCGGCACTGATCGAAGCTCGCGGATTGTCGCTAAGCTACGCCTCGAACTGGCGTTGGCCTTGGCAGAAACCCCTGGCGCGGGTCATCGACGGTTTGGATCTGCGCCTCACGGCCGGTCAGCGGCTCGCCGTGATCGGCAGTTCGGGGTCGGGAAAATCCAGCTTGGCGCGCGGTTTGTTGCGGCTGCTACCAGCGCTCGGGGGTGAGGTACGATGGTTTGGTCAGGATCTCGCGCGACTGACCACGACGCAGTTGCGCCTTGTGCGGCCGCGGGTACAGTTGGTGTTCCAGGATCCGTTTGGCAGTCTCGATCCTTTGCAACGCGTGGACGCCATGTTAGCGGAGGCGCTGAGGTACGTGCCGTTTGCTGGAGCGCAGCTGCGCCAATCGGTGCACGGCCTGCTTGCAGCGGTCGGGTTGCCTGCAGATGCGGCCACACGTTATCCGAGTCAATTTTCCGGCGGCCAGCGCCAGCGTTTGGCGATCGCCCGCGCCTTGGCCACGCAGCCGGCGGTGCTGATTTGTGACGAAGCCACCAGTGCCTTAGATGCTGATACCCAAACGCAGATTCTCAATTTGCTGGATCGATTAGCAGCAGAGCGCGGATTGGCCTTGTTGTTCATCTCGCACGATTTAGCCGCCGTGGCGCGTTTATGCGATCGTTTGCTGGTATTGGATGGCGGACGAATAGTGGAACAGGGCGAGACCGCGCAGCTGTTGAACGCCCCGCAGTCAGCGGCTTTGCGTGCCTTGCTTGATGCGCGACCGCAACGCAGGAGCAGCGAAATTGCGTGACAGTGGCGCGAAGCACGGACGGTGGGTTCGCGCTGTGCGCAGACTCTTCCGCGCTCCAGCGGCGAAAAGCGTTCGACCGATGAAGCGCAGGTCGAACCCACCACGGCTCGCTGCATGCTGGGAGGTTCATCCGCGTGCATTATCGAGATCAAAAAGAGCGCTCACAACGATGTTCTCGCCCTTACAGCGCCATCCCGTAACGGTGTAAACACTCATTGCTGGCGCTGTACAAAAAGCGCTGTTCGAATTGCATGCCCAGTTTGCCGAGCAAACGAGCGGATGCTAGCTCCCTTCCACGAAATCGGCGACCTGCGCCAAGCAGCTAAAAATGCGCGGCGCCGGACCATCAAACTGCCACGCTTCACCATCACGGTTAACCCAGGCGGCGTGCATGCCGGCGCTCAGCGCGCCACGCATGTCCTGCTCGGGGTGGTCGCCCACGTGCAGCGTGTCGCTCGGTGCGCTGCCCACTAAGGCACAGGCCGCGTGAAAGATACTTACAGCGGGCTTGGCGCTGCCATGGCTACGCGCGGTGATCGATGCGTGGAAGCGGTGGTCAAGCCCCACGCGTTTAAGGCAGGCATTGCCGTTGGTCAGCGCCACCAGCGGCGCGTGACGCGCTAAACGTTCCAGGGCATCACCGACTTCTGGGTAAAACTGTACGTCATTGCGTGCTGCGTAAAATACCTCAAACGCTTGTTCCACCTCGCGCTCGCCGTAGCCGTGCGGTGTGAACGCGCGGCGCAAACAAATCATCCGCATCTCGGTGAAATCGTGGCCCAGATGCGCGTGCGTGGCAAAAACTTCGTCCCGCAACAAGCGCATTTGTTCCACCGGCAAAGCTTGTGCGACTTCCGGACAGCGCGTCTCAATCCACGCTTGCAGCGCGCGATCTGCGCGCTCCATGACTGGCGCAATTGGCCACAGGGTATCGTCTAAGTCCAGCGTGATTGCGGTGAATTTCATGGAGAGGATCGTAAGTGCGACGGGCTGACGATAGCGCGATCGCGCCTTGCCCGCTCCGCCAGGCTGCTAGCCGCGCGGTTTTTGCGCCAGTGGCACGAGTTTAGTGAACGCTAGGCCAGCGCGCAGGGCTTCCACATTCACGACGGTTCCGGGGGCCAGATTAGCTTCGGCACTGCGAAATTGCCCTAGCGAGGTGATCGGAATGCCGCGAAAACCGATTAACACGTCGGCAGGCCGAAAACCCGCCCGTTCCGCGGGCGAACCGACGGCGACCGATTGGACTTGCAGGCCCAGACGCTGTTCACCGGTGACCGCATGGCGCATTTCGACGGCGGCCAAATCGAGTCCTAACCAAGCGCGCGTTACAAAACCTTGGCGCACGATGTCGTCCAGCACGGCATGCGCGGTTTCGACGGGAATAGCAAAACTGATGCCTTCCGCGCCGCGCCCGCGGCCAAACATGGCGGTATTGATGCCGACCAACTGGCCTTCGGCATTGACCAGTGCGCCACCGGAATTGCCCGTATTGACAGCCGCGTCGGTCTGAATCAGATATTCGTAACCGGTCAGGCCGACGTTCAATCGCTCGTTACTGAGCGCGCTGACGATACCCATTGTGACGCTTTGTCCCAGACCAAAGGGATTGCCAATGGCCAGCACCACATCGCCAATGCGCAATTGGCCATCCGCGGCAAAACTCACGGTCGGCAGATCCTCCGCATCAATCTTGAGTACCGCCAGATCGGTATCTGGGTCAGTGGCGACGATGCGCGCATCCGTGGTTCGACCGTCCCACAGCACTGCGCGAATATTGTCCTTATTCACCACAACATGATTGTTGGTGAGCAAATAGCCGTCAGCCCGCACGATGACGGCAGAACCCAGACTCTCTTCCAGTCGCTGCCTGGGCGGACCAATCGGCGAAAAACTGGGCCCCAAAAAACGTTGTGCGGCGGGATTTCCTTCCAGTCTGGAGTGCGCCGGCTCAGTAACAATCCGATTGGCATAAATGTTGACAACCGATGGCCCCGCCGCCGCGACCGCCAGCGCATAACTGCGCGGATTTCCGCTCTCCGTACGCGGCGTAGGCCAGCCAAAGCGCACCAGTAGCAGCAACAGCGCGAGCAGCAAGCCGCCGATTGCCCACGCACCAAAATAGTGCAGATGCGCGCGCCAAGCATTGGAATTTGTGGAATTAGTCATCCGTGGATTCTATGGTGCTAGCCCTGATATTTCACAAATTGCACGCGCCTTCGCTAGTCTATTGGCCGCACAAGGACATCCTCAGTCGGCCGTATAGCCAGATATGGCGCTTCTTCAGAAAAATCCGTTCTGCGACCCCTATCCTGCGCGATCCTCGCGCGAAATCATGAAACATCAGGGCTTGATGCGCTCCGCGCTGAACCCGTTGTCTATGCGACAGGCTGCGCGCGGCGCAACGCGCAAGGTTTCCGGAGCGTGCCGATTCGATCAGCTCAATTTGCAAGCAATCCAAGGCCGCCGATCTCGTTGTATGCGCCAAGAGCGTTCCTGTAAACTCGCGCGGTTTCGGGGGTCGCAGAGCGGCTCGCCGAAGAGCCTTTTTGTTCCGCATGGAGTCAAGCATGGCAGCAGAGTCCGTTAACCACGGTCGGCGCCGCTTCCTGACCGCGTCGACTGTCGTTGTGGGTGGAGTTGGTGGCATTTTTGTCGCCGTTCCATTCCTCTCCGCTTGGAAACCGAATGCCAAGGCCGTTGCGGCCGGAGCGCCGGTGACCGCCGACATCAGCAGGCTGGCAGTAGGACAACAAATGACGGTGGCCTGGCGCGGCCGTCCCATTTTCATCGTGCGCCGCAGTCCGGAAATGCTGGCCGCGCTGCCGTCCGAGGACAGTCGACTGCGCGATCCGCAGTCCAGTGTTGAAGATCAACAACCCAGTTTTGCTCAGAACGGCTATCGATCCTTAAGGCCGGAACTGTTGGTGCTGGTGGGTTCGTGCACCCATCTGGGTTGCTCTCCGAAGCTACATACGGAAGTCAAACCAGAGCCGTGGGATTCAAAATGGAAGGGCGGTTATTACTGCCCTTGCCATAATTCGCGCTTTGATCTTGCCGGTCGGGTTTACGAGGGCTCCCCAGCGCCAACCAATTTAGTGGTGCCGCCGTATCGATTTGAGAGCGATACGAAGGTGATCATTGGCGAATCGGAAGGAGCGGCGTAATGGCAGGCGATCGCACAACCACGCAGAGCGGCGTCTTGGGCTGGATTGACCAGCGCATGCCGGTGGTGGATTTCTGGAACAAACACTTAGCGCAGTATTACGCGCCGAAAAACTTCAACATTTGGTATTACTTTGGCTCTTTGGCCTTGCTATTGCTGGTCAACCAGATTGTCACTGGGATTTGGCTGGCCATGTATTACAAGCCCAGCGCGGCAGAAGCCTTTGCTTCCGTCGAACTGACCATCATGCGTGATGTGGAATGGGGCTGGTTACTGCGCTACATGCATTCAACCGGCGCCTCATTCTTCTTCATTATGGTCTATCTGCACATGTTCCGGGCTCTGCTGTACGGGTCATATCAAAAGCCGCGCGAATTAGTCTGGGTACTGGGTGTGTTGATCTTCCTGGCAATGATGGCCGAAGCATTCTTGGGCTACGTATTGCCCTGGGGCCAGATGTCGTTCTGGGGCGCGCAGGTCATCGTGTCGTTGTTCGGCGCAATCCCGATTATCGGAGAAGGGCTGGTGCAGTGGATTCAAGGCGACTATTTGCCCTCTGATCCCACTATCAATCGCTTCTTTGCATTGCATGTGGTGGCGCTACCCATTTCGCTGTTGGGATTGGTCGTATTGCACCTGGGTGCACTGCACGAAGTGGGTTCGAATAACCCAGACGGCATCGACATTAAGAAAAAGAAAGATGCGGCGGGCGTTCCGCTGGATGGCATTGCCTTCCACCCTTACTACACCGTCAAGGATTTGGTCGGTGTGGGCGTGTTTGGCATGTTGTTCGCGTTCGTGATCTTCTTTGAGCCGACCTTTGGCGATTTGTTCCTGGAATACGATAACTTCGCGCCGGCCGATCCTATGGTGACGCCCGCCCACATCAAGCCCGTTTGGTACTTCACGCCTTATTACGCGATGTTGCGTGCTATTCCGGACAAACTGATGGGTGTGGTGGTGATGGGTGCCGCAGTGATGATTTTGTTCCTCATCCCATGGCTTGATCGCAGCCCGGTGCGTTCGATTCGTTACCGGGGGCCGATTACTAAGATTGCGCTTACTTTGTTCACTATTGCTTTTGTAACCCTGGGCTATTTGGGGCTGCAAGCGGGTAGCGAGTTGCAGAAACTGGTGGCGCAAATTTGCACGGCCATCTACTTCCTGTTCTTCTTTCTCATGCCGGTGTACACCAAGATTGATTCGGTGAAACCGGTGCCTGATCGGGTGACCATGCATGATTAAGCGCGTGCTTCCTTGGCTTTTTGTTCTCTTCGCCATGCCTGCACTGGCAGCTGGAGACGGTCCGGTACTTTTGCAGTCGGGTGCCAATATTTCCGACCAAGCTTCCTTACAGCGCGGCGCGCAGTTGTACGTTAACTACTGCGGCAGTTGTCACTCGCTTGAGTACATGCGCTATTCGAGGCTTGCCAAAGATCTTGGTTTAACCGAAGAACAAGTGATGCGTGATCTCAATTTCACCGGCGGCAAATTTGGTGAGACGATGAAGGCGGCGATGCCCGCTGGGCTTGGCACCGAGGCGATCGGCAGCGAAGATTGGTTTGGCAAAGCGCCACCGGATTTGTCATTGATCGCGCGTGCGCGTCAGAACGGCCCAAATTACATCTACACGTATTTGCTGTCGTTTTATCCAGACCCGACGCGGCCCATCGGTTGGAATAACACGGTCTTCCCGAATGCTTCGATGCCCCATGTGTTATGGGAGCGGCAAGGCATCCAAAACCTGCGCAAAGTCGACGAACATACGGAAAGTGGCGGGCATGCAACTGGCCCTGCTTTTGACCTGCTCAAACCGGGTACGCGTAGCGTGGATGAATACCGGCAAGACGCTCGCGACATCACGGCGTTCTTGCAATATGTCGGCGAGCCCGCGGCGCTGGATCGAGAGAAATACGGCATTTGGGTGATTCTTTATTTGCTGCTGTTTACCTGTGTGGCCTATCTGCTTAAGCACGAGTACTGGAAAGACGTGCATTGAAACTTGCGCACCCGATGTCAGAAAAAGGCCCCGATTTCGGGGCTTTTTTTTTCTGCAAGGCAATCCGCTAAGCTGCGTGTTGGCGATGTTGCCAACGGCAATTTTGCCGGCGCTGACTGAACGTGACGTGGTTCTGTATGAGCCACGCATCATTGCAGAGTATCTGGATGAGCGCTTTTTGCACCCGCCTCTGCTTCCAGGTGATCCGCTCGGTCGTGCGCGTGGCCGGTTGACAATGTTCCGGATTGAGCAGGAATGGTTGGATCGGCTCCAGTTGTCGGACCAGCGCGATACGGCACGCGCGCAGTTGCGTCATGCGCTGGCTGAATCTGAGCCGTTGTTTAGAGCAAGTCGGTTTTTCTTGAGCCCGGAAATTGGCCTTGCCGACTGTATGCTGTTGCCTTGGCTGTGGCGCTTGCCGGCGGCTGGCTTGTTTTGGCGCGAACTCGGCACGGGCATTGAGAGTTACGCGCAGCGTTTGCTAAACACACCGCTATTTCAGCGGACCCTATCGGATGCCGAGCGAGTGCTGGTGTGATGACTTTCGAGCGGCTGGGATTTTAGGAGTTAAATATGGATATGACCTCAACCCGACCCTATCTGATCCGCGCCATTTATGAATGGATCATCGAAAATCGCTGCACTCCGTATATTTTGGTCAATGCCAACGCGGTGGGTGTGCGCGTGCCACGGCAGGCGATCAAGGATGGCCAAGTGCTGTTAAATGTGGCGCCACATGCGATCGATCGATTGGAACTCGGGCTAGAAGAAGTGCGTTTTAATGCGCGCTTTTCTGGCGTCAGCCAGTCGATCTGCGCGCCAACGGCGGCGGTTTTGGCGATTTATGCGCATGAAAACGGCCAAGGGATGATGTTTCCTGCCGAAGCCGATATTGCTGCAGATAAGCAAGCGGAAGAAGCTGCGCAACCAGCTGAGGCGCCAGCCCCGCTGCTGACCAGCGTCGCCGACGGACAACAAGATCGCGCAGATCAGACTCCGACTGCACCAGAACGCGCCCGCCCGTCACTACGTATTGTTAAATGACCAATCGGCAGTGCGACGAACTTTGGCCTAGTCGGATAAGCGCAAGCGCGCAATGGCAGGTTCAATCTGCGCATGGCGGTCCAACAGTTGGGCTGCGCGCTGTAGGCGTTGCAACAAAATCCGGCGGTCCGCCGCGGTGATTGTCGCGTGACCTACCTTGCGCCCCGCGCGCGCTGATTTGCCGTAGTCGTGCCAGTGCAGTCCGGGCACGTTTAGGGCTTGATGCCGATTCGGTAGTTCGCCAATCCAGTTCAGCATGCATGACACGCCAACTGCGCTAGTGTCGCCCAAAGCCAAGCCGGCGACAGCGCGAATATGGTTCTCAAACTGGCTGGTGACCGCCCCTTCGATGCTCCAATGACCGCTGTTGTGTACGCGCGGCGCCATTTCATTGGCGATCAATTGCCCATCCACATCGAAAAACTCAATCGCGAACACGCCGACATAATCCAAGTTTTCGGCGACGCGCCGCGCGCAGCGTTGCGCTTGTTCCACCAGAGAGGCGTCGACGATTGCCGGCGCCAAGGTCACTGACAAGATGCCGTTGACGTGCATGTTCTCAACCAAGGGATAACAACGAAAATCGCCGTCCACACCACGCACCGCTACGATTGACAGTTCTCGGCGAAAGTTCACGTGCGATTCCAAAACGCACTTCGCCAATCCCAATCGCGCGTAGCCATCGGCAAGCAAACCAGCATCGGCAATATTGATCTGCCCCTTGCCATCGTAGCCAAATCGCCGCGTTTTCAGGATGGCTGGGAAACGCACGGTTGCGCTTGCTGCGTCGATTTGTGTCGCATCATCAATGATCGCGTAGGGAGCTACCGCTGTTTTGATTTGAGAAAAGAGCGCTTTTTCGGCGCCACGATCTTGCGCTGTCGCCAGCGAGAGTGGGTTCGGGCGCACCGGGCGCACGGCAGCCAATTCTTGTAATGCTGATGCAGACACATTCTCAAAATCGAAGGTAATGACCGCGCAAACATCGGCAAAGCGGTGCAAGGCTGCCAAATCATCAAATGCGGCCACTTCCAACGGCGCAACATCGCTGACACAGGCGTCCACAGCCGGGTCTAGTGCGTGCACGCGGATGCCCAGTGGAGCAGCCGCTAGTGCCAGCATGCGCGCTAACTGGCCGCCGCCAATGACCCCTACTCGCATGTCGGTCGCCGTGGATCAGGTTCCGACAGCACACGTTCGGTTTGTGCATCGCGCAGCGCATTCAGACGAATTGCCAATCCCGGATCATTTAACGCAAGGATTGCCGCTGCGGCCAGTGCCGCATTTTTTGCGCCAGCTTGGCCGATTGCCAATGTCAGTACCGGTATGCCCGCTGGCATTTGCACAATGGATAGCAAAGAATCCAGTCCATTCAGTGCCTTAGATTGTACCGGCACGCCGAGAACTGGAATCCAGGTCTTCGCTGCAAGCATGCCGGGCAGATGCGCGGCGCCACCGGCACCAGCGATGATAACCTGCAGGCCGCGTGCCACAGCTTCTTCTGCGTAGGTGAATAACAAGTCCGGGGTGCGATGCGCGGACACCACCCGCACCTCATGCGCTATCCGCAGTTCTTCGAGCAGTTCAACGCCGGCGGACATCGTGTCCCAATCCGAGCGTGAACCCATGACCACACCTACTCGCGGTAAGATCAATTCCACTTCAGTTCTGGAGATGGCTGAGAGAGCGCGCTATGTTAGCGGTCCCATCGCCACGCACCAACGTTTATGGCCATCGACAGGCGACTTCTGGAAATTCTCTGCTGCCCGGTTTCCAAGCGTGGATTAAGGCTACTGCGGGCCGAACAAATCCACTGGCTGAACAAAGCGATAGCGGCTGGCGCGGTTATCGATGTGAATGGCCGAAGCGTCCAGCAGAATTTAGAGGGTGGACTCATCAGTGATGACGCTAAGGTCATCTATCGAATTGAGGACGATATTCCCGTTTTGCTGCCCGAAGAGGGCATCGGCGTTACGCAATTTCAGGATTTCCCAGCTTAAGCAGATCGCGAAGTGTGACGGCAATCAAATTTTCGCTGCTTTCTCACACTACCGCTGTGCGCATACGGTAGGCTGTCACTGTACAAAGGCGAAGCTCCGTCTTCGGTTCATCCAGGGGAAAGCGCGTGTCCAACGGTTCCGACAACAATAAAGTCGTTGATCTGCAACAGCGCCAGGCAGCGCACTCGCAGCAGATGGACCGTGTTGGCGAATTGATCAAACAATGTCGCGGCAGCGCGCAGAAGCGCCTCGCGTTGTTGGTGGGTGCATTGTTTGACAGCGTTGACGACGCACTTTTTGACTTGGCTGAAAAGGCAGAAAACAACACGCTGCAGACGCGTTACTTTGATGGTATGCGCGAGGTACGCAAAAAACGTCAGTTGGTTGAGCGTTTGTTTCAGGAAAACTTGACCCGCGATTTTGCCAAGTTCGGCTCAGGCCAAACGCGTGTCAGCGAAGAAGCTGGGCCGACGAAATTGGGATTGGCCCTGCTCGACGACAAGGATCTGGAAGAATCGCTGGCGGTTTCGGCGATGGCGGGCAAGTCGGCAAATCGCCTGGCTCGACATTTGTACGCGCTCGACCAGCGCATGTCGGTGTTATCTGGCGGCAACAAAGTTGATGACGACAATAACCCAGTTGCTCCCAAATCGCTGTGTCGTGCCTTCCAGTCGACCTTGACCGAGCTGGAAGTTGACTTACACGTAAAGTTGTTGATTCTGAAGTTGTTTGATAAACACGTTATGGGTGGTCTAGACCAACTCTATGACGAGATCAACCAACAACTGATTCAGGCAGGCGTGTTGCCACAACTGAAGCATCAATTGGCCAGTCGGCAACCCACCGGCATGCCGGTCGGCGCCGGCCCGCGGGGCGGCCCTGCCGGTTTGGATGCAGAACCCCAAGCTTATGGCCAACCCGAATATAGCCAGCCACACCCTGGCATGCAGGCGGGCGGGATGCCCGGTGGCGGGTATTACTCTCCCACGTCCGCAGCCGAGGCCGAACTGCAGATTGAGCTTTACAACACGGTGCGCTCCTTGCTCGCATCCAGGCGCGCGATCACCCCCGGAGGCGGTCCAGGCAATGGTATGCCCGGCGGTTTCGTAGGCGTTCCCGCAAGTTCTTTTGCGACCAACGACTTAGTTAATGCGCTGTCCATTTTACAGGGACAGGCGATGTCCTTCGCGCCGCATCAAAACTACGGTCCGATGGTACAGATGGTCCCGGCAACGCAAATCAAAGAGGAACTTGTCGGTCAATTGCATCGATTGGGTTCCGGTGATGAAAAACACCGGATGACCGCGGCTGACGAAGACACGATTGATCTGGTCGGCATGCTCTTTGAGTTTATTTTGCAAGATCGTAATTTGCCTGCGCAAATGCAAGCACTCTTGGCGCGGCTGCAGATTCCCTACTTGAAGTGCGCCATTCTTGACAAAGCGATGTTTGCCAAGAAAGAGCACCCAGCGCGATTGCTGCTGGACGAGCTGGCGCAAGCCGGTTTGGCGTGGAGTGAAGAAAGCGACAAGGACGGGCGCTTTTACGAAAAAATCAAGAGTTTGGTGGAGTCACTGCTGAAGGATTTCGACGATGAGGTTGAAATTTTTGAGCGTCAACTGAAAGATTTGCGTGAATTTGTCGCGTCGTCCAAGAAACGTGCCGAAGTCGCCGAATTGCGCGCCGCGGAGGCAGCGCGTGGCCGCGAGCGGCTGCAGGGCGCCCGGAAAACCGCGGCACGCGAAATTCTTTCGCGAATTGAAGGTAATACCTTGCCGGAAGTAATTCGCCACATCCTCACGCGGCCGTGGGCAAATGTGTTGGTGCTGACCATTTTGCGGCAAGGCGAAGGCTCTCACCCCTGGAAAACCTCTTTGCGCGTGGCCGACGAACTGGTATGGGCGGCGCAGACAAAGAGCAGTGATGCCGAGCTGGCACGCTTGCGCGCGCTGATGCCGGAGCTGGAAAAGGCACTGCGTCAAGGTTTGGCTATGGTGGCCTATCACGACAACGATGTGCGTCAATTGCTTGCCGATCTGAGCCAGTTCTGCGAAGAACAGCTCAATCCCAAGGCCGCGCCGCCAGTCGTCGAGCCACCAGCGGGCGATGCGGCCAATGGCGATGAACTGCGCGTAGTCGAAAAACACGTGCGATTGCCCAGCGTCGAAGGCGCCGCACACGAAGAGAACTTTGTCGACGAATTGGCGCGTAATCCAGAGCCTAACGCCGCGGACGCCGATCCGGATACCGAGGTTCGCGATCAGTATTACGAAATCGCGCGATCAATCAAAGTTGGCACGTGGGTGGAGTTTCGGCATGACGAGGTCCGTGCCGAGCGTGCCAAACTGTCGTGGATCAGCCCGATCAGCAGCAAATATCTGTTCGTCAATCGCAAGGGCCT
>CAZLSB010000102.1:0-13041 GCA_964561825.1 uncultured Xanthomonas sp.
GGAATTATCGTACCACTAGCCTATCTCGGCGCATTTATTGGATTTTACTTGCATAACAGCTTCGGCGCTGCATTGGTGGCATTTTATGCCTACCAAAGCCTCTTTGTTGCCATTGAGTACAACAATATTAATTTGCTTTATAACGCGCTGCCTTCCGGCGTAAAGCGGCAACTGCGGACTTTTATCGAGGCCATGGCCGAGCCAGCGGCGAGCGCGACCGCGGGTTTGGCTTTGTATTATTCGGCTACTCGCGTCGATCCGGATAACGTCGCATTGGCCGGATTACTGGGTGCTTGTGTTGCATTGGGTATAGCTGCTTTCATTCGCCAGCATTATGTGCATGCCTTGGCTGTCAACCTGCGAAATGATTGGTTAGATTTTGCCAACCCTGAACCCGCCTGGCACCAGCAGCTGACGCCTGTCGATTATACCTTGTTACGTAGCGCCGCATTTTCCGGCGAACGCAGCGTGCAACTATTGGGCGTTGAATTACTTTGGCGTTTGCAAGATACCTCGGCGCGTGCGGCGCTGTTAAATTTCTTGTCGACCGCGCAAGCTGCTGAAGCAGACCGACTGCGACCCGCAATTGCGGGTTTGCTGCACCATGGCAGCACGGAAGCCCTGGCGGAAACCTTGTTATGGTTGGAGAGCGAAAATGGGCCAAGAGAGCCAGAAGTGCTCGATGAATTTACCTCCAGCGGCGCATTTCCGGTGCGGCGTCTGCAGTCTTGGCTGCATTCCGATCAGCCCGCTCACCAGGCCGCGATTGCGGTGGCACGCTGGAACGGCAGTCGCTTAGATGACATTGCATTGGCCTTGGAGGAAGTGCGTGCTTTGTTTGCCGGAGACGCTACCGCGCGTCGATTCGCTATTCGCGCCATCGGAGATAGCCGCCACCCGCGCCACGCCAATGAGCTATTGCCGTTTTTGACCGAAAAAAATGCCGAATTACGTTTAGAAGCCCTACGCAGCCTGCGCAAGCTTGCTTCTCCAGACACGGCGGCGTTATTGCCGCATGTCCTGCCTTTGCTTATCAGTAGCAACTCCGAAGAGTGCCTATTGATCCTCGGCATCGCCGAGAAAATTAGTGACACTTCGGCAATTCCCTCAATGTTATGGGCTGCCGAACATTTTTCGTCTGCTGAATGCCGGCGGCTGGAAGCGGTTATCACGAGCATGGGGCTAAAATCCATTCCCGCGGTCATTCATATGCTGCGCAATGTATCGGCGCCATTTCATTCTCGCTCTGTTGCGTTGCACGCGCTGAGTCGTTTAGCGATGCCGCAGTTACTGCTGATTAGCGAGGACATTATTGACGACGAGTTACAGCGCGCCAAGATCGCAGTCATTGCACATCGCTCCTTGCTGGCAGACCCCGAGGCCAGCGTGGGGCAAACCGTATTGACACGGTATTATCGCGATGCCGCGGCAGAAGGACTGGAGTTCGTGCTAGAACTGCTCAGCCTGACTGGCCGGCTGTCAGATTTCGATTTAATTCGAGCGTCGCTATCATTCGCCAATGCGCGCGATCGTGCGAACGCAATTGAAACCATTCAGCAAAGTTGTTCACGGGTATTATTCCAACGCATTTGTGAGCTCATTGAGGCGACGGTGCCTAGCAGTGGTTTGACTGTCGCGCCCACCGACGCATTGCCGGTCGAAGTTGTATTGCGGCGCGCGGCGCTGAGCGATATTGCGTTGGAGGCATCTGCAGGTTTGATTGCCTTCGGCGAGCGCGGCCTTGAGGGTGGGTTAGATCTGCTGCGCGCCCGTCTGGACCGTGCCGAAATTGGCCGAGTCAACGAGTGGCTCATCGCCCTAATGCCGCGTTTTGTCGATACTAAGGTGGATTTGGTATTGGCTGCACATCCCGTTGAGCGCGTTGCCGCACTGGTGCGCGCTGAGTTTTTCAGTGACGCGCGCATTCTGGCACTGGATTACCTAGCGAGCCACGCGGTGGAACGCAGTTGGGCGATGGGTGAATTGGTGTATGACGAGGGTGCAGCAACCGACCAACTCTTCATCATTAGCGACGGTGAAGTTCGGGTAGAGCGTCCAAATGGCCAATGGACCGCCAGGGCGGGCGCCAGCTTTGGTCAACGGGTATTGATGGGCGATATGAAGCGCGGCGAGCGTGCAGTTTCGGCGGGGTGTCGGGCACTGGTTTTACCCGCTGCAGTGGTCATGCGGGCAATTGAAGTATTCCCGGCGATGGGTGTCAGCTTGTATCGCTTTAAGACGATTGCGGCGGTCGAATGAAACTGACCTTTCACTTTCAGACGCTGATTATGCTGACACTGACCAGCATATTAGTCATTGCCACCGCATTGTGGGGCGCTGTTGTTTATCAGTCGATTTACGACATTATTCTGAAAGGATTTGACCGAAAACTTCTTGCATTGAGTGGAGCCGCTGCTGATTTTACTGACGGGGACGGCCATTTACGTTATCAGCAACCTCGCCAGATTATTACATTGAGCAGCGGGCCGGCACTACAACTGCTCGGCTATGACAGCACGCATGGCGAATTGGTCAGTATTGATCCAGCCGATGGCGGCGCGGTGTTGTATGGCACAGTGGAAATCCAGGCCGCGTTGAGCGCTGTCGGGTCGGCGCCGCGTGCGATCGCGTACGATTCCGTCAGTGGGTCCATCGCATTGTTAAGTGGCGACGGGTTAATGGTCAGCTTGTTGAACTCAACGGCGGCGCCGCAGCCAGCGCTGAGTGACCCGGTTGACCACATCCTGTTCGCCGACGGCATTTTGCTACTGCAACGCGGCCGGCTGCTAACCGCGTTCGGTGCGGACGCGCCTTTATTGACCCTCGCCGAGCCAGTTAGCCTGCTCAGCAACGCGCCAGCGCCCGCCACCTATATTGGCAGAGCGTTGGAAGATGGCGCCTTGCTGTGGTTCGATATACACGGCGCGGTGTTACGCCGCTCGGCGCTTCTCATTGACCAGGAGATATCGGGCCTAGCCTTTGTCGGCGAAGATTTATACGCCAGCTCTGCTGCGCTGCTGCGCATTGATCTTGCCAATGCGGCGGTCATCGAGGACTTTGCCGAAGGTTATTACAGCGAACGTGATTCATTTTTTGCGCGCTACGCACGGCACTACCAAAAAACCCGAGCAGCCGCTGGATTAACTTACCTCTACACTTATGAATATCTGGGCGGTAAAGACATCCGTTATGTTTTGGATGGCTCCTTAGGCGACGAACATTCACCACCGGGAACCATTGATGACACCATGCCGGAAGACTCGATAAACGACGTGGCGCAAGCACAGGCCCGCGGTCAGGCCTTTGTATCAGCCATTCGCACGTGGCCGCCTTGGGGCCTGATTAAAGTGGCCGCCGAGCCAGTTTACACCAGCAACGGGCGGATCGTGGCGTTGGCCGGGGCGGACGTCGAAATTGGCGTTATTCGTGAGAAAACCCGCTTCGCGCTGTTCTCGGTCATCTTCGTGGGGGCTAGCTTGTTGCTGCTCGCTGGCTCTGTTTCGTATCGCGTTTCGCAGAGTTTGGTCCGACCCTTGCGCGAAATCAAAAACTCCGCGTTGCGCATTGCCGCCGGCTATCACGGCACCCGCGTGGCTTATGAGTCGTCTGACGAGATCGGCTTACTGGCACAGAGCTTAAACGCGCTGTCATCACGTCTGGCTGCGCAAGCGCGACAATCCCTGGCCTACCAGCGCGCGCTGACCCATGGTCGCGAACAGATCGCGCTGGAACACGCACTCAATCAGGTGTTAAGTCGTGGCTGCGATCAACTACCCAGCGGATTACAGTGCAATGCGCCGCTGCCGGAGGGCGCGGTGTGCGGTCATGGCAACATCGGAATGCTGTGGAAACTACGCGCCGACAATGCCGGGTTGTTGCCCGCGACCATTGAAAATGCCCGCGTACAACGTGTCGCCTTGGCGTTGCTGCAGGCGGGCAAAGCTGATGCGCACGATGTGCTGTTTTTGACCCTGCCTAAGCTCGCCGCGATCGGCCGTTGGGATTCGGAAAGCCGCATTTTGACGATTCGCTGTCGAACATCGCTGGTGCTCAGGCAGTATGACGCGGTTGGCACCCGCAGCACGCTGACCGCTTTTGATGGCATGCAAATCAATCTGCTGCCGGGCCAACGCCTCGTCTGGGCGACGGGTCAGGAGATGAGCGGCGGCTTACCGCAATCGGAGGATCAAGCATGTTGACTTTGGCGCAACGACTGATCGCGCTGCATGCGGTTTTCCCGTTTTCCTTACTGCGCTCTGAGGAACTGTTGACCATTGCTACGGCCATGAACGTTCATCAGTTTGCGCCAGGACATTTAATCTGTGAACAAGGCGGCGTCATTAATCGACTCTACGTTCGCGTTGAAGGAGAAGCCGTTGGTCGCGATGGCGTTGTTATGCAGGCCGTGTTGGGGACAACAATTTTGCTAACGGGGAAACCGGCGCCGTTTGCGATTCACGCGGGGAGCTCAGGCTACCTTGGATTATCGTTACCGCGCGGCAAATTTTTCACTGTTATCAATGAATGCCCCGCGCTACTGGCTGGCTTCTTTCGCATGCCCTTGCTGGGCGTTGATTATCTACAGCAGCCCGGCATATGACGATTCGCCGCCGCTATTACTTGGCGATTTTGCCGCTGTTTCTGGGATTGGCGCTGATCAACAGCGCGCTGGTCTATTACACCGAACGCAGCGAACTGCTGTGGGGAATGCAAGAACGCGTGCAGAGCGCGGCTGCGAGTATTGTTGGCTTTTGGGAGGTAATTGAAGCGCCAACGAACGGACAGCCCTACTCGCCACTAGCCCGTTATGGGCAGCGACTTGGTGGCTTAAGCATCGTCAAATTTGATGCCCATGCAAAGGACTGGGTGCCCCAAGAATTGCTGACAATGGCCGATTTGCCGTCGCCACCGGCACCCGATGCGCAAGCGATGTTGGCATTGCAAAATGGTCTTTTAACGTGGACTTTCATTGACCTGCCGAAGGCTGACCACGATTTTTGCGTGGGTTACGCGCCCATCATGGCCCCTGGCGGCCAACTAAGCGCGGTGATTGGCGTCATCGAACGCAACACCCAGTTCCGAGACACTTTGTCTAAGCTGCGCCTACGTTTGGCGGGATTAACCTTAGCCTTGCTGCTGGCCGGAGTGATTGCCGCAGAGTTGATCAGCAATATTGCCAGTCGTCAGTTGCGCGCCCTGACCCGTGCGGCAGTCGACGCCAGCCACGGCCAATACTTGACGCATTGGCCGGAAGGGCGAATCAACGAACTCAACGATCTGGGTGGTACGCTTCTCACCATGACCAGCCTGCTCGCCGCCGAAAGTTACCAAACCCGCCGCCGCTTCTTTCAAGCCGAGCCGATGCCCGGAGACGCCGATTTGGTCGCCGGTTATCGCAGTTACCTAGACCACGCGTTGCCGGATTCTGTTGGCAGCGTGTTGTGCGTGTACCGGCGTTTAGGCGCACTCATCCCAGAGGATTTTTGCGGTTGGCGTGAAACTGAAACAGGCTGGCACCTGTGCATCGGGCGCTGTATGCCCGCTGCCAATCTGAGTGTGATGGAACGTATGGTGCGCGCTGAAGCCACTCGCGAATTTTTGCTCGGTGTAGCGGTCAGTCAGCCCAGCGGACCCACCTGGAGCTATGCCCTGGCGGCGCTGCCCTGTGACATGCTGACGATGATCCAAGTGCCTGCATCCGCAAGCGCAGCCAGCGGCTGGATGCTGGACGCTGCGCGCACTGGTCAAGTGCTTTGGACTAGCAAGGGGCTCAATGTGTTTGGAACATTATCCACCGATGTCTTGTTGATCGGCCAAGCTTATGCCAATCAATTCCAAGATCGGCCGCTGGACCACGTCGCCGACGAGCTCTCGGGACTGCTGGCTGGCCGCTCTCAAGGATTGCTCGTGATTTGCGATGTCCGAGCCCCATTAGCCAGAGCGGAGACCTCATGAGCGCAACCGAAACCGACAACACCACGCACTTGCAGCGTATTCGTTTTGGTCTGCGCTTCAAGATTATTCTGGGCCTGACGCTGTTCAATATGCTCGGCACGGCTATATTTGCATGGAATTATTATCGCATTGAGCGGGCTAGCACCATAGACGGCATCGAGCAAAAACTGGCGGCCGCCGCGCGCGCATTGCCCGATATGTTGCCGCCTGGTTATCTCGATCGCGCGGTCAGCGCCGATGGGATTCCTCCAGAAGAGTATCGTCAGGTTCTGGATAAACTCTCCAAGTATTGTCAAGATACCGGCTTGATTTATATTTACAGCTATTATCGCGTTGGGGACGATTTTCACACTACTTCATCTAACGGCACGCCAGCAGAGCTTGCCGACGGCAGTTTTGCCAATTATTGGGAAGATTATCCAAACGAATTACTGCGCCAAGCCTGGGATGAAAATCGACCGAAGTATGATGAAACTACGGCAGAAGATGAGTGGGCGCAGGTGTATTTCTTGTTCCTGCCTGGCGTCACAGCGAACGGCACTCGCTATGTAGCTGGGGCGGATATCGCGATTAGTTATCTCTATGCGCGTCTGGACGAGTCCTTGCGCAAATCTATTCTGTTCGGTTTTTTGAGCTTTTTTGTCGTATTTCTGTTCAGTTTTTACATCGGAACGCGCGTGTCGCTGAAAATTACTCAGCTAGCCCGCTACACGCGCGAATTGGCAGCGTCCGATTTTCAACCTATTGAGGACGTTGCGCTGCGTGACAAGATCGGCGCTATGCCCTCACAAAGCCGCGACGAAATCTCGCAGTTAGCCAGCTCGTTCATTGCCATGGAACAGCGACTCGATACCTATTTGCGGGAATTGACGGAAACTACCGCGACCAAAGAACGTCTACGAAATGAACTGAAGATCGCCGGCGATATTCAACTGAGCATGCTGCCACGCAGCTTCAAGGATATCTCAGTCGTTGGTGAACGCTCTAGGATTGATCTTAGTGCCGCGGTCAAACCCACCAAAGAAGCCGGCGGGGACCTCTACGACTTCTTTTATTTAGATAATGATCATTTGTGTTTTATGGTGGGTGACGTGTCAGACAAAGGCATGCCAGCTGCGCTGTTCATGACCGTGACTATTACCCTATTGCGCGCTCGTGCGACCATTGACCGCGTCGCTACTCCAAATGAAATTTTAAGGCAGACCAACGAGTTACTCATCCCGCAAAACGCGATGTGCCAGTTTGTAACGATGTTCATTGGCATTATCAATGTGCGTACTGGCGCGATCGTGTTTGCCGATGGCGGCCATAATCACCCATTTATTCGACGCGCCAATAGTTCACCTAAAATGATGGAATTCGCCGGTGGTATTGCATTAGGAATCATGCCTGGCATTGAGTATGAGGTGCACAGCTTGCAACTGGAGCCCGGCGATACGCTATTTCTGTATACCGATGGTGTAACCGATTCCATTGCGGCGGATGAGTCGTTTTATGGCGACGATCGCTTGCAGCGCGAGTTAGCAGCGATTCCGGAAGGAGCGAAGTCTTCAGAATGGATAGAAACTATCATGCATAGCGTATTTGATTTTGCGCAGGGTCATTCACAGGCTGACGATATCACCGTGCTGGCGCTCCGTTTCCTGCCTGAGTCTGACGCATGATGGCGCAGCTGGACGATGAATACGAAAACTTACTGCAACTTGCCGCTGCTGGGGATAACCGCCGTTTGGCGGCTTTTCGGGCTCGTGTAGCGGCCGGCGAAGCCGCGCCTTATGTGGCGGGTTTATTAGGCTTTCGCGAGCGTGTGTTCAAAATGGACACCCGTGCGTACATCACCGATCCAGAGGCCAGTTTTTTTGTAGACGCAGTAACCGCACAGGGGCAGACCTTGGCTGGCCAATTAACCAAGCCCCTGCATGTGCTGGAATTTGGCGTAGGCGCTGGCACTTTGGGCATTTCAATCAAACTTGATCATCCTGACTGGACCTTGAGTGGCCTGGATGTGGATGCGGCAGCGCTGACATTGGCCCAGGAAAATGCGCTGGCTCATGGTGTGGACCTAGAATTACTTGTGAGCGACTATTTGGATGGTTGGCCGGTTGGGCGATCGCCTCCGGATTTGCTATTCGGCGATCCACCCTGGGGTGATGGCGATGATCTTTACGATGCCGCGCGGGATGAATCCTACTATCGACAAATGCCGGTGTTATCGGCATTTCCAAGCGGCGGTCGCACCAGCATTCATGATGAGCTGATTCGCCGCTTCGCCGCGCTGCGCTGGCCAACGATGTTGATGTTGAACTATGGCATCTTGCCCATCGAGCTCATCGAGCGCTCAGCCGCGCCGCTCGCACAATGGCGGCTCATTCACCCCCGCCCGGAATTGTCGGTGCTGCTTGGCCATGCACAGGCCACGTGAGCCCAGGCAGTGCGCCGGATTTCCAGGCTAAATCAATTTTGCTAGCCCGGCGCCGCGGCTGTCGGCGGTGGTCAGAATACGGTCAAAACCGGCGATTGCCAGCACTTCGCGCACCAAGGGCAGCAAATTGCACAGCGCGACTCGCCCACCGACCTTTTGCAACTTTTTGCCCACCACCAGAAACACGCGCAAACCCGCCGAACTTACGTACTGGGTATGCCCCAGATCGAGCAGTATGCGCGTCGCGCCGTTGCTGATATGGCCATCACATGCGCGCTCCAGCTCAACTGCGGTGGTTGAATCGATCCGCCCAATCGGGCTTAGGACAACCACATTGCCCTCTTGGGTGTAGGTAATTTGCATAGCTTGGCCTTGTTTGCCTTAGTCCGACACTCTGACACAATTTGCTGCTGCCAAAGTCGCCACGCTTTGATTTTCACTGAATACCGGTGGCGCCGCTTCGACGCCATAATCGTGCTGCAACCGTTGTCGCGATGCGCGCAACTGCTGCGCCAAGTCGCCCGCCTCAATGGATTCTGGTGGCGCATTGCCGACGCCCTCCACCGACACCAAGACCAGTGGAAAAGGCTGTCCGGCATGCACGCCTTTCAGTGGTGCGGCGCCAATGGGGTGGAAGCGCAACTCACGTTGATCCGCGCTGCCCGCGAAGGCTTCGACCAAATTGGGCGTTACGATCAATCCGCCTGGACGCGAATACGCGCTCAGGCGAAATCCGATATCGATGTCGGGGCCGAGAAAATCCAAGAACGGTCGTTCTTCGGACGCACCGAGCATTTCGGGGATTTCAATGGCCCGATTGCGCTCGCCGATTTCCGCGCCCCAACAGCAACCACGGATACGCAGCGGCCAATTCTGCGCAATACGTTGATCGTAGCTGACCACCGCCTCCGCAAACGCCGCCGTCACGCGTTGCGCGTGCGATACGCTGTGTGGCAATACGGCAAAGACGATCTCGTCGCCCATGACTTTCCACACACCGCTATGCGGAACCTCGTCCTCGTCGAAGAAATGCTGGGCAAGCTTGCCGATGAAAATCAGCGGCAATTCGCGGAACAGCGTTTCAAAAGCTTCCAGCCATAGCGCTTGGCCATCGGCACCCACCGTGCCGGCTTTAAATGCCGTCGAGCCCACCACATCGGCGGAAAGAAACATCACCAAGCGGCGACGATCAAAATAATCTAGTTGCACGGCAATCTCCGGCACGGATGGGCGTCGCGGCGCCGATGATCCGGCAGTGTCTGCCGCGGGTCAACGCGAGGGTTACTGCGGGCGCGAGTCAAACTGATGTGGTGATCCAGGGTCGCTGACATTTCTCAGGCGGTCGAAATCAACCAGTGGGGGGACAAGACAGCGGATTCCGGTGGGTCGGCGCTGTGCGCTGACGCTTTTCCCGCATTGTGGGGGAGAAGCGTTCGATCACAGATCGAACCCACCAAAGTCGCGGCTCTGCTGGGTCGGCGCTGTTCGCTCCAATCTTGTAGCAAAACACGATCCCGCGTAACAGCCCGCTTAAACCTAGAAACCTCAGTTGACCGCTTCTATTCATCCATAGCAGCATGATTCTTTTTAGCTTTTCAGCAATTTCGCTCTGCCCCTCCGCCCGAACTTCGCTGCTGAATTGATCCACCCACCAGCAACCAGCAACCTGCCCCATATGCCCAAACGGCATAAGCATTTATCCGCCAATCATTTCAATAGACGTCTATACGGCCATAAGCTCAGTTCATCTGACCACCGGTGTCGTATGCATGAATTTGTACCCCATTTTTGCCGAGTTGCGCGGCCGTAGCGTCTTGGTGGTTGGCGGCGGGCACGTCGCTGAGCGCAAAGTTGCGATGTTATTGCGGGCTGGCGCGCGCATTGACGTGGTGGCGACGCGCCTTTGCAGCGGTTTGCTGGCGTGCAAGGAACGTGGCGAGTTGAGCCATCGTGCGCTGCAGTTTACGCCGCAGCAGTTGGACGCGGTGTGGTTGGTGGTCGCGGCGACCGACGATGCCGCGCTCAATAGGCGGGTCGCTGAGGCCGCCGGTCTTCGGCAAAAATGGGTGAACGTGGTCGACGATGCCGCATTGTCGACTTTCCAGGTGCCGGCCTTGATTGATCGATCGCCGTTGATGATTGCGGTGTCCTCGGGCGGCAGCGCACCGATGTTGGCGCGTCTGGTGCGCGAACGCTTGGAGCGTTGGTTGGAGCCTTCGCTCGGTGTGTTGGCGGGTTTGTTGGATCGCTGGCGTGGGCGTATTCGCGCTGCTCTACCAGAGATCAACGCGCGTCGCGACTATTACGACGCGCTGCTGCAAGGCGCACTACCGGCACTGGTTGAAAAAGGTCGGTTGGAGGATGCAGAAGTCGAATTGGCGAGCAGCTTACGCGCGCCTTCGGGTGCGCGGCGTGGTCGAGTAGTGTTAGTCGGCGCCGGACCGGGATCGGCGGGTTTGTTGACACTGGATGCCTTGCGCGCGCTGCAACAGGCCGATGTGATCTTGTACGATCGTTTGGTCAGTGCGGAAGTCTTGGAGCTGGCGCGGCGCGATGCGCAACGCATTGAGGTGGGCAAGAGCGGCGGCGGGAACAGCACCCCGCAAGAAGAAATCCATCGCTTGCTGATTGAACACGCGCAGCGCGGCGAGGTAGTGGTGCGCTTAAAAGGCGGCGATCCTTTCATTTTTGGTCGCGGCGGCGAGGAACTAGAGGCGCTGCGCGCCGCCGGCATCGACTATTCGGTGGTTCCGGGTATCACCGCCGCGGTGGCGTGCGCCGCCTACGCTGGCATCCCGCTAACGCATCGGGAGCACGCACAATCCTTGCGACTGGTCACCGCGCACTGTGCACGTTCCATTGATACGCTGGACTGGCAAGCACTCGCGCAGGAGCGGCAAACCTTGGCCGTGTACATGGCCGGCAAACATTTGACGACGCTGCGCGATCGACTAATTGCCTTTGGACGTGCCGCCAGCACGCCAGTCGCACTGGTCGAGAACGGCTCCAGACGCGAACAACGGGTGATCGTCGGCCGCTTGGACGAACTACCAGACCTCGTGCGCAGCCACGCGCTGGCAGCGCCGATGCTGCTGTACATCGGCGAAGTGGCGGCACTGGCCGGCGAGCTTAATTGGTTTGGCGACGCGCCGCTGATCGGACAGGCGGCGCTCCTGGCGAAGGCCGCGTAAGGTGCGCTGTGGCGCTAACGCAGTTTGGGAAACGCGGCGTGGGTGGCGGCTTCTGGATCCAGCGCGACGCCGTTGAGGTCCACCCAGGCATGCGCTTGAAACGGAGGTTCGCGTCGCGTGACACCGATTTTTAGCTCCGCTGGCAGCCGCTGCCGGCGCAGCAGCAGCCACACTGCCAGCGCCTGGCGCAAACAGGTGGTAGGCCAAACGCTATGATTGCCCACCGCGCGCGCCAAGGCGGCCAAGCGCGTGGCAGCGGCCAACGCAGGCGGATCGACAACGGCGTCGCTCGGCTGTGGCGCCCACCAGGAAAGCCAAGCCCAACTGCGTTGCAGACCAAATAGGCGCAGCGCTACGTCGATCATCGGCAACATCAGCAGCAGACGCAGCGTGAGTGCGCGTTCCGCTGACGGCAACTGCCGCCAGCGCCGCAATGCGACCAACTGGATGCGCATCAGCGTGTTGGCTTAACCGCGCAAATAGGCGAGTACCTCGTCTGCATGGCCTTCGGGTTTGACCTTTGGCCACAATTTTTCCACCTTGCCATCGGCATCCACCACAAAAGTGGCACGCAAAACACCCATGTAGACGCGCCCGTACATGCTCTTTTCGGACCACACGCCAAAGTAACCCAGCAATGTTTTGTCTGGATCAATGAGCAGCGGAAAGTTGAGTTGAAACTTCTTGGCAAACTTGCCATGCGCCTTGGCGTCGTCGGCGCTCACGCCGAAAACCGGCACATCCAGTTTCTGAAAATGCGGCAGCCCATCGCGAAAGGAACAGGCTTCCTTGGTACAACCCGGCGTGTCGTCTTTCGGATAAAAGTACATCACATAGCGTTTGCCGCGCAGCGCCGCGGAGCTCACGGTAGCGCCGCTGTCGGACTCAAGACTAAAATCAGGTACTACGTCGCCTACTTGCAGCATGGGAAAAGTCCTTATTGGATAACGACATCATCCTAGCAGCCTGTGGGAGCGGGCTCGTGCACGGTAAACCCAAAGAGCCAAGCTTGCAGCAACAGCGGCTTTGCACTGGGCTGTTATGGGCGCGCCCTTGGCGCTCTTGCTGTGCGCCCCAAGGGGGCAAACCGAGGTAGCCCAGGGCAACGCCCAGGGAACCGGATGCGTAAAAGACGATGAGCCCTGAAAGGACGATCTATGTTCAATCCCATCAGCGCTTAGCCAAAAACGCACGCCGTTCGATTTCAATGACTTGGCGAAGTTCCATCAGCCGTTTCGCGTAGTCCTGCAGTTCTAACTCTTCCGCAGTGAGTGGCTGTTAGGCGGGAATCGGCAGCGCTTTGCCATCATCTCCCACCGCGACAAGAACCACGATGCAATGCGTGGTGCGCTGGCGTGGTCCGTCGTCGTGGCGCGGATCGCCCGCATGCACGCCCACACCGATATGCATGCTGCTGCTACCGGTATACAAAATGCGTGCGCGAAACTGCCAATCGGTACCGGCGCCTCAAAT
>CAZLSB010000103.1:0-13012 GCA_964561825.1 uncultured Xanthomonas sp.
GCTCGGTTGTGCCGCAGCCCACACAGGCCTCGCGCGTTAATCGCATAGAAAAACTCACGCTGGGCGATTTTTGCCGACGCAGCCGATGAGCCAGGCGCGTACGCTTCGGCGCGAGTGACGGCGCACCTATTCGCGCAACTTTTCTAAGTCTGCAATGCGGGCGCGGCTTTTGGCGCCGAGTTGCTGGGTTAGCGCGGCGAGCAAGGCTTCCACCACCGCCATCATTGCGGCATTGGAATCCCACATCGATGGCACCGCGACACGCACCGGCAATACATGGCGCGCCACTTTGGAGACCGGTGACAACCATTGATCGGTGATCAGCACGATGCGCGTGCCACGCTCGGCGGCGCGCATTGCCAAGCGCAGCAGGCTCGTTTGGTAACGGCGAATGTCAAAAATCAGCAGCACATCACGTGCGCCCATATCTAACAATTGGTCCAGCCAGTTGGCCTCTTGATCCTGCAGATGATTGACGCCGGGTCGCAAAATGCGCAGTTGCACCGACAAATAGCGCGCCAACGCATCGGTGAATCGACCGCCGACTAGATGCACGCGCAAACGCGGATCGGCCAGCAGACGGGTGATCTGCTCTACCTCGGCACTGGCAATGTGCTCGAAGGTCTCGGACACATTGGCCATCACCGCTTGCGCAAACGCGCGCCAGGAATCCGCTGGCGCCTGTATCGCGTCAACCGGCACTTTGCTCAACGGCGGGCTCAGCTGGGCTGCCAGTTCTTCACGCAGCTGGGCCTGAAATTGCGCATAGGAGCTAAAACCCAGGCGGCTCACCAAGCGCAACACGGTGGGCGCACTGACCCCCACATTGCGGGCTAACTCGCTGGCGCTGCCGAGGCCCGCAATCGGGTAGTCGGCCAGCAGCCGCATGGCGACACGCCGCTCGGTCGCCGGAAAGGCACCGAGACTGCTGCGCAACTGATCGACCACGGTATCGCTCATCGGTCCTCTGCAAGAAACTCATCACCCGCTATTGACAAACGACCCACCTCTGTATCAATCATAACGCATCGGCAGCATTGATCGTCATATGTAACGCTCATTACACCCATCGGGGGCGCGCGGCAGATGTCGGCACAGTACAGCGCAAAATGGGACAGCCTGCTGGCTACCGAGCCCGCGATGGACGTGCATCGCGCCAACGGTCTGGGTCCGGTCGTTTTGATCTGCGAGCACGCCAGTGCCGCGGTGCCAGCCATTTTCGCCAACTTGGGTCTAATGCCGGAGGATTTGCAGCGCCACATCGGCTGGGACATCGGCGCCAGCGCGCTAGCCCTGCAACTCAGCGACGCGCTCGATGCGCCGCTGATCCTGGCGCGTCAATCGCGCTTGTTGATGGATTTGAATCGTGACCCGCAAGCCCCCGACTCGATCCCAGCGCACAGCGATGGCACGCCGATCCCCGGCAATCAACAGATCGACAGCCACGAACGCGAACTGCGTCGGCGCTGGCTATACGAACCCTTTCACGCGGCCATCGACCAGGTGTTGCAGGCGCGTCTGTTGCGTGGCCAGCCCACTGCGGTGCTGTCGATCCACAGTTTCACCCGATCGCTAAACGGTTACGCACGACCTTGGCAGATGGGCGTGTTATCGGACCAAGATCGTCGTCTGGCCGACGCCCTGTTAAGCGGTCTACGGACCAATCCCGAGCACTGTGTGGGCGACAATCAGCCGTATGCGCCGCAGCAAGGGGTTTACCACACGGTGGCGCGCCATGGGCAAAACCACGGCTTGCTGTGCGCGATGATCGAAATTCGCAATGACCAATTGGCCGCTGTCAGCGCGGTGCAACAGTGGCGCGACACGCTGCTAAACGCGCTGCACGGCGCGTTGGCGCTGCTTTGGAATACGGAATTTACCGGACCGGGAAGGTCTGGTGTCGGTGTCACGCTGGGGGCGCGACGCTGATGGGAAGCCTTGCTGCGGTTTCTGGCACTTTCCTGACTAACCCAAATCGGCGTTGCCGGTTTGTTCGCGATGGGTGGAGCAGGAAGCCCACCCATCGTCCATTGGGGATCAATCACGGGGACTAATCATGGCTGAGCAATCCGGTGTCACTTACACCAAGGTCGATAAAAGTTACTTCGAAAAACGCGGCTTACGACGCTATGCGGGCGTGTGGTCATTGTGGGCACTGGGCGTGGGCGCGGTCATTTCTGGACACTTTTCCGGCTGGAATTTCGGTCTGGCGAATGGCTGGGGCAGCATGTTTATCGCCACCGCCATTATCGCGGTGATGTATTTGGGATTAACTTTCTCACTGGCTGAGATGTCCCCTGCCCTGCCCCACACCGGCGGCGCTTATTCTTTTGCGCGCACCGCGATGGGGCCGTGGGGCGGCTTTCTGACCGGATTGTCCGAAAACGTCGAATATGTGCTGACACCGGCTGTTATCGTATTTTTTATCGGCTCGTATATGGGCGGTATCTTTGAGACCCCCGCCGCCTACCAGCCGCTCTGGTGGATCGGGTTTTACGTCGTTTTCGTCACCCTTAACGCCATGGGTGTCGAATTATCCTTCAAAGTGACCGTCGGTATTACTTTGGCCGCGTTGGCGTGTCTGGTGGTGTTTTGGATTGCCGCGCTACCGAATATCAATTTCAACCAGTGGGCGATGAATGTGCCGGCTGGCGGCGTGGTCGAGGGCAGTCAGGCGCTTGCCGACGGCGGTGGGCCATTTTTGCCAAAAGGATTCATGGGCATATTGGCAGCGCTGCCGTTTGCGGTATGGTTATTTTTGGCCATCGAACAATTACCGCTGGCGGCAGAAGAATCGGTCGATCCGAAACGCGATATGCCACGTGGCATCATTGCCGGCATTTTTACGCTGATTGTGTCGGCCTTTATGATTCTGTGGCTGAATTCCTCCGTCATTGGTATCGGCGCCTATCAACTCGCCAGCTCGGGTGAGCCTTTGTTGGATGGTTTCAAAGCGCTGTTTGGCGATGGCATTGCCAAAGCCTTGGCATTGGTCGCGGTTTTAGGGCTAGTCGCCAGTTTTCATACGATTATCTTTGCCAAAGGTCGGCAGATTTATTCGCTGAGCCGTGCCGGCTATTTTCCGTCTGGATTATCGATTACCCACGGCAGCCGCAAAACCCCGCACGTGGCGATGCTGCTCGGCTCGATAGTCGCACTGAGCGTGATGTTTACATTATGGTTTGTGCTGGGCTCTGACCAAGGTGCCGCCGTCATCGGCGGCACGCTGCTGAATATGGCGGTGTTTGGTGCGATGTTTTCCTACATCATGCAGGGCTTATCGTTCATAATACTGCGCAGCAAACTGCCGAATATGGATCGTCCCTACCGCAGCCCGTTGGGCGTGCCGGGCGCGGCGCTGACCGTCATCATTGCGTTGGTCACCTTGTACATCCAACTTACCGATCCGGTCTATCGCACCGGCGTGGTCTGGGTGGCCGGTTGGTTTGCGGTCTGCATCGTCTATTTCGCACTGGTCGGCCGACATCGTTTGATTCTGTCGCCAGAAGAGGAGTTTGCGATGACGGCGGCGGATAAAAGCAGCCAGAAGCGTTAATTAATGTTGTCCAGGAAGTTTCAACATCATCATTCCCGCGAAAGCGGGAATGATGTCTAGCCACGAACTCTTACTCCTATTCTCAAGAGATTACCGATGACCGCACTCTTCAGCGTAGACGCACTC
The DNA here is from genome assembly GCA_964561825.1 of uncultured Xanthomonas sp. Taxonomy (GTDB): domain Bacteria; phylum Pseudomonadota; class Gammaproteobacteria; order Xanthomonadales; family SZUA-5; genus JADKFD01. Next base: position 3,683 of record CAZLSB010000103.1, read on the forward strand.
AAAGCCGCGGTTGCCGCTGGCCGCATCGATACCGTGGTTGCAGCCATTGTGGATATGCAAGGCCGTTTGGTTGGCAAACGCTTTCAGGCCGAGTTCTTTCTCGATAGCGCGATGGAAGAAACCCACGGCTGCAATTATTTGCTGGCCAACGATATTGATATGGAACCAGTGCCGGGTTACGCCGCTGCCAGTTGGAGTAAGGGTTACGGCGATTTTGTGATGAAACCGGATTTGGACACGCTGCGGCTCACGCCGTGGTTGCCGGGCACGGCGCTGGTCCTGTGTGATGTGCAAGATCACCACCACCACGATCTGCCGCACAGCCCACGCGGCATGCTCAAACGCCAAGTGGCGCGTCTGCGCGATCGCGGCTGGTTAGGCATGTTTGCATCAGAACTGGAGTTTTACCTGTTTGATGACAGCTACGCGCAGGCACGCGCCAAGCGTTATCACCAGCCGACTAGCGCCGGGGCGTATATCCAGGATTACCACGTGCTGCAGACCAGCCGCGAGGAACCGGTGCTGCGGGCGATGCGCACCGGTTTGCAGGCGGCCGGCATTCCGGTCGAGTGCTCCAAGGGCGAATGGGGCCCGGGCCAGGAAGAGATCAATGTGCGCTACAGCGACGCGCTGACCTCGGCCGATCGTCACGCGATCCTAAAAAACGCCTGCAAAGAAATTGCCGACGCGCAAGGCAAAGCGATCACCTTTATGGCCAAGTGGCGCTATGACTTGGCCGGTTCCAGCAGCCATATTCATAACTCTTTGTGGAATCTCGACGCTGATCAGGCGCTGTTTTGTGATTCCAATCAGCCCTATGGCATGTCCAAACTGATGCAATCTTGGGTCGCCGGCCAGCTCAAATACACGCGCGATATCACCTACTTTTTGGCACCGTACATCAACTCCTACAAACGCTTCCAGGCCGGCACTTTCGCGCCCACTCGCGCCATCTGGAGTCGCGATAATCGCACCGCGGGTTATCGTTTGTGTGGCGAAGGTGGCAAAGGCATCCGCATTGAATGCCGAATCGGCGGCGCCGATTTGAACCCCTATCTGGCCTATAGCGGGCTGATCATCGCCGGACTCGCGGGTATCGACGAAGCTTTGGACTTGCCAGCGCCGTTTGCTGGCGACGCCTACACCGGCACGAACTTGGCTGAAGTGCCGAAAACCTTGCGCGCTGCCAGCGCTGCGCTCGGGCAGTCGAGCTTGCTGCGCGAAGCGCTCGGCGATGAGGTAGTCGAGCACTACAAACACACCGCCGATTGGGAACAGTTGGAATATGACCGCCGAGTAACCGATTGGGAGTTGCTGCGCGGATTTGAGCAGTACTGATTTTGCAGTATCCGTACACCGGCGGATTTCTTGACGAGCAACCGAACCCTATGACCCTACGCATTCAACTGATTTCCCCGGTCGACGGCAGTATTTATGCGCAGCGTAACTGCGCCGACGATGCCGCGATCGCCAGCGCACTAGGCGCCGCCAGCGCCGCGCAGTCGGCGTGGCGACGCACGCCGATTGCCGATCGCGCGGCTTATTGTTCGGCGGCGGTGGCGGCCATGTTGGCGATGCAAAGCGACATCGTGCCTGAGCTGGCGTGGCAAATGGGCCGACCGGTGCGCTACGGCGCCGGTGAATTGCGCGGCTTTGCCGATCGCGCACGCCACATGATAGCGATCGCCCCACACGCGCTGGCCGATGTTGAGCCCACGCCGATTGACGGTTTTCGACGTTACATCCGCCGCGAGCCGCTAGGCACGGTGTTGGTCATCGCGCCGTGGAATTACCCGTACCTGACCGCGGTGAATGCGGTGATTCCGGCCTTGCTGGCCGGCAACGCGGTGATCCTGAAACACGCGATGCAAACCTTGCTGGTCGGCGAACGCTTCGCTGCGGCTTTTGCGGCGGCTGGTTTGCCGGCTGGGCTGTTTCAAAATGTGCTCTTGACGCATACGCAAACGGCCGCCGTGATCGAGTCCGGTCAAGTCCAGCAAGTCAACTTCACCGGCTCGGTGGCGGGCGGCCGGGCCATCGCACACGCAGCCGCGCCGGGATTTCTTGGTGTGGGCTTAGAGCTGGGCGGCAAAGATCCCGCCTATGTGCGCGCCGATGCCAATCTGGCCCACGCGGTCGAAAATCTGGTCGATGGCAGTTTTTTCAATTCCGGTCAGAGCTGCTGCGGCATCGAACGCATCTATGTGCAGCAAGCCGTGTACGCCGAGTTCATCGAACGCTTTGCCGCGTTGACCTATGACTACGTGCTCGGTAATCCATTGGATGAAGCGACCACGCTGGGCCCATTGGTCAAACCGGCCGCCGCCGAGTTTGTGCGCCATGAGGTTCAAGCTGCGGTCGCGGCGGGCGCGCGCACGCTGATCGACCCGTCCCGATTTGCCGCCAACGCGCTCGGCAGCGCCTACCTGGCGCCGCAGATCGTGGTTGCCGTGGATCATTCCATGTCATTGATGCGCGAAGAGAATTTTGGACCGGTGGTAGGCATTATGGCGGTCCAGGACGATAATCAGGCGCTTGCCCTGATGAACGACAGCGCCTACGGCCTCACCGCTTCGATTTGGACGACCGATTTGGACGCGGCCGAGGCATTGGGCCAGCAGATCGACACCGGCACGGTATTCATGAATCGCTGCGATTATTTGGACCCGGCTCTGGCCTGGACCGGCGTCAAACACACCGGCCACGGCGCCACGCTGTCATCGATTGGCTACGAACATCTAACGCGGCCAAAATCTTTCCATCTTCGCCACCGCATTTGAGTTAAGCGCATGAGCCACAAAGCCAATTGGAATTACCCGACCGCGGTGAAGTTCGGCGTCGGTCGCAGCAAAGAACTGGCCGATCATTGCCGCACGCTCAACATGCAGCGGCCGCTGCTGGTCACCGACGCGGGCCTAGCGCAGACGCCGATGGTGCATCAGGTGTTGGCCGATTTGCTCGACGCGGGTTTGGCTGCCGCGTTGTTCAGCGATATTCGGCCCAATCCCAGCGGCGCCAATTTGGACGCGGGCGTGCGTTTCTATCGCGCCGGTGGCCACGACGGGGTGATCGCCTTTGGCGGTGGTAGCGGCATCGATACGGGCAAGCTGATCGCATTCATGTCTGGCCAAACCCGCAGCGTGTGGGATTTCGAAGACATCGGCGACTGGTGGACGCGCGCCAATCCGGCCGGCATCGCGCCGATCATCGCGGTGCCCACCACCGCCGGCACCGGTTCGGAAGTGGGCCGCGCTGGGGTCGTGACCGACGAGGCCACGCACACCAAACGCATCATCTTCCATCCGAAAATCATGCCCAGCATCGTCATCTGCGACGCGCAGCTGAGCGTGGGTATGCCAGCAAAAATCACCGCCGGCACCGGTATGGATGCGCTTTCGCACTGTCTGGAAGCCTATTGCGCGCCGGGTTTCCACCCACTCGCCGACGGCGTAGCGGTGGAAGGCATGCGGCTAATCGCCACTGCCTTACCCAAAGTCATGGCCGATCCCAACGACCTCAACGCCCGCGCCGATATGCTGGCGGCCGCGGCGATGGGCGCCACCGCCTTTCAAAAGGGCTTAGGCGGCATGCACGCGCTGTCCCATCCGATCGGCGCGTTATTCGACACCCACCACGGCATGACTAACGCCTGCCTGATGCCCTATGTATTGGCTTACAACCGCAGCGCCATTGAATCGCGATTAACGCGATTAGCCGCCTATCTAGAACTGCCCGACCCCGGTTTCGACAGTTTCCTGCGCTTTATTGTCGATTTGCGCCAGCATGTAGGCGTGCCAAATACCCTGATCGATCTTGGCATAGACTCAGCGCGCAGCGCAGAAATCGCCGCGAAGGCGGTGCTGGATCCGTCAGCAGGAGGCAATCCGGTGACTTTTGATTTGCCGGCAGCACTACAGATATTAAGCGCCGCGTTTGCTGGGGATATTTGATCTAGCGGCCGGACTTTGCGCGTGAGATGCGTTGGTTGGCTTAAGCGGATGCAAGGCGCGGCGCGCAGCCAATGGCTCCTCCATTGGCAAGGGTCGCAACGCCGCTGACGCCGTTGCGAGGCGCCACCCGCCGGACGGCCTTTTGGCAACGCAGACTCGAAAGTAGCCCAAGCCTTCAAAATCAATTCGAGAATGAGTAGAAATGATCGCCAAAAGGACTTCCGGCGCACTCGCGAGGAAAGTCCGACAGGCTGCTAGAAACCTCAGTTAACCGCTTCACGATGGCCTTAGCGCGGCTCCTGGGCGGCAGCTGACGTCTAGCCGAGCGCAGGTATCTGCTTTGGCGCACGCGCACGCTCACGCCAATCGTTGTTTCAGCCAGGCGCGCACCATGGCCCAATCGCGGTACACGGTACGCTCATCGATCTCCATCAAGCGCGCGACTTCACTGACTTCCAAGCCAACGAAGTAGCGCAGCTCAACCATCGTTGCCATGCGTTCGTCGAGTTGCGCTAGCGCACAGAGCGCTTCATCCAGATTAGCCAAGTCCACGCCGTCGTCGATCGGCAGACCCAAAGCTTCGACCATATCGACGCGCTGCCACTGCCCTCCCCCGCGTTTGTCGCGCTATTTCGCGCGGGCACGATCGACCAGCACTTGGCGCATCAGTTTCGCCGCGGTGGTGTAAAGATGCTTGCGATTGCTAATGTCCAACGAGGCCGCGCCCAGCAGGCGCACAAAAACATCGTGCACTAACGGGGTGGGCTGCAGCGTCTCGTGATTGCGATGCCCACGCAACTCGTGCGCGGCCAGTCGGCGTAACTCGTCATAGACCTGCGGCAGTAGGGCATCAAGCGCGGCCTGATCACCCGCTTGCCACTCACGCAACAGTTGTGTGACGTCAGACATCACCGGGTTCAAAGCAACGGGGACTGTCGATAGTGCGCGGTTTCACGTGCATCGGCCAGAAGATCAATTCCGCGATTTTCAACGCTTTTCCGGCGCAAGTACGGCGGGAGGCGCTTGGCGCCATCGCCAAACAGCGCTACTCCCACCTAGTTTCACTCGTCGACCGCGCAACGCCTACTTGGCGCTCTTTTTTTCTTGTTTGGCCAGTTTCTTTTCCTTTGGCGTCTTCAATGGCTGCTTCTTCGCGCTCTTTTTCGAATCCATGCCTTTGCTCATGCCCAATCTCCCGTCGGTGACATTCAAGGTACAAGCGTAATCCTTCTTGGGACCACGCGGTTTTAGTCTAGCAGTCTGTGGAATCGTGGCGCGTCTGGATCGCCAAGCCAAGCTGCGCTTGGCATCGTTGCAGCAGTGACTCGCTGACTGCCGACCAGGTGCGATTGAGTTCCTCGTCGGTTGCCGGGCCGGGCTCGCGCGCGAAACACTGTCCGGTTTTCAAGTTGCGCCATGCATGCGAGATACTGGCGCTCGACTCAGAAATTGGTAAACGCCGCGATCTTCGAGTCGCTCAAAACCCCTGCGTAGATACCAGCCCATCGCCGGGTTCTCTGCTTCCACGTGCAGGGTGATGTTGGCAGCACTGCGCTCTGATTCGTCGATCAACTCGGCCAGCAAGCCTGAGCCCAGACCTTGGCCGCGTAAATGGACGAGCAGGGCAAGATCCATTAAACGGATTTCACCCGGGCTTCGATAAACATAAACGCGTCCAACCGGGGAGAAATTTCGCTCAATCACCCAAAAATGCGCACCTGGGTAGTTGCGCTGATAATGATCGTGCTGTTTGGCGAACTGATCTTGCAAGAAACTGAGCTTCGCCGCGTCTGGCCATGGCACCGGCGCCAGTTCCGCTGCGCGCGTGCTGACGTATAACGCACACAGAAAGTCCAGGTCGCGGGCTTCCATATGACGCAAAGTCAGGCCTTCAGGACGCGCGGGATGTGCCGAGTCGGTGTACGCGCACATGGCCTGCATAGCAAGTTCAGGTGGTTTCGATCAGTAGGGCATCGAAATCCCGCCTGCTGCCATCGGCCAGATAGATCTCCCGCAAGGTGGCGTCAAAACGCAAATCTGCCATGGTTGGGGGCGCCGACGTACTGGAGCGCGACGTCGTCAGGACCATCAGCGTACCGTTTGGCAACGACTCAGCCCAATTTGAGGTCTGCGCCACGCGGCCTGGCAAACGTCGTTGCACCGCGCTCATCGCAGCAATCCGTGTGCCGGTCGGAAAGCGCATGCGCAGGCTATTGGCAGGCATCGATAAGCCGCTCGCCGAGCGTCGTAATTGCCATGCGTAAATCATGTTCGCAATGCCGCTGTCACTCATCACGACAAGGTTGAAATCCCAACGGGCCAGAACAGCAGCATCCATTTGCGCAGGCAAGAATTTCTCAACGCGCAGTTGGCTAATCGCTGCGCCTTGCGCGCGCTGACTGACCGAAATAGGTAAAAGTGCACAGGTCGGCGATGTTGTTACGCGATCGCCTGCCGCAATGCCCAGACCAGATTTCAGCACAACCGCGACTCCTGCAGTCGCGCAAATTAGTTGACGGCGATTCATAGCGAAACTCACTTGCCTAGCAAGGCTGCATTCTCGGCTACTGCAGTTTGATCACCTACTGGTAGTAACCAATTGATTGTGAAATATTGCTGCCGTCGAGGCAGTTGTTCGGTACAGGCGTCTATTTCTCTGCGAGCGCTTGTTGTTAAAACGAGCAAGCTAGCCCGGATATTTTGTGAATCAACGTTGAAAATTCCAAAGCCTGTTGCATACCCTAAAAAAATGCTGAACTGAGGATTACGTTTGATGTATGACTTATCGCAAGTTACGCCAGAACATTTCGAAAGCCTAGTTGGCGGGCGACTGCCCTTGGTTAAAAGCAGTCACGCCTTCGAAGTGAAATCGGTCGAGCGCCTGCGCTCGCCATCGCCGCGGGTTTCACCATTCTCGGTCACCTTGCTCGCCCCGCCCGGTACGCGCGGAGTTCAGGGCATCTATGTCGTGGAACACCCGGATTTAGGCCAACTCGAGCTTTTCCTAGTGCCAATCGAAACCAGCGCCGATCGTTTGCGATTCGAGGCGGTGTTCAACTGAACTTTGTGGTGCTTGACGCAGCCGTTTTCGACCGATTGCGTCAATCACTGCCGTGATTGGGACCCAAACACGGCAGTGGTAAATCAGGTGCGCGGCGGGAATACACCTTGCAGCGCGATGCAGAAGTAGAACGTCAAATACGGTTGCATATTGTTGTGCGGCTGATCGCCCCCGGCGGGAACGATGGCGTTGGCATTCATCGAAACCAAGCCGGACCCTGTGTTGGTCTGATAAAGCGCGCCGCCGACCGACGTAGCAACGGTGACCCCCGCTGCGAGCGTACCCTGCGTACCGTCCTCGACAGTCCCTCGTAGAGGATGGCTGTGCGACGGAATCTCCGACTCCAACAAGGTCACTGTTTCACTGCCGCCGGTTTCACCGAGGTCATGCAGACTCAAGCCGGGACCCTGTCCGGGATGCATTGGCGCGCGTCCCTGTAGATTCGGCAGGGCGAAATTGCTCTTGCCGTTGCCGCCGTAGGTCGTGCCGAGCAGGGAAAACAGCGCTGTGTTCTGGCTCAATGGCAATAACTGCCCATCGCACCAAGCCCATCCCCGCGGAGCAAAATTGAAGGGAAAGATGCGGATCTCTGCAACAAATGGATCTGCCATTTCTGTTCCTTAAGTTGGCGACGGAAAGATGCCGAACAGGCTGATGATGAAGTCGACGCACAAATACGGCTGGAAATTGTTGTGCGGCTGACTCCCGCCAACCGCAGAAACCGCATTGACCGCCATCTGCGCGTTTGCGGTCTCCACTGCATAGGGCGTGACCACGGTGGAGCTTGCCAGCAAGGTGTTGGAGGGATTGACCTGATTGCCGTTGACCGCGCTACCGAGCAGCGGATGGCTGTGCACCGGAATCTGGTTGACGGTCAAGGTGATCGTTTCGGCGCCACCGGTTTCGGCAAGAATGAATCCATTCCCCTGATGGATCGGAATACGGCCACGCAGGTCAGGCAGTGCGAAGGTCTCTTGCCCATCCCCGCCATACGTCGTCCCGACGAGTTGGAACAGGGTTTCGTTCTCGGAAATGGAAAGCAATTGTCCCTCACAGAACATCCAGCCGGCTGGCGCAAAATTCCCGGCGAACATCCTGATCTCACCAACATATGGTTGTGCCATGGTGGGCTCCTAGTTCCGCGAAGGGAAAATGCCCTGCAGGGCAATTGAAAAGGACAGGGTCAGGAATGGCTGCATATTCAGATGCGCCTGGCTCCCACCGACGTTGCCGATACTGCCGGCATTAAGGGCAGTGAGATTCTGCGGAGCCGCATAGCTGTTGCCCGGATCCTGGGCAAACAGATTGCCGTTGGCACCGAATCGCGGATTGGGTGAATTTCCCGGACTGCCCGACGCCGTCAACACATGCGAATGGGTGGGCAACTCGGCAATGCTTAAGGTATGCGCCTGTTCACCGCCGCGTTCACCGAGCGTGTGTCCTGCACCCACATGAATGGGTGTGCGGCCGCGCAGATCGGGCAATGCAAAATTCACTCGACCGTCGCCGCCAAAAGTTGTGCCGAGCAGCGAGAACAGCGCCTGGTTCTGATTGATGGGCAATAGCTGCCCATTACACAGCGCCCAACCCCTGGGTGGAAACACGAAACTCATGATTCTAATTTCAGATAAAAACGGTTCAGCCATCGCACACCCCCTGCTGTTGATGAAGCAAGTCAACCGATCCCGGTGGTTCCGGGATCCGAACGATCAGCATCCGCACGACATTGTCATTGTTGCTACTTCAGTTGCTGGGCTGCGGGCACGCCCCAGCGTTATAGGTCGGCGCGCCGAAAACACTCACCTGCGCAGGATTGTTGAAGCCATTGGCATCATCCAGCTCGGTGGCGATTGCTCCGGCGGTGGCTGCACTCTGGCGAACGTTGAAGACCGAGGGCGCACTGCTGGCGCTTTGGCGGACGCGGATGCGGGTGCCGTCACCCCCCGCGCCAGCGATGTTGCTGTTCATGGTGTTGCCGGCAATATCGGTACAAACGGTGCCGGCATTGCCACCCGCCGGCAGGAAGTCATTGGCCTGGACCGAGACAGCGCGCCCATTGGTGACATCACTGATCGTATTGCCGGTGATGGTCACATTGCTCGCCGCGGTGCCCGCCAGAAGCGAAATGCCGTGGTTGACATTGATCGCCGTCAGCGTAGCGCTAAGCAAGGTGTTGCCGGTGATGGCCACCGTGGCCGCGATGCGGCCCTCGTTCTGCAGGCGAATCATGTTGCCGAGCTCGGCCCCGGAATTGATTGTTGCTGATCCGATGGTGTTGTTGCGCACGCGGCCCATCAGGGACTTGGTAAACGGCGGATT
>CAZLSB010000104.1:0-12888 GCA_964561825.1 uncultured Xanthomonas sp.
AGCAAACGCGCGCCGTGAACAACCAAGGAGCGTTCGGCGTAGCCATCACGCTGCCTGCCTCTGGCCATCCTGGTTCCCACCTGATCCGGGCGCAATTTCGCGCGTGGCTGAATCCGGGCAATGGCTGCGCCAGCCAAATCTTCGGCACACTACCCACTATTTCAACGTCTTGCGGGCCAAGGGCCGTCCAGACAAAACACAGACGCCATTGATCGTTGATGCGCACGCTGTACTGATTGCTTCGGTCACCCTTGAGTTCTTCCGGCCGGTTACCCGGCGCTGCCGCCCTATCGCGCAGTTCGATCGCGCTGTCCAGTTGTTCCAGCTTGCGACGCGCTTGCTGGCTGCTTGCCAGTAAAATACCTTGGGTGTACGATTAAATCATCCTCACCGTCATTGAAACCGCGATTTTCCAGCGCTACGCGGCGCTGGTCTGGAGCGACGGGGAGCGCGAGGCGTTCGTCGACTGGATCGCGGCAAACCCGGAAGCCGGCGACGTGATCCCTGGCGCGCCGCTGCGGAAAGTGCGCTGGTCGCGCGATGGCATGGGCAAGCGCGGCGGCGTTCGCGTTGTCTACTTTGCGAAGCTGGCCGACGGAACGGTGAGCCTGCTGATCATTTACCCGAAGTCCAAGACCGAAAGCATGTCCGTCGCATTCCTGCGCGAACTGCGAAAGATGATGGAGTGACCCAATGAACGATGCGCAGATGTCCCAGTTCGAGCACGATCTACTCGAATCCGTTCGGCAGGCGAAGGCCGGCGAGTTTGCTGCCGTGCACACGCCGGAGGTGATCGTGGCGCGCAAGCGCGGGCGCCCGGCCGGTAGCACAAAGGCCGACGCCAAAGTGCCGGTGAAGCTGCGGCTTGATCCCGACTTGCTGGCCGTGCTGCGTGCCACTGGCGACGGCTGGCAGACCCGCGTTAATCGAATCTTGCGGGAGCGCTTCGCGCTGTAGGCGATCACGCCGCTCTTTTGCCTATAGCGGAGCGACTGGCGGGCCAAACAGCGCCAGCGCTTTATCGAACAGCGCGTCAAACGGCGCCTCCACTGCGACACTGTCGCCGGTGTGCGGATCAATAAAGGTCAGAGCGCGCGCATGCAGTAGCAGGCGGTGCACGCCGCGTTGGCGAAAGACGCGATTGTGTTCGCCCTTGCCGTATTTGACATCGCCAATGATCGGATGGGCCGCGTGTTTGAGGTGGCGGCGAATTTGGTGATAACGGCCGGTTTCCGGCAGCGCCTCAAGCAGTGCATAGCGCGCTTCTGGATGGCGCGCGAGCGGGATAGGCAATGTCACCCGAGCCAGGGTGCGAAAGCGAGTCAACGCCGGTTTGACCGCCCCTTTGCCATCGGCGCCGCTGAGCGGGTGATCCACTTCAAACAGTTCGGCGGCGGGATCACCACGCACCACGGCAACATAACGTTTGCCCACCGCACGCGATTCAAACTGCCCGGACAACACGGCGGCGCTGCGCGCATCGCGCGCCACTAACAAGGCGCCACTGGTGGCGTGATCTAGGCGATGAATGGCGTGCAGCCGATCCACCCGGAGCTGCACGCGCAACAAACCGAGCACGGTGTCTTCGCGCGGGCCGGTGTAACTCGACTCGTAGATGCTCAATCCGGGGGGTTTATTGATGACCAGCCAATGCTCGGTCTGCGCCAGGATGCTCAGTTGCCTGGGCGCCTTCGAAACGGAGTCCATCATCCGCGGATCATGCCGATTTTCGCAGCCCGATCGACTTTTCAATGTGCTCAATGATCACACTGGCCACGTCGATACCCGAAGCGGCTTCGATGCCTTCTAGCCCCGGCGAAGAATTGACCTCCAGCACCAGTGGGCCACGATCAGAGCGCAACAAATCGACCCCGGCCACGCCCAAGCCCATGGTTGCCGCCGCGCGGATCGCGGTGTCGTGCTCCACGCGGCTGAGCGTGACCCGCAGCGCGCTCCCGCCACGATGCAGATTGGAGCGAAACTCGCCCTCGCGGGCTTGGCGCATCATCGTGGCGACCACCTTGCCACCCACCACCAAGGCGCGCAAATCAGCGCCTTTCGCCTCGCGGATGAACTCTTGCATCAAAAAGTGTGCTTTGACGCCACGAAAAGCTACGGCCAAACCGATCGATGCCGCATGCGTTTCGGCCAGCACCACGCCCTGACCCTGGGTGCCTTCAACCAGTTTCAGCACATGCGGCGCCTTGCCGAGCATGGCAACTAGGTCGTTGGTATCGTCAGGACTATGCGCACAAACGGTGGTCGGCAAACCGATGCCCAGCTGCGATAACAACTGCATGGAGCGCAATTTGTCGCGCGCGCGGCCAATCGCATCGGAGCCGTTGACGGTGTAAACGCCCATCGATTCAAACTGGCGCACAACTGCGGTGCCGTAGAAGGTGATCGACGCGCCGATACGCGGGATGATCGCGTCGGTGACCCCCAACAACTTGCCTTTAAAGTGAATTTCAGCCAATCCAGGGTTGATGCGCATATAACAGCGCAACGGGTCGACCACCCGCACGGTATGCCCGCGCAACTTCGCGGCCTCAAGCAGTCGTTTGGTCGAATAAAGCTTGCTGTTGCGCGACAGAATGGCCAGGTTCACGGTGCCTCCGTTAGATCACCACCACGTAAGAAGGACCGTGCTGGATCCACCAGCAAACGAGCAATCATCGCGGTGCGTCCCAACAGCATGGGGAATAGCATATGGCGACGATCGAACAGATTGATTTCAATCGGCCACAGGTCGCCGCCTAACTTGACCCGCGTGCGAATGAATGGCCGTCGTGTGGTGTGACCACCGGAATCCGTCACATTACGTTCGTCGACGATTTCCGCCTCCGATTCAACTTGTGGCGATCCCATTCCAGAGGATTCGACGGCAAAACGCAGCCAGGGGCCACCGTTGCGATGAAAACGCTCTTGCCACACCACGTGCAACGCCGATGAACGCGCGCCGCTGTCGATTTTCGCTTTAATCGCCGTGACACCCAGATCGGGCAAGGCCAACCACTCCCGCCAACCAACGATGCTGGCGGGTGGCAGGCTCAAGCTGGCGGTGTTAGTGCTTTCCATGGCGCGCAAGCTAGCAGAGAACAGGCTATGTTGCGGGAGTCTTGGCGGCACCGCTGGTGCGCTCATTCGCACACTAGCAGCCTGTCGGACTTTCCTCGCGAGTGCGCCGGAAGTCCTTTTGGCGATCATTACCCATTTTCGAATTGATTTTGAAGGCTATGGCTCTACTTTAGAGTCTGCGCTATGCCAAAAGGCCGTCCGGCGGGCTGTGCGTAGCAACGGCGTCTGCGGCGTTGCGACCCCAACGGAGGAACCATTGGCCGCGCGCCGCGCCTTGCATCCGCTTACCCAACGCATCTCACGCGCAAAGTCCGACAGGCTGCTAGACCTCTGACGTTTTGGCCGCAGTTTGGACGAACCTCTGATTTGTTCAGAGGTTCCCAGCCCGCATGTTTCATAAATTACACGCGCCCTCGCTTGCCTCTTGATTGCCCAGCGATTTTTCCTCAGTCGGGTGTATGCATCACTACACCGCTCCTTCGAAAAAACCACTGGACAATCAATATTCTGCGCGCTCATCGCGCGAATTCATGAAACATGCGGGCTAAAGCTCAGACCGCTACTCGCTAAACACAATTTCCAGATCCTCTTCGCAGAAATCGAAGCTTGCCGGGTCCGATTCGCTGCCGTCTGCGTAGGTGGCTTTGACCAGCCATTCGCAATCCGAGTTGTCGGTTTCGGAACTCCACACCAGCGTAGTCTTCGACCTGCCAGGAATGCCGCCTTTGACATCGAACGCACCCCAAGTCTCGCCGTCTTCGCTGGCCGCAATGCCGGTGATTCTGACGTTTGTTGCGTTGGACACCTCAAACTCGTAGGCACTAGCGGCGCTGCAGACCGCCAGTAGTGCCAGAGCGACACTCAGTTTGCTGGAAAGCTTCATTTGTGCGATCTGCCAATGGTGGGGGGCGTTCAATCTAACACGCCGACTAACCGGCATAAGAGGCCGATCAATTGGCCGCGCCAATCACCCCAGCGGCACGTAAATCTGCAATTTCCGCCGCATCCAATGCCAGGCGCGTGCTCAACACCGCGTCGGTATCGGCGCCCAGCAGCGGCGGGGCGCGGTGATACTCAATTGCGGTGTGAGAAAACTTCAGTGGATTGGCGACCTGTGGCACGCTGCCGAGCGCATGTGGCAGATCGAAACGCATCTGGCGCGCTTGAACTTGCGGGTCGGCGAATACTTGGGCTATCGAATTGACCGGCGCGCAGGGCACGCCAAGTGCTTCCAATTGCGCCAGCCAATGCGCGACGGACTGCTTAACTAGAGGCACCGACAGCAGCGCAATCAAGGTTTCGCGATGGGCAACACGCGCCGGATTGCTCGCAAATCGCAGATCAACGGCCAGCGCCGGCTGACCCAGCAGCGCACACAAGCGCTGAAACTGGCTGTCATTGCCCACCGCCAGCATGAAATGACCGTCGGCAGCTGGCATCACCTGATAGGGCGCGATGTTGGGGTGCGCGCTGCCTTGGCGCTGCGGAACTTGGTCGCCGACTAAATAATTCAGCGCCTGATTGGCCAACCAGCCGACCTGGGTGTCGAGCAGCGCTAAGTCGATATGCTGGCCCTGTCCGGTGATTTGCGCATGCCGCAGTGCGGCCAAAATACCGGTTGCGGCGTACATGCCGGTCATCAAATCAGCGACCGCCACACCGACTTTCTGCGGGCCACCGCCAGGTGCACCGTCCGGCTCACCGGTGATGCCCATCAAACCGCCCTGCGCCTGGATTGCCGCGTCGTAGCCGGCGCGTTTTGCATACGGGCCGGTTTGACCGAAGCCGGTAATCGAGCAATACACCAAAGCCGGATTGAGTTCATGCAAGCTGAGGTAATCCAGCCCGTATTTGGCCAGTCCACCCACTTTGTAGTTTTCGACCAGCACTTGGCATTGTTTGACCAACTCGCGCAGCAAATGGGCACCGGCTGCGACTGTAAAGTCGATCGCCAGCGATTGTTTGCCCCGATTGGCACTTAAAAAATAGGCCGATTCGGCACTCGGCCTGCCCTGTTCATCCGCTAGCCACGGCGGACCCCAGCGCCGGGTATCGTCGCCCAGACCCGGTTTTTCGACCTTGATGACTTCGGCGCCCAGATCGGCCAACAGCTGGGTGGCCCACGGCCCGGCCAGAATGCGCGATAAATCAAGTACCCGAATGCCACTCAGTGGGCCCATTGCCAAAGTCGCCTATGGCTCAAATCCACCCTTGGCGATGGTGTCAGCGGCCGGTCCAGGCACGCCCACACTTTCTAAGGCTGCGCGCCGCGCTGCTGCACCGGATTGTTGGCCGAACAGCACGCTCTCCCAGGAACCGTACATCGGGTTGGGCAGCACAATCCAGCGCGTACCCAGCCAACTCGCGCGAGCTTCGATTGCGGCATCGCGTTTTTCCCGTGTGGGCGCTTCTACGTCAATAAAGTCGTAAAGATTGTCACCGGCCATCAGCACGATGCGATGGGTCTGCGCGATAACGGCGCGGCGTGGACTTTTTTCTTTCCAGCCGCGGCTGGCGTCGCGGAACAAAAAGGTGCGTGAATCTTCGCTATTGGGAAAGCCAAATTGCGCCAGATTGCGCCGCGTAGGTTCAAGCTCGCCCAGTAAATCGGGCGCCGGCGGCAAGGCTTCGCGATTGGACACATAGAAAATCGTCACGCCACGGCTGGCTGCGTATTTTAGAAAGCTCAGTGCGCCCGGCAGAGGCGTTGCGTTGGCGCGCTGCACGTATTCATTCCAAGCTTTCTTGGTAAACGGTTGGCCACTGCGTAACCGATCCACCATATGGTCAGAGGTGTCGAGCACCGTTTCGTCAACATCCACAATGATGGCTGGCGGCAGGCTGCTGAAATTGCCAGTTTGTTCGACCGCCGCGCTCGAATTAGTGTCGGTCAGCGCCAGGTCTAAGGCCAAGCGCGCCATCTGATAACCTTGCAGATACAGCGCTTCGGCCTCGGTGGACGTGCGTGCCCAGGTGATCGCCTTGAGGCCATCCAACTCGAAATTGTCGCTAGGCGGAGCGGGCGTGGTTGCCGCTACGGTTGGCGCCGCCGGTGCAGGGGTCGACGGGGCAAGATCACGGGTGCCAACGCACGCCGTCAAGCTCAGCAAGCTAGCCAGAAGCAAAGGGTAATAAGGGCGCATCCGTATACTCCGCGACAGTTCAGCGCCATAGGCTAACGTGTTTGTATGACACTCGCAGCTATTGCGAGGCCCTGATCGCCACTAGAATCATCCCGCCCTTTCCTGACCGACTGCCATGATCGAAGCAAACTCTGGCCTGTTGGTGGTCTTCGAAGGCATTGATGGCGCTGGCAAGTCCACGCAAATCAATCGCCTGGGCCTACTTTGTCAGGCGCTCGGGCAAGCATGGCTGAGTAGTCGCGAACCCACTTATGGCCAGTACGGCAAACGGCTGCGCGACAGCGCTGCGGGTGGACGTTTGAGTCGCGCTGAAGAACACGCCTTGTTATTGCTGGATCGCCGCGAGCATCTGGAAACGCTGATTCTGCCGGCGCTTGCGCGCGGGGCGGTCGTGTTGCTGGATCGCTACTATTTCAGCAGCATCGCCTATCAGGCTGGGCCGGAGCTGAGTGCTGAGCGCATTCGGGCGGACAACGAAGCCTTCGCGCCGCCGCCTGATTTATTGCTGATTCTCGATCTGCCTGCAGAAATCGGTTTGCAACGCATCGGTAGCCGCGGCGATCGGCCGAATGCCTTTGAAGCGGTCGCCACCTTGCAACACTGTCGCGATGTGTACCGTGGCTTTGCAAGTGTGCCCGGCGCGCATCTGCTGGATGCCACGCTAGATGCCGACACGGTTACCGCAAGCGCCAGCGCGCTGTTGATCCGCGCTCTGCTGGCGCGGCGGCGTTTGGCTTAGGGCTCGTTGGTCAATAACCTGGACTTTTTGCTCACCGGCCCTTAGCGGAAGTTTTTGCCGAGTTTGATGATGTTGCGGCCGGCTTGGTGCTCGTAGCTGAACTCATCCATCATCGAACGCACCAGATGGATGCCCAGACCGCCGATTTCGCGTTCTTGCAAACCACCGTCCAAATCGGGCTCCGCCACTTCGGTGGGATTAAATTCGGGTCCGGCGTGACTGATCACCGCGCGCAGTGATTTCTGGCCGACGATTAGGTCGACCTGCATCGGATCATTCAGGCTGACTTTGCCGTGCATGATGGCATTGGTCAGCAATTCATCGAGCGCCACCTGCATGGCGCGCATCGCGGCTTCCGGAACCTCGCCGGCCATCGCAGCGCGTTCCAACGCGTCATTGACGGCGCCAATCTCCGCGCGACCGCCTTTGATGCGGAAATTCCATATCTGCGGTTCCGCTTCGGGCACTGCGGCGCGGCGAGTAAACAAACGCTTGAGCCATTGCCACATCGGTTACCCTCATCGGTGGGAAGCGCGGCGCCATCGTGGCGCAAGCCTGCAAGCTTCGCAAGAGTATCTGCCCGCAAGTTACAGATTTTGGGTGAATAATTTGTCGGGCACCTCTGGCTACTAGAGGCTCCTCAAACTTTCAACGTCGGTAGATCATAGTCGACGATGAGCGGCGCGTGGTCAGAAAAACGATCCTCCCGATGGACGCGTGCAAAGTGGGCGGCGCCCAGCAAATTCGGCGAGGCGATCTGGTAGTCAATGCGCCAGCCCACATCGTTTGAGTAAGCGTTGCCGCGATTGCTCCACCAGGTGTATTCGGCAATATCGGGCTTCAATTGCCGATGCGTGTCCACCCAGCCGCGTTGCTCAAGCAAATGGTCCATCCAGGCGCGTTCATCCGGCAAAAAACCGGAGTTCTTTTGGTTGCTGCGCCAATTTTTCAAATCAATCGGCCGATGGGCGATGTTGTAGTCGCCACAAACGATGTAACGACGGCCATCCTGCCTGAGCGCCTCCAGCTTCTCGGCCAGCCAGACCAGCGTCTGATACTTGAACGCTTGCCGATGTTCGCTAGACGAGCCAGACGGCAGGTACAAGGACACTAGCGACAAATCGCCAAAATCCGCTTGCAACCAGCGCCCCTCGTCATCGAACTCAGGCCGGCCTATGCCCTCGCTGATCCGATCCGCTGCTTGCGGCACGTACAGAGCCACACCGCTGTAGCCTTTGGCTTGCGCATCAAGGAAATAACTGGTGTAGCCGGCCAGCGCAAAATCCTCTTTTTCGCGCTGCGCCAGTTGCAGCCGCGTTTCTTGCAGCGCAATGACGTCGGCCTTTTGCGTTGCCAACCACGGCAACAGCCCTTTGCGCGAAGCCGAGCGCAAACCGTTTAAGTTCAGAGTGATGATGCGCATCGCGGGCTAGGATCGATTCGGGAGCGCAGGCTACCAGGATCAATTGCAACATTTGGCGACTTGAGCAAATGCCTGCACATCGGCTGCGACCTAATCTTGCTCTGGCGCATCCTTGTAGGTCATGAGCACCTCATCCTTTGCCATTGATGTCCCCGAACTTTTGATCGCGCGCCTCAAGCGTCGCGACCTGGAGGCCTTCGAGCAGGTCTATCGACTGTTTGATCGACCGGTGTACACCCTGGCGCTGCGTTTGCTGGGGCACGAGGCAGAAGCCTACGATTTGTTGCAAGACAGTTTCCTGAAGGCTTTCGAGCAGGTTGCGCAATATCGCAGTGAAGCGCCGTTTTGGGCTTGGTTACGACGCATTGTGGTGAATGCCGCGTTGCTGCGCTTGCGCGGCCGGCGGCCCATGGACGAACTCGATTCGATGTTGCTGGATGGCGCCGCCGATAGCGCTAGCGATCCGCTCGCGGCGCTGTGTGCGCGTGATTTGCAGCGCGCGCTGGCGCAGTTACCGGCGCTGTCGCGCGCGGTTTTGTGGCTCTACCACGTTGAAGGTTATACCCACGAGGAGATCGCGCAAGCCTTCGACCGCACCGTGAGTTTTTCGAAATCGCAAGTTGCGCGCGCCGCGGCGCGCCTGCGTGCTGTGTTGAATGAGGAGGATGCGACATGCAATCCCGCACTGGCGTATTGAACGATAGGTCTGTCCCGATTGAGCCGCCTTTATCGGCCGCCGATTTGCTGTTGCGCGAGCGGCTGGCCGCGCTGCCGCTGCAATCACCACCGGGCGACGGCTGGCATGCCATCCGCGCGCATCTGCAAGCGCGACCAGCCAGCACGAACGCGCCCAATCGCACACCGTGGTGGATGGCACTGGCGGCAGTGCTCGCGGTGGTCAGCATGGTGCCCGCGATGCGGCAAAGCGCTGAGCTGCTGCCAGCCGCGCCAGCGGAGGTGAGCGCGCTGATGCAACGATCACAAGCGCTGGAAAGCGAGATTCGCGGCCTACGCGCTAACAGTGCCGATGTAGCCGAGGTGCAATACCAGTGGGAGAGCGCAATCGAAGACGATTTGGCGCTGCTCGATGTCGGCCTCACCGCGCGTGGCAGCGCGCCACAGCTTTGGCGCGAACGTGTGCGCTTGCTCGAAGAACTGAAGACCGCAACGCAAATGGATTCGGGTCCGCTGCTACTGCAGGCCCGCTTGGACTGAGTGCCGAACGACGCCGAACCCACCCGTGTCACAAATCACCCGCAATTTTATGAGGAATGTATCGATGAACCTTCAATTCAATCGCCTGTGCTTGGCATTGGCAATCGCCGTTGGCAGCGCGGCAACCTGCGGCGCGCAAACGCCGCCCGATCAAAACCAGCTGAAACAGGATCTGCAAGAGGCGCGCAAAGAGCTAGCGCAGATCGGCAAGCGCGTCGCCGAGCTGTCCGCGCAGATCGGTGGTGATGAGGCGCGGGTGCAAATGTATCGCTATCTGGGCAATCCTGATCGCGCCGTGGTCGGCGTGATTTTGGGCGCGGCCGACAAAAACGGCGTGCGCGTCGAAGGCGTCACCCCCGGTGGACCGGCGGACCTCGCTGGTTTGCGCGCGGGTGACAGCATCACCCAAATCCGCGCTGCATCGATCCTCGGTGAACGCCCCTTGGAAGCCTTGCGTGAAGCCTTGAAAGATCTCAAGGACGGCGACCAAGTTGCCGTGCGTTATCTGCGCGATGGTAAATCCTACGACGCCACGGTCAGTGCGCAACGGCAAGGCAGCTTTGAGATGTTCGCCGGTCCCCAGGCGCGCAGCTTTGTATTTGAAATGAACGACCACGGCCCTGGCAATCTGGCGCCACTGCCCGAGGGTTTTGATGAGCAGATTGAGTCGATCGTGCACCGCGCAGTCGGCAAAGCGGGCGAGACACGCGTCAACGTCATGATGATGAATGGAATGAATGGTCTGCGTTTGAGTTCGCTAAACCCGGGTTTGGCGCGCTATTTCGGCACCGATAAAGGCGCGCTGGTGTTGGAAGTCAACGACCAGGACTACCAAGGGCTACAAGCGGGTGACGTGATTTTGGAAGTGGATGGCAAAACGGTGAATGACCCGCGTGATGCGATGCGCGAGTTGGGCCGCCACGGCCAAGCGCGCGTGGAGTTGAAACTGCAACGCGATCGCGTCCCACAACTAGTGAAAATCAGCGTACCCGAACAAACCCGCGCATTCCTGGCGCCACCCGCGCCGCCCGCGCCGCCAGCGCCACCCATGCCTCCCACCCCGCCGCAGGCACCGCGTGCGCCGATGGCGATGATTTAGCCCACGGGCTACGCAGGCTGAAGGGAGAACTTCGCTTTGGCGATAGCGAATCTCACGAGGCGGTGACGAGCACTTGACCCGTTGGCCAGCCCTGCGGAAACATTCAGGACCGACCTTTGTGTTGGGCGTCCCAAGTCTCCTACAAGCCACGCGCGGTGCGCAGCCGCGCCAGTCGATGACAAGGAATTTTTAATGAGCAAGCGGCCGGCAGCGCGTCGTGAGTTTTCCGCCTGGATTGAGCATCTCGGCCACAAGATTCCAGACCCGGTGCTGCTGTTTGCCGGGCTTTATGTGTTGACGCTGCTGGCAGCAGGCCTTTTGGGTGGACTGAGTTTTGCGATTCCTGGTGCTGTTGGCGGGACGGTCAGCCATCAGATCAAGCCGATCTTTGAGTTCGAGCACATCCGCTGGATTTTTGACAATGCGCTGTTGGCCAACTGGTTGGCCTTCGGCAATGGCGTGCTCGGCGTCATTCTGGTGGTGACTCTGGCGATCGGTGTTGCCGAACACGCGGGCCTGCTCGGTGCCTTGATCAAAAAAGCCGGGCGGCGTGTGCCTTTGGCATGGATGCCCTTGATGTTGGTCTTTCTAGGCATTATGAGTTCGTTGGCAACGGATGCCGGCTATTTGATTCTGGTGCCTTTGGCCGGTTTGTTGTATGCCGCGCTGAAACAGAACCCATTGATCGGCATGGCTGCCGCCTTCGCCGGTGTCTCCGCCGGTTTCAGCGCCAATCTGATTCCGGCAACACCGGTCGATGTGATCGTAGGCATGAACGCGCGAATCTTCGCTGAGGCCCAGGGTGTGCCCTTTGTCGACATCAAGGGCAACGCCCTAAACCCGGCGACCATGAACTATTTTTTCATGGCGGCGTCGACACTTTTACTGGCCGTGGTTGGCGCCTGGGTCACACGTAAATTCGTCGCGCCCAAACTCGCGAATCAAGCATTCACCGTTCCAGCGGACCTAAACCTTGGCGAGTTCGAGCTCAGCGACGCCGAACGCCGCGGTCTGGTGCGTCAATAATCGCCGTGCCGCTGGCGCTGGCGCTGATTGCCGGTTTTGCCTTTGGCCCGCTGCGCAGTTACACCAACGCCCAGGGCACGGTCATCATGCCCTTTGTCAGCAACATCATCCTGATGATTTCTCTGTTCTTTGTCATTGTTGGCATGGCCTTCGGCTATGCCAGCGGCCGCTTCACCAAGCTTGGCGATGTCGTCGTCGCGATGACCAAACAAATGAACACCACCGGCTACATCCTGGTGTTGACCTTCTTTTCCTATAATTTTCTGGCCCTGCTGACCTATAGCGGGCTCGGCGCCTACATCACCTTCCTGGGCGCGCAGGTCCTGCTCGGGCTCGGCGTAGCCGAATACCCGGTGTTGCTGCTGATAGGTTTTCTATTGACGACTTCGGTCATCAATCTGTTTGTGGGTGGCCTCAATTCCAAATGGTTATTGCTCGGGCCGATCTTCGTGCCGATGCTCTATCAGGTCAATCCACAAATGACCCCCGATCTGGTCGCCGCCGCGTATCGCGTCGCCGATTCCTCGACCAATATCATCACACCGATGATGTCCTACGCCGGCATCGTGCTCGCTTTCATGCGTCGCTACCGACCAGAGCTCGGCTTCGGCGACATGCTGCTAATGATGCTGCCCTACTCGATCTGCTTCCTGCTGACCTGGACCGCATTGTTATTGGTGTTCTTTGTGTTTCGATTACCGTTTGGGTTTTAGTGGGCATTTCTCATACCGGTCGCAGATGATCGCGAAAGGCTCTGCACCGAATGCCGCATGCGGCACAAGCGAGTAGGGCGTAGGGCCGGCCGAGTAACGGCGCCGACCGTGCAATCTGCCCCGTAGCGTATTCAACCAAATGGTGAACGAGTGGTTCGGCAACGCCAGTGGCAGGGTGCTTATCTGTGCCTTTGCCGTCAAGTTTTGAGCCGTGCCGTGGCAATTCAGTAACCCCGCTAGCCCGCATGTTTCATGAATTCGCGCGATCATCGCGCAGGATATTGGTTGCACAAAGGATTTTTCGAAGGAGAGTCATATCGGGCTATACGGCCGACTGAGGATGTCCTTGGGCGACCAATAGACTAGCGAGGGCGCGTGTAATTTATGAAATATGCGGGCTAGGATTACTGCGGCTCCGGTGGCACGCCACTGGGCAGCACATTGGTGCCGGG
>CAZLSB010000105.1:0-12848 GCA_964561825.1 uncultured Xanthomonas sp.
CAATATTCGCGATGTGATTCCATATCCGCGCACGCCGGGTAATGCAGCGTTTTAGGATGGCGCGCATCAGTGATCACCCCATAATCCGGCGCGCGACGCCATTTTATGTTTAGACAAAGGGTTTGGTCAAAAAGTTTTCACTTTCGCACATGGTAGTTCCCCTCAACCACCCATTTGTAGCTTGTCAGTTCGACCAAGCCCATCGGGCCGCGGGCGTGCAGGCGTTGCGTGGAAACGGCTACTTCCGCGCCTAAACCTAACTCGGCGCCATCGGTAAAACGGGTGCTGGCATTCCAATAGACCGCGGCAGAGTCAATGCGCACTAAGAACTCTTCGGCGAGCGGCGCGTTTTCAGTCAAGATGCCGTCGGAGTGCCCGCTGGAATGTTTTTCGATATGACGCATTGCGGCTTGTGCGTCGTCAACGATGGCAATACCCAAAACTAAGGATAGCCACTCAGTATCAAAATCATCCGCACCAGCCGCTGTTACTGAGGCGCCGACAACCGCTTTGGCGAGCGGCAGACTGCGTTCATCGCAACGAAATTCGACTCTATCAGCGGCCAAAGTGGCGACCAGTTCCGGCACCCATTGCGCGGCAATATCGCGGTGGACGAGCACGCTGTCCAAGGCGTTGCACACGGTGGGACGCTGTACTTTGGCATTGCGGATCACTGGAATAGCACGCGCCAGATCGGCTGCAATATCGACATACAAATGACAAATGCCGATGCCACCGGTAATCACCGGAATGCGGCTTTCACGACGGCAAAAGGCGTGCAGGCCGGCGCCACCGCGCGGAATGATCAGATCAACCAAATCATCCAACTGCAGTAACGCGAGCGTGGCCTCACGATCGGTAGAATCGATCAATTGCAGCGCCCCCACCGGCAAATCGCTGGCTAAGAGTGCCGCACTTGCGATGTTCATCAGTATCCGGTTGCTTTCGATGGCCTCTTTGCCACCACGTAGCACGGCCGTGTTGCCGGTTTTAATTGCCAGCGCGGCGACGTCGATCGACACATTGGGGCGTGACTCGTAGATCACGCCGAGTACGCCCAGTGGAACTCGCCGCTTATGGGCAAGCAATCCATTGGGTAAGGCGCGCGCGTCAAAATGGCAGCCCAGCGGATCGGGCAAAGTGGCAATGTGCTCTACGTCGCGCGCGATCGCTTCAATTCGAGCCGCATTCAGCGTTAAGCGGTCCAACATCGCCAGATTCAATCCGGCGCGCCTGCCATTGTGCAAATCAATCTCGTTGGCCGCGACAATCGCAGACTCGCGTTCGCGCAGTAGCGTGGCCAGGATTGCCAAAAAGCCGTCGCGTTGTGCGCCGGAACTCCGTTTCAGGCTGGCGTAGGCCAGACGCGCGTGCTCGGCGAGCTCGCGCACGCTATCTGCGGTTTTCACAACATCACCAGGTCGTCGCGATGGATGAACTCGGGGCCAAAATCGTAGCCGAGAATGCCCTCGACAGCATTGGAGCGTTTGCCGGCAATACGACGTAGCTCGACAGCCGAATAATTGGCGATGCCACGCGCCAGGGTGCGCCCGTCCATCGCGTTGATGTTGATCGTGTCGCCACGCTCAAACTCGCCGTCAATCCGCGCCACCCCGACGCCCAGTAGACTTTTGCCCTGCGCCAGCGCGCCCTCGGCACCGCTATCAATGCTGACGCCCATACCGGTGCGCAGTCCGCCGAGGATGTAGCGTTTGCGCGCCTCGCGCGGCGGCGTTAGGGCGGTAAAGCGCGTGCCGACGTCGGCACCTTCGATCAGTTGTGCGATGACTGCGGGATCAGCGCCGCTGGCGATGACCACTTCCGTGCCACCGCGGCGTGCAATATCCGCCGCGCGTAGCTTTGTCAACATGCCGCCGGTGCCGTGTACACCGCCCCGACCGCCAGCGGCCTGCCACAAGGTTTCTGGGATATCGATGGCATCGACGTGGCGGACCAACTGTGCGCTGGGATTTTGGCGTGGGTCGGCGTCGTACAGGCCTTGCTGGTCGGTCAACAAGATCAGCAAGCGAGCATCGACCATATTCGCCACCAGTGCCGACAATTGATCATTGTCGCCGACGCGAATTTCCTCGGTGGCGACGGTGTCGTTTTCATTGATGATGGGTAGTACGCGGTGCGCGTACAACTGTTCGAAGGTCTGTCGCGCATTCAAATAACTACGCCGCAGTTCGACATCGCGACGAGTCAGCAAAACTTGCGCAACACGTTGATCATAATAGCCAAATAGCTCGCTGTAGAGGGCCATCAAACGCGGCTGACCGATCGCCGACAGCATTTGTTTAGCGGCCACGCGGCGTTCGCCTGGCAAAATGCCTAAGGCCTCACGTCCGGCGGCCACCGCGCCAGAACTTACCCAGGCGATTTCATGCCCCGCTGCGGTCAGGTGCGCCAGAACTTTCGCGTAGTCGAGCAATCTTGGAGCGCATAAGCGCCCGTTGTCGGTTGCGGTGGAAGTGCCAATTTTGACGACGACGCGCATGCCAGTCCGGAATTGAGTGAGACGGCCAGTTTAGCTCTGATGTTTCATGAATTCGCGCGATGCTCGCGCAGGACATTGATCGTACGGTGGTTTTTTCGAAGGAGCGGTGTAGTGATTCATACACCCGACTGAGAAAAAATCGCTGGGCGATCGAGGGACAAGCGAGGGCGCGTGCAATTCATCAAATATCAGGGCTAGTTAGAGCAAGCGGCGCTGCCCAGCGCCCTGCAAGCCGATGGGTAGTGAGCGCGAGTCAACTCCGCGACCGAGCAACATCATTTTGAAGCGTTCGCCCATCTGCCCTGGCAGCATCAGTTGTTGCAGTTCTAGGCTCAAGCGCAAGCGCTGGCGGTCATCGAGTGCGGGCATGTGCAGATAACACTGCTCAATTCCGGCTGCGATCAAGTAGCCAGCTTGGCTGTCGTAGTTCAGCAAATCGAATCCGCAGGTCTCGGCGGCTTCGGCGAGCGCGGTGAAATCAACCGACGCGCTGATGTCATTGAGTCCTGGGTACCAGTAGGGGTCGTGATGCGCGCGATGTCGGTAATGACAAATCAGCGTGCCATCGTGACGCGAGGCCAAA
This sequence comes from uncultured Xanthomonas sp., assembly GCA_964561825.1. Classification (GTDB taxonomy): domain Bacteria; phylum Pseudomonadota; class Gammaproteobacteria; order Xanthomonadales; family SZUA-5; genus JADKFD01. The sequence continues at coordinate 3,084 of CAZLSB010000105.1, forward strand.
TAGTACTCGGGGCGACCGTAACCATAATCAGAAAGTAAAATCAGGCCGCGTCGCAGTGGCGCGCTGATGGTGGCAAACCAGTCGCTTAGTTCCGGGATGAGCTCGCTTCGATAGCCTATTTGCAAGGCCGTTTCCAATTGGCTTTCTAAATGACGGACTGCTGATTTGAGCTTGGCGCTAGGCGCTATGTCGATTTCGGCGAACTGGCCATCGCGTAGTTCTACGGCGATCTCGCGCACGCCCGTTTCGGCAATAACAAAACGGGCGCAAACCAAGGCATCGACGACTTCATTGCCAACGATGGCGCCTTCAAATGCGTGTTTTGGCGGTTGGTCTAGCCATTCAACGCGCTCAATCAAATCGGGTAGCGAATGGCGGACGTGTTGCTGTTGGCGTTCGCGCAAATCGGCACTGCGTTCGAGGATTAGATAGCGGACGGGCAACGCATCTTGCGCCGCTAACGCGCGCAGCAGGTCCACCGCCATTGCACCACTGCCGGCGCCAAGTTCCATCAGCACGGGATTGGCGTAGCTGCGTAAACTGGCGGCCAGCGTTTGCGCCAGCATGTGCGCCCAGACATTGCCAAGTTCGGGCGCGGTCACAAAATCACCAGCGGCGCCGAACTTCTGTGCACCGGCCGCGTAATAGCCAAGGCCCGGTGCATACAGAGCCAGCTCCATGAAACGCTGAAAGGGCAGCGGTCCGTTTGCTTGGATTTCAGCAACGATCAAGGCGCGCAGCTGCGCGGAGATCAAGCGGGGAAAGGGGTCTGGCTCGGGGAGCATGCGAGTTGCCTGTTGGGCTCAGCGCAGCAGTTGCGCTAAGCCATCGCTGGGCAGCGTTTCGCCGGCGGAAGTTTGTGCGGCGAGGCGCCAAGCAAGGCCGGCGCGCTCGAGTTCGCCGCGCGCTTCGGCAAGTCGCGCGGCTTCCATCAACGCCGCGGGGCGTGGGCTTAAGCTCAGGGAGAGGCGCAGATATTCCTGCGCTTTGCCAAAGATCTGTTCCATGCGGCACCAGCGCGCCACCGCGAGCAGCAAGCCGGGACTCTGTGGATGAGACTGCAGGAATTTCTCGGCACGTTTGATGCGCGGCAACGCTTGTTCGACGGGCGCCTGCGCGTACAACTCGGCCAGCTCTTCCGACCATTCGCGCGTCAGCGCGGTTTCGATCGCCGCGGCGGCCAGATCGCGACTGCCCAGGCGTGACTCGGCTTGGATCAGCGCGCTCAACACCGGGCGTTCGCGACGTTCGTGGGTGCTGAAGCGCTGCCATAGGCCATCGAGCGCTGCGCGGTCTTCGGCCTGTTCCAAAGCTTGCGCCCAGCAACGCAACTCCAGCGCGTGCAACTCGCGGTCGCCGATTTGTTGCATCTGCGCCAAGCGTTGCAGCGGACCCAAGGCTTCGCGCGCGCGACCGCGGCTCAACAGTCCTTCAACGTGCGTGCGCAAGACCCGCGGCGCAGCGTCTTTAGCCTCTGCGCGTTGACTGATAGCCGCAAATGCCGCGTCATCCCCTCGTTCAGCGCGCCATGCATCGGCGAGCAGCGGAGCGATGCCGGCGCCGCGATCCAACTCTTTGGCGTTGCGCAGAATTTCATCAACCAGTCCGGTTTCGCCGCGCAATCGGGCGACCTCGGCGGCACTTAGCAAGGCCGATAATCTTTGCAAGGGCTCGGCGCTGGCCTCCAGCAAGGCGCGCTGGGCGTCGTGCAATTTGCCTTCAAAGGCGAGCACCAGACCTTCGTCCAGTCGAGCAGTGGCGCGGCTGCGCCGGTGCCAGCCAAAGCGCCGCGGCCAACGGATCAGCAGCGTATAAACCGCAAACGCAAGCCCCAGCAAAATCAGACCAGCAATGCCTACGAACACCACACTGGTCTCGACTTCCCAGCCGTGGAAGCGAACGTACACCATGCCCGAATCGAGACGCAGAAAAAAACCCACCAGCGCCGCGAGCAAGGCGAGCAGCAGATACACACTAAGGCGAATGATCCAAGCCACGGCTCAGGCGCCCTGATCCGCAGGCACAGGGTCAGTCGCGGGCACGTCGGGGATGACCGCATCACTGTTGGGCGCGTCTGGCGCTGTTTCTGGCGTGCTGATGCCAGCGTCGGACGGCGCTTCAGCTGTGCCGACCGACGAGTCGCTGTGCGCCTTCGGTGTCAAAATCGAATCATCAGCAGCGCTGCTTGTCACATCCGGATCGGCGTTGACGGGTGTGACCCCGCGCAGTCTGGTCAACTCGCGGCGCGCTTCACCCAGAGCCGGCAATTGCGGTTGCAACGGCGCGCTGCGTACTTCGTCCAAAATCGATACAGCCGCGGCAACGCCGTCATCTCGCTCATCGAATTCGCCAAACACCAGGGCGCGCACCGAATCCAACGCCGACCGGGCCGCTTTACCCTCCCCGCGCACTAACAACAGCCGCGCGCGGCTCAGGTCCAGCGCGATACGTTCGCGCAACAATGGCCCGCCGCTGGCGCGTTCGGCCGGATCGACGCGCCGCACGCGAAAATAGCGATCCATCGCTCCGCTAAATCGAGTCCACCAAGTGGGTGAGCCCACGGCGGCCGGCGCGGCATCGGCATTGCGAGATTTCAAAGGCCAGCGTTCGACCGCGGCAGCAAGGCCATCCAAGCGGCCCAGGATCACCGGCAGGTCGGCAACGGCAACGGCCGCCAGCGCATCGCGCTCCAAGGCCAGGGTTTGACGCACGGACGTGGCGCGCGGATCACTGACTTCAGCCAATTGCCCATCGGCCAGTTGGAAAGCGGTGCGCGCGCCTTCGACATCGCCAAACAGGCGCAGGCGTTCCTCGGCCAAGCGCAGCACAAAATCGGCTTCTGCCAAACGTGCCGAGTCCACGCCCGGCGCGGCGCCGCGCTCAACGCCGGCCAATCCGTCTTCCAGCAACCCCACGCGCTGTGTCAAACCCAGCACTTGTTCACGTAGCGCACGATTAATTCGGGCGGCATCGTCCAAACTGCGCCGCACGCTGTCGACCTCAGCGCTCAAATTGTCAGAATTGATCGCAACTGGGACGGCCGGCGCTGCCACTGTGCCGGGCGTCCATCGATACCAGCCGTATACAGCGACCACCAGCAACAGCAGCAAGCCGAGCACCCACAGCGTGCGAACGGCTGCGCCGCGGCGCCTAGGTGTTGCAACTTGGTCCTGAGCTTGGTCATCCGGACGGACGGCCGCAGCCATCGGTAAGTCGGACATATCGGGCATAGTTAAGATTTCGTTCGGTCGATGGTAGCGGATCGTTAATAAAACCGCACCCTGTCATCGCGGCATCGGTCAAAAGGTAAGAAAAGGAAGCGTGCGGGCTGCGGCGACTTAGCGGATGGACCTGAAACTTTCGACCAGCGCCGCGGACGACGCTCCGTTGGAGACATGCACGTTGCTGTACCCCAGTTGCCTAGCTAACTCGCCAATGCGTGCACTAACAACGATTATCGGCCGCGTGCGTAGCGAGTTCAGTGCGGCAGACCGCAGCACGCGATCCAATGCGAACAATAATGCGGCGCTGGTCGCACTCAGGCACACCTGACTTTTGCTGCAACACAACTGCTGCAATGCGCAAGCGCGCGGTCGCAGTGGGAAACGTTGATAAATGAGGACCAGTCGGACTTGCGCACCGCGTTCAGTGAGGACTTGTGCGATGCGTTCGCGGCCACCCGCCGCGGCCCAGATCACCACCCGCTGCGCGCAAACGTCTTGCAAAATCGGTAGTTCAAGGACGCCATCGCTATCTTCGGCACGCGCCGTCTGGCATTCCAAGCCATGTTGGTGCAACGCCGCAGCGGTGGCGCGCCCAACGGCAATTCGCGAAACTGCCGAAACAACGCTGGCCGGTGCGATTTGCATGGCCGCAGCGACCGCGGCGCGGCTGACGAAAATCTGCAGCGTTTGCGCCGCCGCGAATGCCAGATCGGCGTTTAGCCGGTGCGAAGACGGTGTGCGACGGGTCGCTTGTAAGGGCATGCGAATGCTGGTGATGCCGGCTTGCGCCAGAGCCTGTGCCGTGGCGCGCGCCTCGCGCCGGGGACGCGTCAGCAGCAGCACATCGCAAGCTGGGTCGGTTGGCATCCGCACGGTCATTCGCTGATTTGCCGACGGAACAGCAGTTCGGCACTTTCCACGCCTGGGATTTTCAACAGCAATGCCGGCAAAGCCGGATCGGCGCGTACCCGCCATTGTTCAGTGAGATCCAATTCCACGCTGGCAGCACCGCGTCGATAGCGCAAGCGCACCGTCAAGCTGCCACCACGCCACGCGTCCAACACGCGTTTTAGTTCGCTGGTGAAATCCAGCGCCGGATTACGCACCGCGATATTGAGCCCGCGTGCATGGTGCTGGCAGGCTTCAAGCAGCGGCCAAGCCCGTCGCACGCGCAATTGTGGGCCTCCGTTGAAATCGTCCCAACCGGCCACGCCTTCCACCACGATGATTTCACCGGCTTGGATCAGCCCACCAAATTCGGCATAGGCTTCGGTAAAAAACGCGGTTTCCAGTCGACCGCTGCCGTCTTGCAACTGCACGAAGGCGATGTTGTCGCCGCGCTTGCGTTGCAGCCCAACTTGACCTGCCAAGGTCAGATTCAATTCGCTGCCGCGGCTTTTGCGTTCGCGCGGCACCCGCGCACGCGCCTCGCCAAGGCGGCAACTAATGATTTCTTTCAGCCAGGGCGCCAGCGCGTCCACTGGGTGACCAGAGAGATACCAGCCGAGTGTGGCAAATTCGGCTTTGAGCTTGTCAATCAGGGCCAGTTCGGGCAAATGTTGCACCGGCGGCGGTGGTGCACTGACGCTGCTGCCGATGCTAAACAGATCGACTTGCCCGGTCACGTCATCCCGACTGCTTTGTTCGGCCGCTTTCAGTGCGTCTGGTAGTGCGGCGAGCAGGCTGGCGCGATTGGCGCCTAGCGCATCCATCGCGCCCGCCGAAATCAGCGCTGCCAGAACGCGTTTATTTAATTTGCTGAGATCGACGCGCTGACAAAAATCGTACAGATCGCGAAACAAACCACCCCGATCACGCTCGCCAACAATGGCATCCGTAGCCGGTCCACCGACACCTTTAATCGCGCCGAGTCCATAGCGAATCGTGTGCGGATGCGTTGCGCAAAACGGGTACGCGGAGTGATTGACACACGGTGGCAAAACGCTGACGTTGCGTGCCCGCACATCGTCCAAAAAATCAACGACTGATTCGGTTTTGTCCAGGTCGGCCGACAGCGTCGCCGCCATGAATTCGGCCGGATAGTGCACTTTCAAATAAGCGGTTTGATAGGCCACCAGCGCATACGCTGCGGCATGCGACTTGTTAAAGCCGTAGCCGGCGAACTTTTCCATCAAATCGAAAATGGCGTCCGCTTTACCCTCATCAATGCCATCCTGGGCTGCGCCTTTGCGGAAAATGCCGCGGTGCTGGACCATTTCCTCGGGTTTTTTCTTACCCATCGCGCGGCGTAACAGGTCCGCGCCACCGAGCGAATAGCGCCCAACAATTTGCGCCATCTGCATGACCTGCTCCTGATAGACCATGATGCCGTAGGTCTCTTTCAGGATCGGCTCCACGCGCGGATCGGGGTAAGCAATCGGTTCTCGGCCGTGTTTGCGCGCACAAAAACTCGGAATCAGCTCCATCGGGCCAGGTCGATACAAGGACACCAACGCAATGAGGTCTTCGAAGCGATCGGGCTTGGCATCTTTCAGCAAACGCTGCATGCCAGCCGATTCAAACTGGAATACCGCGACCGTATCGCCGAGCGCAAATAACTGGTAACTGGGCTTGTCATCCAGCGGCAGCAAGTCAATGTCCAGCGGCGTTTGGCCCTCGCGGCCGCGGCGCAGGTTAATCGCCGCCAACGCCCATTGAATAATGGTAAGCGTGCGTAAGCCAAGAAAGTCAAACTTCACCAAGCCGATGGCTTCAACATCGTCTTTATCGAACTGCGTGACCGGCAAGTCACTTTCAGATTTGCCCTTTAATTCCACATACAGCGCGGTGAAATCGGTCAAAGCGGTGGGTGCGATGACAACGCCGCCGGCATGTTTGCCAGCGTTGCGCGCTAAACCTTCCAAACTTAATGCCAGCTCCAACACCGGCCGCGCTTCGTCGTCTTCATTCAGATAGCGGGCGCGCAATTCACTTGATACGCGTTCCGGTTCTTTGGCGGATTTACTCGACAGACCCAAGGCATCTTCCAAAGTGATGTCGAGTGGCCGCAGTGGAATCAGTTTGGAGATGCTATCGACCGCCAGGTAGGGCAGTCCGAGCACGCGGCCGCAATCGCGCACGCAGGCTTTCGCCGCCATCGTGCCGTAGGTGATGATTTGCGCGACTTTGTCACTGCCGTAGCGTTCGCGCACATAACGAATGACTTCGTCACGCCGGTCCATGCAGAAATCGATGTCAAAATCGGGCATCGATACGCGTTCCGGATTCAGGAAACGCTCAAACAGCAAGTCGTAACGCAGTGGATCAAGATCGGTAATGCCAAGCGCATAGGCCACCAGCGAGCCGGCACCAGAGCCACGTCCGGGCCCCACCGGAATACCGTGTCGTTTGGCCCAGCCGATAAAGTCGGCCACGATCAAGAAATAACCGGGGAAACCCATCTGATCGATAACGCGCGCTTCCAGTTCCACCCGATCAACATAGTCCTGACGCGGTCGCGCCATGGCTTTTGCCGATTCGAGTTTGAGCAACCTTAGCTCCAATCCTTCACGCGCTTCCCGCGCCAATCGCGCGCCAGCGGTTTCGCCCTCGCGGGTCGGCACTTCTGGCAAAAAATAGGTGCCGGTTTGCAGAGTAAGGTTGAGGCGTCGCGCCAGATCGACGGTATTGCTCAAGGCTTCGGGCATATCCGCAAACAGTTCCGCCATGTCTGCGGGCGACTTCAGATATTGCTCAGGGCTGTAGTTACGTGGCCGGCGCGAGTCTCCCAGCGTGAAACCTTGAGCGATGGCAACGCGCGCCTCGTGCGCTTCGAAGTCATCGCGATCAATAAAGCGCACATCGTTGGTCACCACCGCCGGACAATTAGCCGATTGCGCCAACTGTGCCGTCGCCAAGGTCAACAAATTCTCTTGTGGGCGGCCGCAGCGCGATAACTCTAGATAAAAGGCGTCGGGAAACAAGCGCATCCAACGGCGTAACTGCAGGTTTGCGGTGTCCTCACGCCCGGACAACAGCAAACGTCCGATTTCCCCTTGCATACCGCCCGACAACGCGACCAGACCTTGGGTATGGCCGTTCAACCAATCACGCTGCAAAACAGGCCGGTCTAATTGCCGGCCTTCTAAATAGGCGCGGCTAATCAAGATGCACAGGTTTCGATAGCCGTCGCGATTGGCGCACAGCAAAGTCAGACGCGCTGCATCCTCGCCGTCTTGCACCCAAATGTCGGCGCCGGCGATCGCTTGTAGTCCGGCGCTGTGGGCGGCCTTGAAGAACTTCAGCAGCGCGAAGATGTTGCTGTCGTCGGTCAACGCCAGCGCTGGCATCCCGCGCTTCACGCAGGCCTGCACCAACTCGTCGATGCGCACTGTCGAGTCAGTCAGCGAGTATTCGCTATGCAGGCGTAAGTGGATGAAGCGGGCAGTCATCCGCAGGTCTTTGGGCTGGTAAGCAGGTCAGTATAGGTATTCCTAGCAGCCTGTCGGGCTTTGCGCGCACTGGCGAGGAAACCCCGCCAAGCCGCTAGCAGCCTGTTTGTCGTGTTGTCGGTGCGCGCCCGCACGCTGGTCGGCGCTTGTCCCCTTTGGTCACGTTTCTGCGTAGACTGCTGCAGCATTTTTCGAAATTGGAGAGACGCGCGTCATCGTCCACGCAATAACGGTCGATTGCAGGCGCGGCAACACCACTTTCGGGAGAGCAAACAGACCTGTGCCACCTATCTTGGGATGCTGAGGTCTGGGTTTCGTGCAAGCGTACTGTTCCTGACCGACCTCATCTCAAAAAGGACTTACACCAATGACTACACCGTTACTGCGACAAGCTCCGCTGGTCGCTGCCCTGATGTTGGCGCTTGCGTCGACTCCCGTTATTGCCGGTGATACCTGTGATCCAGGCGGCAGCTCAGGCGCTTCCGCACCTGGCTCAGACGCTTTCGCATGCGGAAGCAACGCCTCGGCGACCGGTGCAAATGCCACTGCAGTCGGCACGCGTGCGCGCGCCACAAACGAAGACGCCATCGCCATTGGCCGCGATTCGTTTGCGTCTGGCATCCGCTCTCAGGCGATTGGCGCAAACGCGCTCGCCAGCGGATTAGGTGCAACGGCGACCGGCGCTCAGGCGCGCGCGACCGGCGCACTGTCTACGGCAACGGGCAACGCGGCTAACGCCAGCGGTGCCAACAGCACAGCCAATGGCGCCAATTCCTTGGCGTCCGGTAATAACAGCAGCGCGGTGGGTCAAAATTCGCAGGCGACCGCAGCAAACAGCACTGCGGCCGGTCAAGCCGCGGCAGCAACCGGCAATAACAGCACCGCCGTGGGTCAAGCGGCGGTTGCCAGCGGCGCCAGCGCCAGCGCATTTGGCGCGCAGGCCCTGGCCAGTGGCAGCGGGTCAACGGCCAGCGGCGCACAAGCGCAGGCCACCGGCAGCGCATCCACGGCGACCGGCAATCTTGCGGTAGCCAGCGGCACCAATAGTTCGGCCACCGGCAACGGCGCGCAAGCGACCAATAGCAACGCCACCGCCAACGGTCAGGCCGCAATTGCGTCGGGCAGCAATTCCCTCGCGGTTGGACAAGACGCACAGGCAAGCGGCGCCAATAGCACGGCTGCCGGGCAATCGGCGCGCGCCACGGGTGCAGACGCGATCGCAATCGGTCAGTCGGCCGTAGCCAGCGGCAACCAATCAAGCGCCTTTGGAACGCAGGCGCAGGCCAGCGGTTTAGGCGCCACCGCCAGCGGCTGGCGTGCGCAGGCAACCGGCAATTTGTCGACCGCAACGGGTACTTCGGCTGCTGCTAGTGGTTCGGGTAGCACGGCGACGGGTCACTCCGCGCAGGCGACCGCAATCAACAGCACGGCAACGGGTAACCAAGCGCAGGCCACCGGCGCTAACAGCACGGCGTCTGGACAAGGCGCGCAAGCGCTCGCCAATAACGCCACGGCAACCGGCCAACAAGCGGTGGCCAGTGGTGCAAATGCCACGGCCGCAGGCCAAGACGCTCAAGCAACGGGCGCCAACAGCACCGCAGCGGGCCAATCTTCGCGCGCAACGGGGGTCGATTCGACCGCCATTGGCCAGGCCGCTGTCGCCAGTGGCGCGCAGTCGAGCGCACTGGGTGTGCGTTCATTGGCCAGTGGCAATGGAGCTACTGCCAGCGGTTTTGCCGCACAAGCGACCGGCAGCGCTTCCACCGCGACCGGCAATTCGTCGGTTGCCAGTGGCATCAATAGCACCGCCAATGGCAATGGTGCGCAGGCCACCAATAGCAATACCACTGCCACCGGGCAGGGCGCACTGGCGTCTGCCGCCAACGCCACCGCCAGCGGTCAGGCCGCAATCGCATCGGGCGCCAATTCGCTCGCGGTTGGACAAGACGCACAGGCGAGCGGCGCCAACAGCACCGCTGCGGGTCAATCTTCGCGCGCCACGGGTGTCGACTCGACCGCCGTTGGCCAGACCGCTGTAGCCAGCGGAAATCAATCCAGCGCCTTTGGAACGCAGGCGCAGGCCACCGGTTTGGGTGCCACCGCCAGCGGCTGGCGTGCGCAGGCAACCGGCAATTTGTCGACCGCAACGG
>CAZLSB010000106.1:0-12738 GCA_964561825.1 uncultured Xanthomonas sp.
GATCGCCAAAAGGACTTCCGGCGCACTCGCGAGGAAAGTCCGACAGGCTGCTAGACCTTAGCTTCGGCTGATTGACCTTCAGCCAGACTCTTAGCACTAAAGCTAGGCTGCGGTCGACGCGTCGCGTCGATCCCGCGGGCTGCTGTGCGCCTCATCCACCAAACACCCATTGGAGCCCGGCGATGTCGCTGGCTATCGTCTACACGCGGGCCGAAGATGGTGTGCAAGCACCGCTGGTGACCGTCGAAGTGCATTTATCGGGCGGATTGCCGGGCTTGGCGATTGTGGGTTTGCCGGAAGCTGAAGTGCGCGAAAGTCGCGATCGCGTGCGTGCCGCACTGATCAACTCGGCGTTCGACGTGCCGCAGCAGAAAATGACGGTGAATCTGGCGCCCGCCGATTTGCCCAAAGAGGGCGGGCGTTTTGACTTGCCAATCGCCATCGGGGTGCTGGCGGCGTCCAACCAGTTGCCCAAAGAGCGCGTCGGCCAGTATGAGTTCATCGCAGAACTCGCGCTGTCCGGGGAATTGCGCGGCGTGCGTGGTGCGTTGTCCGCCGTACTGAAAGCGCTGGAGCAAGGCCGCATACCGATCGTTCCGCACGCCAATGCCAACGAGGCCGGTTTGGTCGCCAACGGCATGGCGCTGTCGGCGCGTACCTTGCTGGAAGTGGTTGCCCATGTGAGTGGGCGCCGCCAGCTGCCAAGTTGTCCAGCACCGCCAACGCTGAGCGTCTCGGAGGAGTTCATTTTGGATTTGGCCGATGTGCGCGGACAGTTGGCTGCGCGCCGCGCGCTCGAAGTGGCCGCTGCGGGTGCGCACAATCTGTTGATGGTCGGACCACCGGGCAGCGGCAAGACGATGCTCGCCAGTCGTTTGCCCGGCATCCTGCCACCATTGGCCGATGCCGAGGCCTTGGAAGTGGCCGCGGTGAGTTCGGTGGTCGGTAACGGCGTTGATCCGCTGCGCTGGCGGCTGCGACCGTTTCGTGCGCCGCACCACACCGCGTCGAGTGTCGCGCTGGCCGGTGGTGGCGGCCATCCACGCCCGGGCGAAGTCTCGTTGGCGCACCACGGTGTGCTGTTTCTGGACGAACTCACCGAGTGGAACCGCAGCGTGCTGGAAGTGCTGCGCGAACCGCTGGAATCGGGTCGCATCATCATTTCACGTGCCGCTAGGCAATCAGAATTTCCAGCGCGTTTTCAGCTGGTCGCGGCGATGAACCCTTGTCCGTGCGGCTATGCTGGCGATCCGTCCGGTCGCTGTCATTGTTCGCCAGAGCAAATCGCACGCTATCGCTCGCGGGTATCCGGACCGCTGTTGGATCGTATCGATATCCAAATCGAGGTGGCCCGGCAACCCATTACGGCGCTCGCCAACCACGCGCCACCCGGTGAATCAAGCGCACCGGTGCGGGCACGCGTGAATGCCGCTCGGGACCGTCAGCTGCAACGCGCCGGCAAAGCCAACGCGCTGCTCGGCACGCGTGAATTGACCCGCGATTGCGTACTGCAAGCCCGCGACCAACAACTGCTGGAACGGGCGATCGACAAACTCAATCTCTCAGCGCGCGCCTACCACCGCATTTTGCGCTTGGCGCGCACCGTTGCCGATCTCGCCAATGCCGAGTTGATCAATACGCAGCATTTGACCGAAGCGATTGGTTATCGGCGCCTGGAACGGGTTTGAGGTGGAAGCGGAGCTCAGCTTTGGTGGGTTTGGACTGGTCCAAACCCACGAATAGCGGTACCTCTACGCCCATCAACGCTGCGCAATCCGCGTGTTTTTGGCCACGTACTTCAGCAGTTCTTTGAAGTACATATCCGGCAGCCAGCGCTTCAGCCACCAGCGCACACGGGTGTCTTTGTGTGGCAACAATAAAAATCGACCGCGCTCGCTTTCGGCTACCGTGTAACGCGCCACGTCGGCGGCATCAATGGGGCTTTTTTCCATCAATTTGGCCGCCATGTGCTTGAGCGGCACATCCGCGCCCTGCAAGGACTCCAGCAGATTGGTTTTGAAGAAACTCGGGCATAACACGCTGACGCGTATGCCTTTGGGTAACAGTTCGGCGCGCATGCCTTCAGATAGGGCGACCACGGCGGCCTTCGATACGCCGTACGCACCCAGGCCCGGTGCACCTGCCAAACCCGCGAAAGACGCCACGTTGATGACGATGCCGCGCTTTTGCGCTTCCATCAGCGGCACAAATTCGCGTACGCCGCGCACCACGCCGAGCAGATTGATGTTCAGCGTGCGCTGCCATTGCGCCATGCTGGTCTGCGCGCATTCGCCGCCGCAGGCGATGCCAGCGTTGTTGACCAACACGTCCAAGCCATCCCAGGCGCCCATTATTTGCGCTTTGAGCGCCGCCATCGCGGCATCCGAGCCCACATCTGCCACTAAGGCTAAGTGCCCACCGCCAGGCAGCAGTTTGCGGGTTTCTTCGGCGCGATCGGCGGACAAATCCACGCACGCCACGCGCTCACCGCGTTGTGCATAACAGAGCGCAATCTCGCGTCCCAGGCCGCTGCCAGCGCCGGTTACCAATACTCGCTGTCCCGCCATGCGTGTTCCCCGTGGATTGCTCAGCGACAAGGATGCAGACTTAGCGTTCTCTACTCAAGCCAAATCCGGCAGCTGCCGACCTTGGCCACCGCGCCGTGCGGCGCGAAAACGCATCCCACTTGGAACCCTCATGAGCGCAGCCTTGTTCGACCTGTCTGGTAAAACTGCCCTGATCACCGGCGCCAGCCGTGGCATCGGCGAATCCATCGCCCGCTTATTGGCCGCGTTTGGCGCCCGGGTCATCGTGTCTAGTCGCAAGCTGGATGCTTGCGAAGCAGTAGCTGCGAGCATTCGTGAGGCCGGCGGGCAGGCGCTGGCCATAGCGGCGCATATCGGCGAGCCCAGTGCCATTGATGCATTGTTTGCCGAACTGGATAAACAGGGTTTGAGCCCTGAACTGTTGGTCAATAACGCGGCCGCCAATCCGTATTTCGGCCCGATGTTGGATATGGGGCTAGACGCGTATCACAAGACGGTCGATGTCAATATCCGCGGTTATTGGTATGCCACCCAACAAGCCGCCAAACGCATGAAACAGGGTGGCGCCATCGTCAATATTGCCAGCGTTAACGGTGTTCGACCGGCGTTTGGCCAGGGCGTTTATTCGTTTTCCAAAGCGGCCATTATCTCGATGACACAAGCCTGGGCGAAGGAACTCGCGCAGCACGGTATTCGCGTGAATGCGGTATTGCCGGGTCTGACCGATACCAAGTTTGCCAGTGCAATCACGCAAACACCGGCGATCTTGAAAATGATCATGCCGCTGATCCCGCAAGGCCGCATGGCACAACCCGAGGAAATCGCGCCGGCGGTGCTCTACCTGCTCAGCCCGGCGGCGGCTTATGTCACCGGCACGGTATTGCCGGTAGATGGCGGGTATTTGGCCTGAGGCAGCAGTTTGGGACGGCAGCAGTTTGGGACAGGTATCGCGTTTGACGCACCCTGCGCTTGTGCCCACCCGCTCTAAGAGTAGACTCGCGCGCGCTGTGCAAACTTGCCGGCGATCGAGGCCTGGGAGGGCGGGCGCGATGCAGTCTACTAATATCCATCAAGCTGATTACTTTCACAAAGTGGTTGATTGCCAATGGGCGTGTCCGGCGCATACACCGGTGCCCGAGTACATTCGGCTGATCGCCGCCGGGCGTCCGGCCGACGCCTACATGGTCAATTGGAAATCCAATGTGTTTCCGGGCGTGCTCGGGCGTACCTGCGATCGGCCCTGTGAGCCCGCGTGTCGCCGCGGTCGGGTCGAAGAAGGCACCGGCCACCCGCCAGAGCCGGTCGCTATCTGTCGTTTGAAGCGCGTCGCTGCGGACTACAAAGGCGATGTCAGCGCGCTGATGCCGCAGCCGGCGAACCGCCAAAACGGCAAACGCGTGGTCTGCATTGGTGCTGGGCCGGCTTCGCTCACCGTCGCACGCGATCTGGCGGCGCTGGGTTATGCAGTGGTGGTGTATGACGGCGAAGCCAAAGCCGGTGGATTTATCCGCACGCAGATTCCGCGCTTTCGGCTGCCGGAATCGGTGATCGACGAAGAAGTCGGTTATGTGCTGAATCTGGGCGTGGAATTCCGCTCTGGGCAACGTATTGAGTCGATGCGCGACTTACTCGCGCAAAACTATGACGCGGTGTTTGTCGGTTGCGGTGCGCCGCGCGGGCGCGATCTGACACTGCCTGGTCGGCAGGAAGCCGCGCAGCATATTCATATCGGCATCGACTGGCTGGCATCGGTGTCCTTCGGTCATGTAGAGAAAGTCGGCCGCCGGGTGATTGTGCTCGGCGGTGGCAATACGGCGATGGATTGTTGCCGCTCGGCGCGGCGCCTGGGTGGCGAGACGGTCACGGTCATCGTGCGCTCCGGCTTTGAAGAGATGAAAGCCTCACCGTGGGAAAAAGAGGATGCCCAGCACGAGGGCATTCCGATCCGCAATTTCCTGGTGCCGCTGGCGTTTTTGCACGACAACGGCGTGTTGACGGGGATGCAATTCCAACACGTGCAGCCGGTCATCGACGAACAAGGCCGTCGGCAACTGTTGCCCAGCGGCGCGCCGGATATTCAGATCGACTGTGACGAAGTGCTGATTGCGGTCGGCCAGGAAAATTCATTTCCGTGGATTGAGCGCGATTGCGGCATCGAGTTTGATCGTTGGGGTTTGCCCCAATTGGATGCGAAAACCCACCAGTCGAGCGTTGCGAACGTGTTTTTTGGCGGTGATGCGGCGTTTGGCCCGAAAAACATCATCTGGGCGGTCGCCCATGGCCATGAATCGGCGGTCAGCATCGACAAGTTGCTGAACGGCGAAGATCTGCAAGATCGGCCGTTGCCGGCCACGCTGATGTTGTCGCAGAAGATGGGCATCCACGAATGGAGCTACGACAACGACATCACCAACGCGATGCGCAATAAAGTGCCGTGGGCGCCATCGGAAATCACCCTGAACAGCATCAAAGTCGAGGTTGAACTGGGTTTTGACCCGGCGCTGGCCTACAAAGAAGCGCAGCGCTGTTTGAACTGCGATGTGCAAACGGTGTTCACCTTGGACAAGTGCATCGAATGCGACGCCTGCGTTGATATCTGCCCGATGGACTCGATCAGTTTTGTGGTCAACGGAGCAGAGGCAGATTTGCGCCAACGGCTGACCGCACCGGCATTCAACCTGACTCAGGATTTGTATATCGCTGACGGCCTGAAAACCGGCCGCGCGATGGTCAAGGACGAAGATCTCTGCCTGCACTGCGGCCTCTGTGCCGAACGCTGCCCCACCGGCGCCTGGGATATGCAGAAGTTCCTGTTGGAAATGACCCACGCCGGGCCCGAATGTCGATCAGCGGCACCCTTAAAGGTGGCCGCGTGATTGAAGCGTTAGCAAGTCCCGGAGCCCCCCACATGGCTTTAACCGCCACTAACGATTTCGTCATCAAGTTTGCCAACGTCAATGGTTCGGGATCGGCATCGGCGAATGAGTTGTTCGCCAAAGCGATTTTGCGCATGGGCGTGCCGGTCAGTCCACGCAATATTTTTCCGTCAAATATTCAGGGTCTACCGACCTGGTACGAGGTGCGCATCAGCGAGGCCGGCCACCTGGGGCGCCGCGGCGGTGTGGATCTGATGGTCGCGATGAATCCGCAAACCTGGACGGCCGATCTCGCGGAAATCGAAAGCGGTGGTTACCTCTTTTACGATTCCACCAAGCCGCTGCCAGCAAGCGCCTTTCGCGAGGATATTGTCGTCATCGGCATGCCGTTGACCATGCTCTGCGTGAAAAACTACGACGATCCGCGCCAGCGCCAGTTACTGAAAAACGTCTTGTACGTGGGTGCTTTGTCGATGTTATTGGGCATCGATCCGGCGGTCATCGAACAACTGCTCGGCGAGCAATACCAGGGCAAACCGCAGCTCGCCAAACCCAATATCGACGCCTTCCGCCTGGGCCGTCAGTGGGTGGCAGACAATCTGCAGCCGATCGGCCTGCAGGTGCGCGCGGCCGACAAGGTAGGAACACGCATTTTTGTTGACGGTAATACCGCGGCGGGTTTGGGCTGCGTGTACGGCGGCGCCAGCGTGTGCGCGTGGTATCCGATTACGCCGTCGACCTCGGTCGCTGAGGCCTTTGAGAAGTACGCGCGCAAGTTTCGTACCACCGCTGCCGGCGAAAAGAAATACGCGATCGTGCAGGCTGAAGATGAAATCGCGTCGATCGGCATGGTAATCGGCGCTGGCTGGAACGGCGCACGCGCCTTTACCGCGACCAGTGGCCCGGGCGTGTCGCTGATGACCGAGTTTATCGGTTTGGCCCATTTCGCCGAGATTCCGGCCACCATCATCAATGTGCAGCGCGGTGGACCATCAACCGGCATGCCTACCCGCACCCAACAAGCCGATGTGCTGGCCTGCGCTTACGCCTCACACGGCGATACCAAACATATCTTGTTGTTTCCGGAGGATCCGTTTGAAGCCTTCGAGCAGGCCAGCGCGGCGCTGGATCTAGCCGATCGGCTGCAAACGCCGGTGTTTTTGATGCTCGATCTGGATATCGGCATGAACCAGCGGTTGTGCGAACCCTTCCAGTGGGATTCGGCGCGGCAGTTTGATCGTGGCAAAGTGATGGACTTTGATGCGTTGCAAGCGGGGCAGCCATTTGGCCGTTATCGGGATGTCGACGGCGATGGCATTCCGTGGCGTACCTATCCCGGCACGCATCCCAAACGCGGCGCATTTTTCACCCGCGGCACCACCAAGAATGTCGATGCCAACTATTCCGAACAAGGTCACGACTACCTGGAAAATGCGCGCCGCTTGTTACGCAAGTTTGATACCGCCAAGGCCCTGGTGCCGCAGCCGGTGTTAACTAGCGCGACGCAGCCAACGCGCATTGGCGTGCTGTTTTACGGCTCGACCAGCCCAGCCATGTACGAGGCCGCGCAGCGTCTGGCTGCGGACGGTTTGGCGGTGGATTTGCTGCGCATCCGCGCCTTTCCGTTTCCCGACGGGGTGCGCGAGTTTGTGCTGGCGCATGACCATGTGTTTCTGGTCGAACAAAATCGCGATGCGCAATTGCGCAGCTTGCTGGTCAATGAGTTTGAACTTGATCCGGCCCGCATCGTGCCGATCCTGCATTTTGACGGCACGCCGATCACCGCGCGTTTCATCATTAAGGCGATGCATAAACAGCTGGACCTTGCCGCGTCGCAGGAGGCGCGCGCACCGGCCCGACTCGGTGCAGAGCTGGTACTTTCTTGAACAGATTATCTAGCCGCAACAGACGCAAAACCGACAGGCGCGACCGGGACTCTCCATGACCTACATCACCAAGCCCAAGCTGCATCACCCCAGCCTGAAGCAAAACAAAGTCGGCTTCACCCGTCGTGATTACGAAGGCCGCATTAGCACGCTATGCGCTGGCTGCGGGCATGATTCGATCTCCGCGGCGATCATCCAAGCCTGCTGGGAGCTCGATATTGAGCCGCACCGCGTCGCCAAATTGTCGGGCATCGGCTGCAGTTCCAAAACGCCGGATTATTTTCTCGGCCAATCGCATGGTTTTAATACGGTCCATGGGCGTATGCCTTCGGCACTGACCGGCGCTTATTTGGCCAACAAAGAATTATTGTATTTGGGCGTTTCAGGCGACGGTGATTCAGCGTCGATTGGCATTGGCCAGTTTGTGCATTGCATGCGCCGTGGCGTCAATATGGTCTATATCGTCGAAAACAACGGCGTGTATGGATTAACCAAAGGACAGTTTTCGGCCACCGCCGATGCCGGCTCAAAAAGTAAAAAAGGCGTGGTGAACACCGACAGCCCGATTGATCTGGTTAGTTTGGCGCTGCAATTGGGCGCTAGTTATGTGGCGCGCAGTTTTTCTGGCGACAAAGAACAGCTGGTGCCGCTGATCATGGGTGCCATCCGCCACCGTGGCGCCGCGTTTATCGATGTAATCAGTCCCTGCGTGGCGTTTAATAACCACGCCGGCAGCACCAAGAGTTACGACTATGTGCGCGAACACAATGAATCCGTCAATCGCATGGATTTCATCGAATCACGCGCGCCGATTGAAGTGCAACAACCCGATGATGCGGTCATCGAAGTAGCCCAACACGACGGCAGCATCTTGAGACTGCGCAAAGCCGGCGCCGACTACGACCCGCGCGACCACTTGGGCGCGATGAACTTCATCGCCCGCCATCACGCAGCCGGCGAAGTGGTCACTGGCCTTTTATACGTGAACCCCGAAGCGCAGGATTTTCATCAGCACCTGCAAACCATCGAGCGGCCGCTCAATCAACTGGGCACGGCTGATCTTTGTCCGGGCAGTGAGGCGCTGGCGAAGATTAATGCGAGCTTGCGTTAGGATTTCAACGCAGCGCCGCGCGTAATGCGGTAAAGCCTTGCGCCATCGACACGATCGGCTGATAGCCAAAATCGTGTCGCGCGGCGCTGATGTCGAACCAGTGCGCGGTGGCCAGTTGTTCGGCGACAAAACGCGTCATGATCGGTTCGCCTTTGAGCTTCAGGCCGCCATAGGTGGCCTCCAGCAGCGCGCCAACTGCATAAGCCAGCCAAAATGGGATGCGGCTATGCACTGGCGGCAAACCCGCGCAACCGAGCAGGCGGTTGATCATCTCCTCGGTGTCGATTGGCTCGCCGTTGGAGATGAAATAGGCCTTTCCGGCCTGTGGCGCATCCGGCTGCAGGCTGGCGGCGGCGAGCAGGTGCGCGTGTACGGCGTTGTCGATGTAGGTGGCATCAATGCGTTTGCCGGGCGGGCCGACCAGGCGCAAACGTCCCGCTTGGGCCCGCTCAATGATGCGCGGCAGCAGGTGTTGGTCGCCGGGCCCCCAGATCAGGTGCGGGCGCAACGCCACGGTGGCCAAAGCGGGGCCATTGGCGGCCAACACTTCACGTTCGGCGATCGCTTTGCTGGCCGGATAGTGCGCCAGGAAATGCCGTGCGTACGGGATGCGCTCGTCGACGCCTTCCAGATCACCGCCGGCGTGCACCACGCTCGGCGTTGAGGTGTACACCAAACGGCTGATGCCATGGATTTGGCAAGCGCTCAGCACATGGCGGGTGCCCAGCACGTTGGCGGCAAAGTAGTCGTCCTTGCTGCCCCAATGCCCCGCTTTGGCGGCCACATGGAACACCACCTCGCAAGCCTTGGCCGCGTCCGATACCGCGGCCGCATCGCCCAAATCGCCTTGCTTGACCTCTACGCCCAACTGCGCCAGCGCGGGCGCCGCCGAGCGCTGCAAGGCAACTACCTCATGGCCCTGTGCAAGAAGCGCCCGACACAGCGCGCCGCCCAAGAAGCCGCCACCACCGGTCACTAACGCGCGCATATTGCAGTCATGGCTGCTTCTCCGTGCCAATCGCCAATTTGGGTGTTGCTACGCCTAAATGTTCGCTGGCCCAGCTCTTTAGGTATTCGCGGCCGATTTTGGCGTTATGGCGGATATCGACCGGAAATCTTGGGTAATACAACACCTTGCTGATGCCGCGGGTATGCGCGTGGCGCGCGGCCAGCACCAATAATTCTGCGCGAATGCGAACCTGCTCCTCGCGGCCAACGCCAGGTTCTAGTTCGACAATCAGCACCGGTTCTTCGGCGCCTTTGGCTCCCACACCGACCAGCGCGGTGCGAAACACCTGCGGATGGGTGTTGAATATCGGTTCGACTTGTTCGGTGTAGATCGAGCCGCTGGCGCTTTCGACCCGCTGCGAGCGCCTGCCACACATCCACAAGCGCTGATTTTCATCGAAATAGCCCAAATCGCCCATGCGGTGCACGATGCGTTCGCCCTCTTGAATCTTGCCGATGCGCTCGGCATCAGGGCGATTGAAATAGTGCTCGGTTGCGGTTGGTCCGGTCACGGTGATTTCACCGACCTCGCCAGGTGGCAAAACGAGCTCATCGCTCCACTGTGGGATGGCTCCATCGCTAATCCGGATCACCCGCACCTGGTTGGGTGCGACCACCCTGCCGACCAGCGTACCGGCGCCGTGTTCGGTGCGTGGGCGGGCAAATTCGGTGAGTTCGCGGCCTTCCACCACCGCCACCGGCAGACACTCGGTGGCGCCGTACGGCGTCCACAACAACGCGCCTTCTGGCAGCAATTTGCGCATGCGCTCGACCACCGCGACCGGCACCGGCGCGCCAGCGGAAATGACCCGCTTAAGGGTCGGCATCTTGACACCCCGCGGCGCGCCCCAGCGCGACAAGGCATTCAGCAATGCCGGCGACGCAAACAGATTGGTCACGCCAAAATCGTGGATGGTTTGGATCAGCTTGCCAGGATCAGCCATCGCCGGACGGGTGGGGTCCATCTCTGGAATCACCGTCGTCATGCCGAGCGCCGGATCAAACAGCGCAAACGGCGGAAAAGTCGGCAGATCAATTTCACCGGGCTGGATATCGAAGGCCGCGCGCAGCATCTGCACTTGCGCCATAAAGTGGCGATGCAGGTAAACCACGCCTTTGGGCACGCCGGTCGATCCAGACGTGAACAGAATCGCCGCCGGATCGTCTTCGCGCGTATCGGCTAAAACGGCACGACAACGACGGCGCGCATCGCTGCCTTCACGACCCATGTTCAGCAATTGCGCATAACTGTGTCCGCCCCACATAAAACGCGGTCCAACGGTGACCAGGGTGCGGATCGTTTTGCTGCCCCAACGCAGCGCAATGCGCGCCGCGTGCGCCAACGGAATGCCAATAAACGCCGCCGGCTCAGATTCCGCCAGACATTGTTTGAGCGCCGTTTTGGCGATGCCCGGATCAATCAACACCGGCACCGCGCCGGCCTTAAACAGCGCAAACATCAGTACGAATAGCTCGACGCTGGGCCGCACCATCAAAACCGTGCGCACACCACGACCGATCCCGACCCGATCCAGCCCACAGGCAATCGCATCGGATTCTTCATCCAATTGCGCATAGGTCAGATGCGTATGCGCCGGTCGCCCACTGATGTCACTACCGCAAGGCACAAAAATCGCGATCTGATGCGGCCGATCCCGCGCCATTTGGGTCAACGCGGACGCAATATTGGCGCTATCCATAGACTTTGATGCAGGAAAAGGACGGTAAGGGTGCCGTTTCGGCGACGGCGGGTCAACGGTCATGGCTTGCCAGCGCCACGACCGTGTCCCATTAAGTTTAGAAAAACGGGCTGCCACCCGTGTCAGTTGCTGTTTTCAAGGCCTTTCAAGCACAGGAAGACCGTTTGCTTTGAGATGCCCGTAGGGGCTAAGGGCTCGTTCGTCAATAACTTGAACTTTTTGCTCGCCGGATTGGGCGCGCTGCCTCGTTGCGAATCGCTTGTGTGGCGCGCCACACCGCGCTCATCGCGCCTCGCATCGCATCCCAATCCGACGGCCAAAAGTCCAAGTTATTTCCTTACGAGCCCTAAATGTGGGTAGCCACGGGACAAACTATGGGTGGCAACTGCATCACCCGCGCGGATGATGCTTGCGGTGCAGCGCCTTCAGGCCTTCGCGGGCGATGTGTGTGTAAATCTGCGTGGTCGATAAATCGCTATGGCCAAGCAGCAACTGGACGACACGCAAATCGGCGCCATGATTGAGCAAATGCGTTGCGAAACTGTGGCGCAGCGTGTGCGGTGACAGCGTCGCGCGCACGCCGGCGATTAGCGCGTAGCGCTTGATTAACAGCCAAAACCCTTGCCGTGTCATGGCTGCGCCGCGCTGGGTGATGAACAAGGCGGGCTCCGGACGCGGGTGCAGCGCGGCGCGCGCTTCGTTCAGATAACGGACAATCCAATGTTGCGCCTCATCGCCCAAGGGCACCAAACGTTCCTTGCTACCCTTGCCGCGCACCCGTAGCACGCCTTGCGCAAGGCTGATTTGCTCACCGCGTAGGCTGACCAACTCGCTGACCCGCAAACCGCTGGCGTACAGCAATTCCAGCATGGCTTTATCACGCAGGCCCAAGGGCGTGTCTAAATCGGGCGCTTTGAGTAGAGTCTCGATTTCAGTTTCGGTCATCGCTTTGGGCAGCGCGCGCGGCAGCTTTGGCGTGGCCAGATCGGCGGCCGGATCGTCGCTGCGCAAGCCTTTTTCGACCGCCCACGCGTGGAATTGTTTTAAGGTGGAAACCAGACGGGCGCCGGAGCGTGGTTTCATGCCCTGCTGATGGCGTGCGGCCAGATAGTCAAAGAGCACCGCACGGTCGCTCTCGATCAGACCTTTGCCACGCGCCGCCAGCCAGCCGGCCAGACCGCGCAAGTCGGCGCCGTAGCCAGCCAACGAGGCTTTGGCCAAACCGCGTTCGGCCCAAGCTTGATCGAGAAAACGCGCGATCAGCGCCTGATCGGCACTGCTCGCCACAGTTCCGTTATCGTCTGCGGCTAATGGATTAATTGGAGTCACTGACGGCAATGCGCGTGTTGGAATCGGCAAGATGGTGGAAACGACTGCTGGCAATCGTATACGACACCTTGATCGTTGCGGGATTACTGATGATCACCGGTTTTGCGGCGATCGCGGTGAATGGGCAGGCGGTGCCGGCGGGCACGCTGTGGTACCAGCTTCTACTGCTGCTGGTCGTTTGGGCCTATTTCGCGCTGTCTTGGTGGCGGGTCGGCAAAACGGTCGGCGCGCGCGCGTGGAAACTGGAAGTGCGCGATTTGTCTGGCGCCTATCCCAGCCTAG
>CAZLSB010000107.1:0-12735 GCA_964561825.1 uncultured Xanthomonas sp.
AATCATCGTGATATGGGTATTAAGAAGCGGTCAACTGAGGTTTCTAGGATGATCCACCTCGATACCAACGCGCTAATCGCACTTCCAGTTTGGGCGCGCGGCGGCCATGCGCTCATCGAACGCATTGCCGCTGGTGAGCCGGTGTCAGTGTGCGCCGTGGTTTGGTACGAGTTCACCAGCGGCCCAGTAAGCGCAGAAGAAATCAACCTGGCGATGACGATACTCGGGCAGCGCGTGATTGACGTTGCGCGCCGCGACGCTGAGCTCGCGGCACGGCTCTACAACCAAGCGGGCCGCCGGCGTGTGCTCAAAACAGACGCGTTGATCGCGGCATGCGCCATTCACGCCAACGCTGAATTTGCCACCCTCAATGGCGACGACTTTCTGCCCTTCGTTTCTGGTGGGTTGCAGTTGTATCGGTCTGACCTGCGCTAACTACACGTCGGCAGCCGCAACTTTTGTCCCACTTTGAGTGCGTATTTTGGGCCGCGCAGCCCGTTTAGCGCGGCAATGTCGCGAACCTGACTGCAACGTGTTCGGCGCGCGATGGCCACCAGCGTATCGCCGCGACGCACCGTGTAGCCCACTTGTGTCGGTCCGTCCGGGTAGCGCGCGTCTTGCAGTGCCCTGATGCGAGCTAGAAACGCAGCATCTGTGCAGCGTTGCGCATACGTACTGACGAGTTTGCTCGGCATGCGAAGCACGCTGCCTACAGCTAAGGATTGCTCTGGTTTGATGCGCGGATTCAGATTGCGTAAGGTGCGAAACCAGCCTTCGGGGCGTTCATCTTGGCCCAGACAAATGGCGATTTCGGCGAGCGACAGACTTACTTCCAGGCGCAGTTCACCGATCTGCGCGTCGACGCTAGGAAACACCAATCCATATTCCTCTGGATGCAAGAATAAATACGCTGCGGCGAGCACCTTTGGCACGTATTCGCGTGTTTCAGAGGGGACTGCAAAATAAATTGAATGCGACCAAAAACCACGACCGGGATGCTGCGTGGCCAAGCGCCGCATCCGCCCTTCCCCGCCGTTGTAGGCCGCCAACGTGAGTTCCAGGTTGTCATTGAAGGCGCGCAATTGTTCTTCGACATACGCGACATTGGCACGGGAAACCAAAGCCGGATCTAAGCGTTCATCAAACTCTGGGCCACCTAACCCAAAGCGGCGCGCCGTGGCGGGCATGAACTGTAAGGGCCCGGCCGCACCGGCGCGCGAATAGGCGTGCACGCGACCGGCTGATTCCTTTGCCAGAATCGCAAATAACAAGGCTTCGGGCAGACCAGCCTTGGCATAGGCGGGATACATGTCAGCGCGCAAATATTGGTAATTAACCCAAGCTTCGATTAGTTGCGGCCGCATCCAAGTTAACCAGTCTTCCAACGCGGCGCGAACTGGCTCGTTAAGTACGATTAACTCGCGCATATCCTTACCGCGCAACAGACGGACCGAGCGTTCGATTTCTGGAGGGCGCGTCGCGACTGGCAGCTCATCCGCTTCGGTTTCCGCTGCGATCGCCGGCTCGTCCTGCAGATCAAGCCATCCGGCGGCGACGCTCTGCAGACGCACTAGGACCACAAAAGCACCGACAAAACGCTCAGATTCGCAGGCCGGCGTGCTCTGACATTGCAGCGCTGCCGCTTCCAAATCCGCCATTGCCTCCGCCAGGGCCGCACGACCATCGCGTGGGCTGCCAGAGCGCAGCAACTCAAGCCCGGCTTGAAACTTCAACGTCATTGCGCCAATACGATCGTATAGCGCAGCGACCGCAGCATCATCGACTGCCACGCTCGGTGCTGGTGATTGGACAGCGGTGCGCTGTGGATCGGTGGCACAGCTGCCCAGCAGCATTAACAGTCCGATTGCAATTGCACGCGGGCCAAAATTCATCGCAGATTTTTTGCACTTACAGGTGGCTCACTACACTAGCGGGCAACGCTGAAGCCAGCAATCAGCTTGCACTGGGCGCGAGTCAAACTGAGGTGATCCGGACTCTGGACCGGCGCTGTGCGCTGACGCTGTTCCTGCATGGTGCCGGAGAAGCGTTCGATCACAGATCGAACCCACCAAATCCCGGCTCCGGGCCGGCGCTTGTTCTGGTGGACCGGCGCTGTGCGCTGACGCTGTTCCTGCATGGTGCCGGAGAAGCGTTCGATCACAGATCGAACGCACCAAGGGCATAGGCTTGCCCAAAAGCGCTACCGGCGCACTCGCGAGGAAAGTCCGACAGGCTGTTAGCATCGCGGCCTTATGCTGCCCCGCAAAACTCGGCCGGTGGAATTTTAGGATGATAAAAGTCGATCGATCGTCAGTGTGTTTGTTATTTGGTTTGGCGTTCGCGCCGCTGTCTAGCGCAGTGGCGGCGCAATTGTGTCCGGTTGATCCCTGGCGCTGCGAACGCGTGGGCGATGACTGGCAGTGTTATGGGCAACCGAAGGCCTTGGTTGGCGCAAAAGTCGATTCAGCGGGGCGCGCCGCAGCGTCCACTTTGCTCAACGGCGAACAGCTGTCGGGCACCGATGGCAAGTCGGTGATTCTGCAAGGCGGCGCTAGTGCGGTGCGTGCAGATCAGAATCTGCGTGCCGATCGAATTGAATACGACATCGTCAAGGACAGCGCACTGGCCAACGGCAATGTGCGTTACGACGACGCCACCAGCGCGTTTTATGCCAATCAAGCGCGCGCCAATTTGGCGGACGACAACACCGAATTGGAAGAAGTGCGTTACGCGTTGAAATCGATGAGCGGCCAAGGTCGCGCTGAAAAAGTGCTTACGCGCGGCGGCGGCAATACTGACCTTGAGCAACTGACCTTCACAACCTGTCCGGGGGAAGATCCCTCCTGGCAATTTGAGGCAAGCACGCTGGTGATTGACCACGAGGCCGGCCAAGCCCGCGCGCGCGACTTCAAATTGCGCGTCGGCGGTGTGCCGATCCTCTATTCACCGTATGCCAGCTTTCCAATTGACGATCGCCGCAAAAGTGGCTTTCTGCCGCCGAAAGTCGGCGGTGGCAGCGATGGCTTCGATTTCGCAGCGCCGTACTACTGGAATATCGCGCCGAACTACGATGCCACGCTGATTCCACGCTTGATCGGCAAACGCGGCGTGCAGGCCGGCGGCGAGTTTCGTTATTTATACAGCGGTGGCAAGGGCCTGATTGATGGCGAATGGCTGCCCAATGACAATTTATTGGATCGCGATCGGCACCGTTTCCGATTCCGACACTACGGCAGCATTTTGCCGGGCGTGCGCCTGGACGCCGATCTGCACCGCGTGTCCGATGATCGATATTTCGTCGATTTGGGCGATTCCTTGAATACCTCGTCGACCTCGGTGCTCGGCAGCAGCGCGCAGTTGTCCGGTGGTGGGCGCAACTGGCACTGGAGCGTGCTTGCCGATGAATACGAATTGCTGCTGCCCGATGTAGACGAGCGCCTGCAAGCCAATCCGTATCAGCGTTTGCCACGCGCGGCCTTGCAGTTTGCTGAGCGCCTTGGGCCGTGGCGATATGGCTTGGATAGCGAGTGGGTCAATTTCAACAGCGATCCCTTTTGCGCCAGCATTGATGCCAACGGCCTATGCCAACAAACGCAACGCCCAACAGGCCAGCGCTTTGATATCGCGCCGTTTGCCGGCTATGTGCTGGAACCCAGTTGGGGGCACTTGCGCGCGCGCGCCTCGCTGCGCCACACCCAATATGCATTGGATCGCAATTTGCCCGCCTCTGCCAGTTGCCTGAGTGATGGCAGCTGTCCGGAGGACTTCAGCCGCACCACGCCGATTTTCAGTTTGGACAGCGGCCTGCAATTTGAGCGCGCCAATCCCTTTGGACAGAGCAATTGGCGGCAAACCTTAGAACCGCGCCTTTACTACTTGTACGTGCCGGAGCGCAATCAGGATCAAATTCCGGTCTTTGATAGCGCGCCGTTGGATTTCAGCTTCGCGCAGTTGTTTCGTGAGAATCGTTACACCGGCGCAGATCGCCAGACCAATGCCAATCAGCTCACTTTGGCTGTGACTACGCGTTTGCTGGATGATGAGAATGGTAGCGAGCGCGTCGCGCTCAGCGTGGGTCAAGTGCAGTATTTCGACGCACCGACCGTCTACCTGCCAGATGAAATTAGCGGTGGCATCGTCGGCGATCGTCAGCGTTCAGCTTATGTTACCGAAATCCGCGCGCGCCTCAGTGGCACGTGGTCGATAAGCGGTGGTTTACGCTACGATCCAGAAACGCAGAGTACCGATTTTGGTGCCGTCCGCTTGCAAAAACGCTTTGGCGCCAATGGCTTACTGAACATTGGATACCGCTACCGGCCAGATCGCTTAGAACAAAGCGATATCTCCGCGCTGGTGCCAATCAACGATAATTGGCGCGCAGTTTTTCGCTGGAACTACTCGTTATTGGAGCGTACGACACTCGAAGCCGTCGCCGGTTTCGAATATGTCAGCTGTTGCTACAGCGTACGTTTGCTTTCAAGGAACTATCTTCGCGGCATTGGCACAGAACGTCGTAATGCGATCTACCTGGAGTTCGAGCTGAATGGCTTGGGCTCGCTGGGGCGCGATACGGGCGATTTTCTACGCCGTGCTATTCTCGGCTATCAGCCGTTCGGGGGCATCTCGGAATGAATCGTAATACACTGTTTTTGTTAGCTTTATTGTCCATATTTGGCGGCATACCCAAGACCTACGGGCAGGCACTCGGCAACAATGTCGAGCGCATCGTCGCGGTGGTTGACGAAGACATCATTTTACGTAGCGAACTGGACCAAGCTTTGGCTGGCGTGCGTCGCCAATATGCCGGTCGAGAAAACCAGCTGCCGCCAGCAGAGGTTTTGGAACGTCAAGTGCTGGAACGCCTCACGCTGGTGCGCCTGCAGTTGCAGCGCGCGGAAGGCACCGGTGTGCGGGTGACCGACACCGAGGTCGACGAAGCGATCAACCGCATCCTGCGCCAGAATCAGATTGATTTTGCACAGCTGCAAACACAGTTGCAGCAGGACGGATTCTCGTTGGCGGAGTTCCGCAAAACGATGCGCGAAGAATTAATGGTGCAGAAACTGCGCCAGCGCGTGGTTGATTCGCGCTCCGATGTCAGCCCTTCCGAATTGGAAATCGCGCTGACCAGTGGTTCGCAACGCACCGGTGAAGTGCGTTTGTCGGTGCTGCTCATCGGCGTGCCCGATGGCGCCAAAGCGGATCAGATTGAAACCGCACGCGCGAAAACCGAAGGCGTCAAAAAGTTGCTCGACGAGGGCAGCATGGATTTTGCCGCAGCGGCCATCCGTTATTCGGATTCCGGTCAAGCCTTAGAAGGTGGCGACTTGGGCTGGCGCCGCTACGATCAAATCCCGCCATCGTTTGCCGATTTGGTATCCGGCATGAACACCGGCGAAGTCTCGCAGCCGATGCGCACGCCGAGCGGCTTCTATCTGATCAAGTTAACCGACAAGCGCGAAACCAGCCAGATCGTCGTCACCGAGTACAATGCGCGGAAAATTCTGGTCAACGTCAGCGAGTTACAGACCGAAGCCGAATCCAAGCGCGAAATTGAGGCGCTCTATACGCGTCTGCAAAAAGCGGAGGATTTTGAGAAACTGGCGCGCGAAATGTCCGACGACGATGCCACCGCACCTCTTGGTGGGGATATTGGCTGGTTTGCGCTGGAAGGATTGGCCCCGGAGTTTTCCGAGATCTTGTCAGTACTCAAAGATAACGAGTACAGCAAGCCCTTCCGCGACGCCAGCGGCTGGCTGATTGTGAAACGGGTCGGCACACGCCAAGCGGATCGAACCGAAGAATACGTGCGTGGTCAGGTGATGGAGAGCTTGCGGCAGCGCAAGGGCGAAGAAGCCTACGAATTGTTCCTGCGCCAGTTGCGCGGTGAAGCCTACATCAGCTATCGATTGGCGAAAGCGCCCTAATCATGGCGCACCGCATCGCGTTGACGGCCGGCGAGCCGGCCGGCATCGGCCCAGAATTATTGGTCCGCATTGCGCAACGCGCATGGCCCTTTCGAGTGATCGCCATCGCTGATCGCCGTTGCCTGCATGGCGCGGCGGCTCGTTTGCAACTGCCACTGACTTTGGTTGAAGATGAGCCGAGCAACCGCCAGGCCTTAGCAGCCGGTCAACTCGCGTTGCTGTCAGCGCCGCTGCTTAACACCGCGGCCCCGGGCATGCTTGATCCGGGCAACGCGAGTTCAACTTTGGCGATGTTGCGCGTCGCCGCGGACGGCGCGTTGAGCGGCCAATTTGACGCCATCGTGACCGCGCCAGTGCAAAAAAGCGTGCTTGACGGCCCAGGTCGACCATTTTCTGGACATACCGAGTATTTCCAGTCGCTAGCCGGCACCGAGCATGTGGTGATGATGCTAGTCGCGCCGGGTGATACCAAGCGCCCGCCTTTGCGTATCGCGCTGGCGACCACCCATTTACCGTTGCGGGCGGTCGCCGATGCTATCCAGTCGGTCTCGTTAGAACGCTGTATTAGAGTGTTGCACGCCGGTTTGGTGCGCGATTACGGCATCCGTGCGCCACGCATTGCGGTACTCGGACTCAATCCGCATTCCGGCGAAGATGGTCATTTGGGCGACGAAGAACAACGCATTATCAACCCCTTGCTGGAGCGACTGCGCGCCGCAGGCATGCATCTGGAAGGACCGCTGCCGGCCGATACCGCATTCACCTCGCAACGTTTGGCGCGCACGGACGCCTTTTTGGCGATGTATCACGACCAAGGTTTGCCGGTGTTGAAATTCGCCGCCTTCGGACAGGCGGTCAATGTCACCCTCGGCCTGCCCTATGTGCGCACCTCGGTCGATCATGGCACCGCACTGGATATCGCCGGCACCGGTCAGGCTGAATCAGGATCACTGCAAGCCGCTTTGACAGAAGCCGCCCGGATGCTTGATGCGCGCCATGCCAGCGGGCAAGTTTAAGGTGCACGCACGCAAACGCTTCGGACAAAACTTCCTGCGCGATCAGAACGTTATCGATCGAATCGTCCGCGCAATTGATCCCCAGGCTGGACAATCCTTAGTTGAAATTGGCCCCGGTCGGGGAGCGATGACTTGGCCGCTGTTGCAGGCCCTGGGTCACATGACCGCGATTGAAATCGATCGCGATCTGGTACCGCTGCTGCGCGAGCAAAGCGCCCAATATGGCGAGTTGACAGTGGTCGAGGCCGACGTATTGTCGGTCGATTTCAGCGCGCTAGCGGCCGGCCGCTCGTTGCGCGTCGTCGGCAATCTGCCTTACAACATTTCGACACCCGTGTTGTTTCATCTACTCGATCATGCCGCCGCGATTCACGATATGCACTTCATGCTGCAACGGGAGGTCGTCGAGCGTATGGCCGCGCCGCACGGTGACAAAATTTATGGCCGCTTGAGCGTAGCGCTGCAAGCACGTTGTAAGGTTGAGAAATTGTTTCGCGTGATGCCGGGCAGCTTCTGGCCGGTACCCAAGGTCGAATCAGCCATTGTGCGCCTGACACCCTTGCACGACCCCGAGCGTGAAGCCTTGGCCCCGGCCTTGGAGCGCGTATTACGCGCAGCGTTTTCGCAGCGCCGTAAAACGCTGTCCAACGCGCTGCACGGCGTGCTCGATCCGGTCACCATCGCCAGTTGCGGAATCCGACCCGAATTACGCGCCGAACAAGTCGACATCGCTGGTTTTTTGAAGTTGGCCAGCGCGCTGCAGAACTAGCCCGATGGGCAAGTGACTGATTTGTCATCGGCGAATGTAGGTTGGGCTAAGCCCAGCATGCCCAACATTGTCACCCGCTTTGGGCACGGCTGCGCCTAAGCCCAACCTACGATTCATGGAGCGCGCGCAAGCATTCAGCATCAGGCTGACCCCAGCCGCGCCATCCCGCTTATCATCGCGATCTTTACCGGCATTGACTCCATCCATGACTGCGTTGACCGCGCTTTCCCCGCTCGACGGACGCTACGAGCGTCAAATGGATGCCCTGCGTCCGATTTTTAGCGAGTCCGGTTTGATTCGTCGCCGTGTATTGGTTGAATTGCGTTGGCTAGAAGCACTGGCTGCGGATCCCGCCATTACTGAAGTTCCCGCTTTTTCGGCCGACGCGATTCGTTTTTTGCGCAAACTGGGTGAAAATTTCGATGCTAGTTCGGCCGCCGAGGTTAAAGCCATCGAAGCGACCACCAATCACGATGTCAAGGCAGTCGAATACTGGATTAAACGCCAGTTAGCGGCGCACGCTGAATTGGCTCATGTTTCCGAGTTTGTGCATTTCGCGTGTACCAGCGAAGATATTAACAATCTCGCTTATGCGCTGATGCTCAAGGACGCGCGCGAAGGGGTGATGGTCGCGGCGCTTACTCGGGTGCTCGGCATGCTCAGCAAACTGGCCCACGACCACGCCGAATTGGCAATGCTGTCGCGTACGCATGGACAAACTGCATCACCAACGACGCTAGGCAAAGAAATCCGCAATATCAGCGCGCGCATCGAACGCCAGTTTCGACAATTGGAGGCGCAACCCTTGCTCGGCAAAATCAATGGCGCCGTGGGTAATTACAATGCACACGTGATTGCCTACCCGGAAGTCGATTGGCCGCTATTGGCGCGTGCTTTTGTCGAATCCTTGGGTTTGACCTGGAACGAACATACCACGCAAATCGAACCTCACGATTTCATCGCGGAGCTGTGTGATATTTGCCGCCGGTTGGGCACTATTTTGATTGATTTGTGCCGCGACGTTTGGGGCTATATTTCGCTAGGGTATTTCCGACAAGCGCGCGTAGAGGGTGAAGTGGGCTCGTCGACCATGCCGCACAAAGTGAATCCCATTGATTTCGAAAATGCCGAGGGCAATTTTGGCTTGGCTAATGCACTGTTTGGCCACTTCTCTGAAAAGCTACCCATTAGTCGCTATCAACGCGATCTAACCGATTCAACCGTGCTGCGCAGCTTGGGAAGTGCTTTTGGTTATTTGCTGATCGGCTTACGATCCCTGGAGCGCGGCTTGGGCAAACTGCGCACTGATCCGCTGCGCATTGCCGAAGACTTAGATGCAGCGTGGGAAGTGCTCTCTGAAGCCGTACAAACGGTGATGCGTCGCTACGGTTTACCAGAACCCTATGAGCGACTCAAAACGCTTACCCGCGGCGCGCGAATTGACGCCGCTGCGTTGCGCCAGTTTATCGAAGAATTACCATTGCCAGATGCCGCGCGCCAGCATTTGCTGGCCTTGACACCGGGCAATTACATCGGGTTGGCAAGCGCGTTGGCGCGGCGCTAATCGAATCAAACTTTTAAAATCATCAGCGGTAGACAGTGACGACTAACGACAAACCTCCCATTGAAGTCCGCGCGAGCAAAATGCACGCGCTAGGTATGAGCGCAGCGCAATTCCTGAAAGATTATTGGCAAAAGCGCCCCCTGTTGATTCGCGCTTGCGATGATTTTGTTTGCCCGCTCACACCCGACGATCTAGCTGGCCTCGCCTGTATCGAAGGCACGCTGGGCCGCATTGTGCGCTATGAACGGCGCCGCGATCGTTGGCTTGTGGAAACCGGCCCGTTTGCAGAACAACGCTTCGCCAGCTTGCCAAAACGCGACTGGACCTTGTTGGTGCAGGATGTCGATCGCTGGGATCCGGATGTACGCAAGCTCTTGCATGCCTTCGATTTTTTGCCACGCTGGCGGATCGACGACATCATGATCAGCTACGCGGTGCCGGGCGGCTCGGTGGGCGCACACGTTGATCAATACGATGTGTTTTTGCTGCAAGGTTTAGGTCAGCGCCGTTGGCAGATTGATGCAAGCGCCAACCCACCGTTGGCCTTCCGGGACGACGCGCCAATACGCTTATTGCAGCAGTTTAACGCCAGCCACGATTGGCAACTGGGCCCTGGCGATATGCTCTATTTGCCCCCTGGCGTGCCGCATTTTGGCGTAGCGCAAGATGAATGCCTCACCTTGTCGATCGGCATGCGCGCGCCGAGTGCGGGCGAACTTTTGGCAGCCTTCGCCGCGCAACATGCGCTGGAAATGGATGAGGCACAGCGTTATGCCGATCCAGACTTGGCTGTTGCTCACGCGCCGGGAGCAGTTGATGGCGAAGCAGTGCGCCGCGTCCGCGCAACGTTGACCGCAGCACTGGCGCAGGACGATCGCGCTATGGCCGATTGGTTCGGGCGCTTTCTGAGCGTCTATCGCGCCGCCGAAGCACCAACGCCCAAACGACTCTCCGCCGCACAAATCGAGGCACGGTTAAAACGTGGATCAAATTTTACAGTCTCGCCCAAGCTGCGCTTGAACTACAGCCAGGATGATCAGATGGCGATGCTGCACGGCAATGGCGAATCGCTGCCCACCACGCTGCGTTTGGCGAAGCTGTGCACGCAATGGGACCTTTCCATCGACAGCGCCCAGTTCGCAGCACTGTCCGAGCCCGACCGCGCCAGCGTCGTTGAACTGTGCAAACGTGGCTGGTTGATCGAAGTTTAGTCCCAAGATCACAGGCCCACGCGCGGCTGCGGAGGAACACAGCAAAGCTCGGCGAGCCCGCTTTTTGTGGGTTTGGATTTGTCCAAACGCTTCTGCTTCGGCTTTTCCTTTTAGCGGAACCACAACGAACAGCAACCGCAACAGCGTTCGGACAAGTCCGCACCCACAAAAGCTGCACGCTGTTGCTGATCCATGACTTACAGCGTGAGAGGCATTCGGCTCTCGGCTCCTCTCTGACCTGGATGTTTGCGAAACCCCTTCGGCCACCTTCCAACCAAGAACCAACAACCAACAACCAACAACCAACACCACTTGCTCGCTCGCCAAAAGCAGCCGACACTCAGCGCCATCACGAGCGGCCACAGGGAGCCCAAGATGAGCGAAACGAGCGAGCGCACTGCTGCGGTTGAAATTACACTCCGTACCGATCAGAGCGCGGCCAAGAATTTGTTTTTTGGCGAGATTCTTGAAGAAAACTTGTTCCCGTATCCACAAATGAGTGAACGCGATCGCGAGTTGCTCGGCATGATGACCGACTCGATCGACGACTTTTTAGCCCCGCAACACGCCGATCTGAAAAAATGGGACAAAGAAGCCCACCAACCGGCGGAGTTCATCCAAAGTTTGCGTGATATGGGTCTGTTTGGGCTGATCATTCCCGAGGAACATGGTGGGCTTGGGCTTTCCAACGCCGGTTATGCCCGCGTGCTGTCACAATCCAGCCGCCACGATAGCTCGGTGTCGCTGACCATTGGTGCGCACTCGTCGATTGGCATGAAGGGCATCTTGCTATCGGGCAATGATGAGCAAAAAGCGCGCTATCTGCCCAAATTGGCCAGCGGTGAAATGATCGCCGCATTTTGTTTGACCGAATCCGGTGCAGGATCAGATGCCGCAGCCATTCGCACCACTGCGAAGAAAAATGAGGATGGCAGCTTTACCCTCAACGGCGAAAAGATTTGGATTACCAATGGTGGTATCGCGCAGCTGTATACGGTATTCGCGCGCACCGATTCGCCAGAGGGAAAAATGACCGCATTTATCGTTGAAGCCCATTGGCCCGGCGTGAGCCACGGCCCGCACGAAGACAAAATGGGCATACGTGCGTCATCGACGACCACCGTTGCCTTTCAAGATGTACGCGTCCCGCCGGAGAATATGCTCGGCCACGAGGGTAAAGGTTTCAAAGTGGCGATGGGTATTTTGAATAATGGCCGTACCGGTCTGGGCGGTGGTGCCGTTGGCGGCATGAAAACCCTGATTCAATTGGCCACGGCGCAAGCCAAGGACCGCAAACAGTTTGGTAAAGCCATCGCCGAATTTGGCTTGGTGCGCGAGAAAATCGCCCAAATGACCATTGATTGTTTCGCCGCTGAAAGCACGGTGTGGATGGTTGCTCATTACATTGATTCGGGCTGTGATGATTATTCGATTGAAGCGGCGATCAGCAAGGTCTACGCCAGCGAGGCTATTCAACGCTGCGCATACGAATCCTTGCAGATTGCCGCGGGCAACGGTTTTATGAAGGATTTTCCTTACGAACAGGTCACCCGCGACAGCCGTATCTTGTCGATCTTTGAAGGCACCAATGAAATCCTGCGTTTGTATATCGCGCTATCCGGCCTCAAAGATGTGGGCTCGTCTTTGTCTGAACTAAAAAATGCGGTTGGCGATATTTTTAACAATCCAATAAAGGGCTTTGGTGTGCTGTCCGGATACGCGGGCAAGCGCCTGCGGGAAACCACCGGTTTTGGCAACGACAAAATTCTGTCGAAACTTGATCCGCGTTTGCAAAAGGCAGCCAAAACCTATGAAAAATATGTGGTCGAATTATCCAAAGCGGGCGATGCCTTACTGCGTTTGCACGGCAAAAAAATCGCTGGCGAGCAATATCAATTAAAACGGGTCGGCGATATTGCGATCGACTTGTTTGTCGGTTTGTGCACCTTGGCGCGCGCCGATTTTCTGAGTAAATCCGATCCCAAACAGGGTCAACATGCCGTCACCATTGCCGCCACCTTCGCCAAACAAGCGAAACGACGGATGGTCGGTAACATCCGCGCGATGGCACGCAACGAGGACGACGACCGTGATGGCTTGGCCGGCTTCATTTTGGAGAACGGCGCCTACCCGTGGGACGTGATTTGAGTTTGCGATAGGGGCTGCAAAGCAAAGCAGCGCAGCGCAGTTCCCGGCGGTGGACCGCAGCTTGTCTGCGCCGCAATCTGCGTGCCTCAATCTCAGCCAA
>CAZLSB010000108.1:0-12698 GCA_964561825.1 uncultured Xanthomonas sp.
CGGGCCCCTTGCGGGAGTAGCGTTTGTTGTATCCGCAAGGACCGTCTCCGGCCCACGCGCTGTTATTACACCCGCCCGGCACCGGCCCAGCCACCGGCACCAACGCAACTACTTGCACCTCCGGCCCCTAGCATCTGCGCCGCATGTTGGAAGCCGCCGAAGCCTTCCCGATGAATTTGGGATTTCTCGACAACGGCAACGCCAGCCTGCCTGAGCCTCTGCTTGAACAAATCAACGCGGGTACGATTCGGCTAAAACTACATGAAGATTGGGGCACCACGCCCGCCGCCATCGATTGTGCGCTGCGGGTGGCGGACACCACCGACACCCAAGTGGCCATTCATACCGACACCTTAAACGAGTCGGAGTTTGTCGAAACCACGCTGGCAGCCTTCAAGGGCCGCACCATTCACACGTATCACACCGAAGGTGGCGGCGGCGGCCACGCGCCCGACATTATTAAAGCGGCGGCACTACCCAATGTATTGCCGTCATCAACTAATCCAATGCGCCCGTACACCGTGAATACGCTGGACGAGCATCTCGATATGTTGATGTTTTGCCATCATTTAGACCCGGCGATTGCCGAAGACGTGGCTTTTGCTGAGAGCAGAATTCGTCGTTAAACCATCGCCGCAGAAGATATCTTGCATGATATCGGCGCGTTTTCGATGATTTCCAGCGACAGTCAGGCGATGGGTCGCGTTGGCGAAGTCATTATTCGCACTTGGCAAACGCGCATAAGATGAAGCAACAGCGTGGCAGTTTGCCGGGCGATCCAGCGCGCCATGATAATCATTGAGTGAAACGCTATTTGGCCAAGTTCACCATTAATCCGGCCATCACGCACGGCATTTCCCACGAAGTCGGCTCTATCGAAGTCGGCAAATGGGCGGATTTAGTGCTCTGGAAACCCGCCTTATTTGGGGTCAAACCCAGCCTGATTCTGAAAGGCGGCAGCATTGCTTGCGCATCTATGGGCGACCCAAACGCGTCGATTCCTACTCCGCAACCCGTGCATTATCGCCCGATGTTCGGTTCTTTTGGGCGAAATTTAACCCAAAGTTCGCTGACGTTTGTATCACAGGCTGCTCTCGATAAGTATCTTCGTGGCTTATACGGTCTGCAAAAACCGCAGGTCGCAGTGCGTAACTGCCGCAATATTGGCAAAGCAGATGATTCATAACGCCGCCATGCCAGATATTCAAGTCGACCCTGCAACTCGTTGGAATAGAACAACTATTCACCCCGGCCTGCAAGCACAGCTTGCAGTCGTTCAAGCCGGCGCGCCGCACGCGGCGCAAGCTCGCCAGCTTTCACCCTCATTGCGCTTATGCCTGCACACCCATAACCGCACACTCTACCCCGTCCAACTGAGGTTGCTAGGTTGAATGCAAAACAGGCCGTGTTTGCGATCCCAAGTTTGTGGTTATACGAAGGCCAGCTGAAAAGCGCACGCTTTGTTGACGCAGGTCGACCGTCCGTTGAAATCCAGGCCCAACTGCAACCCAAATTGACGGATTGGCTGCGAGCGGTCGGCTTGAGCGCCATGGCGCGCGACCGCTCAAACGCCCGCGAATTGCGCCAGCCGGGCGGAAAATGACGTCGCAAGGCTCACAGATAGCGACCACTCGTGCGCCCGCGGGCACACGATTTTCGCAGCAACCTAGATCCGCAAAAACGACATTGCTCCGCCCAGCAAAGCGTGCGCGTCATCGGCCGGGGCTAGGCTGACCATCGCGTTCCAATCCTGACCGATCTGCCAACCTTGTTCGGGCAAACGATCAACGATGGCCTGTCGCAGGGGCTCACCCATGGCTTCGGTCAGGCCCCCGGCAAACAGAAATTGCTCCAGCCCGAGCGCAAAATGCAGCATGGCGACCGCTCTGGCCAGCGGCTCGGCAAAATCGTACAACTTGGCAGTACCCTCTCCATTTTGACGCTGCCAAGCGCGCCCAGACGCCAATGCACCAAGGTGGCCCCGGCCTCCGCAATCGCACAGCGGCGCAGCGGGTGAAGAATCAAAAACCATGTGGGTCAATTCGCCGCCTTGTCCGTGCGGCCCCACTTGCGGTTTGCCGTCAATAAACACCTTCAGACCAACCCCGCTGCCTAAGGTGAACAGCGCGAAATCCGGAGTTTTAGCGGCAAATCGGAAACCTGCAGCGCTAACATCGTTGTAAACACGCACCTGCATACCCGGCAGCAGCGCACTAAGACGGTCCGCCAAGTCGATCGGGCACAAAGCCTGGCCGCCGGCACCCCAAATGGTGGGCAGCGCAATCACTCGTCCATGCTGGTCAATCGGCCCTGGAAACGCCGCAGCGACCGCATCTGCGCCATGCCGGGTTTGCGCATCACGGGCGTACTCGACAATGAATCTCAGCACGTCATCTAGCCGCGCCGCCGCCGCGATATCCGGCAACAGTAGGTGACTGGGCGTAGAACGCCGCGCTTGGTCGAGTATTTGAGTGCCGTCAGCACTGACCAGCACCGCTGCAGCACGAAGGTTAGTACCGCCAATGTCAAAGCTGGCAACGACGCGTTTGCTGCTCATCGTGGCTCACCCAACGGTTCACACGGGCCACCGAGTCTAGCCCTGATGTTTCATGAATTCGCGCGATGATCGCGCAGGATATGGGTCGCACAAGGGATTTTCCGAAGAAGCGCCATATCGGGGCCGGCCGACTCAGGAAAATCCCTTGCGCGGGCAATAGCCTAGCGAGGGCGCGTGCAATTTATGGAGTATCAGGGCTAGGCGCAGGCGCCCGTAAAACCGATAACGCGGTCGCTTGAAACCGCAGTGATCATCCTAGCAGCCTGTCGCCGAAATGCACTGCACTTCAATTCCGGCGTCGCACCGCCAGCAAACCACCCAGCGCCAACACCAGACCGAGAAGTACAACCGCACCTTGGCCCAAAGCAGGGATACGCTGGAATCCAAATCCAGCCAGTGCACCATCGAAAATGAATGGCAAATCCTGCGCAAACGGCGGATCAAGCGCAGGCTCCCAAACTCCTGCAGTCAGTTGCAACGCATTGGCGCCGGGCTTGCTGGTTTGACCCAACAGGGTGACCGGCGGCGCAAATGGCCCTGAAGCTAGCGTACCGCCCGATGTCCAATCGAGCCAATAGCTGCCGGGCGGCAAAATCGTATTAATCGCGACCGTGTTGGCCATGATCGGTCGGTTGTTGGCAAGCAAATCACCAATGACCGATCGATAGATATTGGTAAAACTGCTGCTGATCAGGCGATTGGTGGTGGTATCACCAAACACCACAGCACTTCCAGGTGCGCCCGGTGGACCATTCCAAATCTGTACCCGCACATCGTTAATGGTACTGGTGGTGGTCGACCCAGTTTGATAGGCGAACACCGTGACCGTCGCAATGTTCCAACCGCCAGCAGGTACGACAAAGTCATCAGCAACCCGCACGCTAATCCCAATGGCATGCGCAAAGCCGGCGGTGAGCAAGCCCAGCGTGGTTTTAATGGCGCTGGTGTTGGCACCATTGACCCCCCCCCCCGGATGAGTGACCAACGGACCGTTGTCATACAACACCGCTTCAGGCGCGCGCCAAATGGGCAAGTTGGCATGATCAGCGAGCACCACTGCAGCCACATCTGCGCCATCGGCGGCGACCCGGTCATCCGCCTGCGCGGCGTTGAAACTGCCAGCGGCAAGCAGCACTACAGCGCAACAACCAGTCAGCGTACGCATAGATCCCCCAAAGCGGTGTCGGTTCGAAGGCCCATCTTAGACTAGTTTCTCAACAAAGTCATGCAAGGTATTGAGAAATAAAGGCTAAACCTGAAACTGGCAGAACGCCAGCGCGCCGCTGAGGAAGATCTGAACCCGCCCAGCAGCCTCTCAACTTCGGCGAGAATGGCGGGAGGCCGCCAGCAATCAGCACTTTGGGATTCGTGATGAACACCACCGAAATTTACTTGATCGCAATGTTGATCATTTTTACCGTGCCCTATCTGATCTGGCGTTTGGGCCGTACTGAGTACTACGCGCCCTTGGTGGTGGTGCAAATCTTGACGGGAATTTTACTTGGGCCCGGAATTTTGGGTGCGATATTTACTGACTATTATCAGTTTGTTTTCAATCCGCAGGTCATTCAATCATTGAACGGCGTTGCGTGGTGGGCGGTGATGTTATTTGTTTTTATTGCAGGCATTGAACTGGACCTGCACAACACGTGGCAGAATCGGCGTGAGAGCACCATTAGTGCAGGTTTAGCTTTGGGCATGCCCCTGGCTTTTGGATCTGGGGCGGCATTGTTACTACTGCCTTACGCGGGTTGGGTTGGACCAAAGGCGCTGGAATGGCAGTTTGTATTGGGTATTGGCATGGCGTGCGCAGTGACTGCGTTACCCATTCTGATTCTGTTTATGGAAAAGCTGGAAAT
This sequence comes from uncultured Xanthomonas sp., assembly GCA_964561825.1. Classification (GTDB taxonomy): domain Bacteria; phylum Pseudomonadota; class Gammaproteobacteria; order Xanthomonadales; family SZUA-5; genus JADKFD01. The sequence continues at coordinate 4,417 of CAZLSB010000108.1, forward strand.
TCTTCGCCAACCGATTGGGCAACGCATTTTGCGTTATGCCAGTCTCGACGATATCTTGATTTGGGCGGTTTTGGCCTTGATTTTGATGGATTGGCAACGGGTAGGCAAACAAGCCACGTTTTTATTGGGTTTTGCCCTGGCAGGATATGCCCTGCGTAAGCTGATGGTGCGCGTCCCGGAGCGTGACCGCTGGCATATTAGTCTGATTTGGTTGGCCCTTTGCGGTTTAGGTGCAGATTGGTCCGGACTACACTATATGGTTGGCGCGTTCTTGGCAGGCGTCGTCATGGATGCCAAATGGTTTGATCAGGATAAACTAGATTTGTTACGTCACCATATTCTAATGGTGGTTATGCCAGTATTTTTCCTGAGCACCGGATTACGCACCAATTGGGCCATGGGTGGCTCAGCCGTTTTTCTGGTGGCGGGTATGTTATTGATTGCCTCGGTGAGTGGCAAGTTAATCGGCACGCAGCTAGCGGGAAAAATACTGAACTGGAAACCCGGCGAGGCCGCGCTGATTGGTTGGTTGTTGCAGACCAAGGCGCTGATCATGATCATCTTTGCCAACGTGCTGTTGGATAAGCAAATTATCACCAGCGAAACCTTCACCGCGCTGCTGTTGATGGCGGTCGCCAGCACCATGCTGACCGTGCCAATGGTGTCCCCGAGCTTGCAGCGCATGAAGGCTACGGGACAACTCTAGGGAGGCTCTGAGCAAGTCCGAATTTCTTCATGGAGAGCGCTCTTTTTCAGCCTGTGGGAGCGAGATTACTCGCGATCCCTTGCTTTTTTTGTGTTTCATCAGCGTCGCGCGTAAGCGCGGTCATGAACCCACAAGACTGTCATTGCGAGGGAGCCTTAAGCGAGCGCGGCAATCCAGCGAGTTGGCCTTTGGCGTCCCGAGAACCCGCGTAAGCGGAATGGTAGGGTGGATCCCGCACATCCTTCACCCCGTGCGGAATCCACCGCTTGCCGCGAAGCTTGTTAGCCTATGCCCCAGAGGGGGAAGTGTGGGTAGAAAAAAGGCGCAGGAAATTTTGGGTCCCGTAGTGACCTAACCCGAAGACATTCCGCTACTTGGAGGGTGCTTCGTTTCCGCCTACCGTCGGGCCTCGATCTCCGCCAGTTGCGTGTATTAGGCGATCGCTTGGTCCAATGTCTGCCGCTTGGCGGCGTGTCGCTGCGCGAGATTCGGCGGCCAGTCCCACAGCAGGCCGATTGCGCCCCTTTGCCGTGGTTTTGACCTCGGTCCAGGCAGAGAGAAAGACAAAATAGGCGGCCGGCGTTTGGATTGGAACGGCCGGCTCGCTATGATGAAAGTGAGCGAGGTCGCGGTGACCCTTGCAACTGGGGACGGAGAAGGGCAGATGCGCGGTTGGACATGGATGGCGTTGGCGTTGGGCTTGGGTTGGTCGTTGCCGTCTTTGGCGCAATATTCGGAGGGCGTCATTTGCGAGAGCCGTGACGGTGGTTATCGCGAGTGTTACACCGGTTTTAGCAATCAGCCCACGCTTAGCAATCAACTGTCGAGTTCTAGCTGTATAGAAGGCCGCAGTTGGGGTCATCGTCCAGGCGCAGTGTGGGTCAGCAATGGCTGTCGCGGCGAATTTGAAGAAGGTGATGGCGGCTCCTTCAGCGACGAAGATCTGGTTGTCTGCGAGAGTCGCGATAACCGTTATGTCGAGTGTCAAACCGGATTTCGCGGCGCGGTTGAACTGGTCGAGCAGTTTTCATCCAAAAATTGCACGGAGGGCCGTACGTGGGGCCGCACGCGCGGCGGCATTTGGGTAGATCGTGGTTGCCGCGCTAGTTTTGCTGGCTATGGCGGCGGACAGCAGAGTGGCGGACATTGGCAGCAATCCGACGATTACACTCTCGAATGCGAAAGCAAAGATAACAGCCAACGCATTTGCCCTTGGGATTGGAACGCCGGAACGCCGTATCTGCTTGAACAGCTATCGCGCAGCCCCTGCGTCAAGGGCCGCAGCTGGAGTTACGATCAACGCAGACAGTCTTTGTGGGTAGACCAAGGCTGCCGAGCGGTGTTTGGCGCACGCTAAGGCAAGTCCGGACAGGTCCATGCATGCTTGGGCACCGCGAAACGGTGCCCATCGGTCCCAATGCAATTGAGTTTCGATCCCCCTTAGCTCGATGCGGCAAGCTAAGCGCAGCTCCGTGCGCGCGCTTAGCTTGCACTGTGCAAAAAAGACCGTTCGCGCCGGCGGTCGCGGCTCCTTGCGCGGGCCCCAGCAGAACGCCCGGCGCCTCGCGTGTACATATTGATTGCAAGCCCGAGCTAGGTCGACGCGAGGGCCCGGCCTACCACGGCAGGGCGGTCCCCGTGAGGATTTGGGTCTAATTTAATGGCATTGAAGTAGGCGCAGCCCTTAGGCGGCGTCAAACGCCAGTACGGCCGTGCGTCTGCGTGCTTTTTGACGCTTGCGCGCCGCATCTATGCGTCGCACCAAGCGGCCTAGTGCGCTATCTAGTGCGGCAAGGATCTGTTCAGCGCGCGCTTCAGCGCGAAAATGGCTGCCATCACGCAGCGCTACTTCAACGGTACAGGCGTGATCAACGCCACCCTTGGGTCCGTTCAAGTCACGGAATCGTCCAACCAGCTTCAAAATGCCGGGTGCGAGCCGATCCAATGCTCGCAATGAACGTACTACAAACATGGCGCGTAGACGTTGCGGATCGGCTTGCTGCTGGTCGATGACCTGGATCTGCATAGTTGTGCTCCTTGGGTTGCTGTGAGGTCGTTCAGCTAACGCCTTTGCTCCCTCACCCTTGTTCGGCGAGGGCTTGAGCTTAGGCAGGAAACTTGGGCCACGGTCATGGGGGCAGGGACTTTCATCATTCCAGTTGCGTGCTAGCCATGAAGGTTGCCGGTACAGAGTGTGAACTTCTTTACCCGCCGATGGTTCCTGTTGTGATTTGCTCGTTCAGAACGGCTGAACTGAACATTAACTCTAGCTTTACGCGGAAAGTCCGGGTGAATTGCAGAAGCTCCGATTTACCGATAGCGACGCATCAAGCCCACCACCACGCCTTGCACTTGCACGCGCTGCGCGGCGTAACGCTGGGTTGGGTGCTCAGGATTTTCTGCTTCAAGTTCTATCCAAGCGTCGCGGAGTCGCAGACGTTTTAAGGTCGCTGCGTCGCCATCGATTAAGGCCACGACGATCTCGCCAGCGCGGGCAGTTCGCGCCTCGACGATCACGATGTCACCATCAAAGATGCCGGCGTCACGCATCGAGTCGCCGCGCACACTTAAAGCATAACCGCTGCCGCGTGGTCGCAAGTGCGCAGGCACCGCAATACGCTCATCGCCGGTCAGCGCGTCTATAGGCCTTCCGGCAGCAATGCGACCGAGCAGCGGCAGCGTGTCATCCGCGTCTACTGGCGAGGTCTGGCGCAGGCGCACACCGCGTTGTTTGCCGTCCATCGGCTCAACCAGTCCAGCCTCAATCAACGCGCCGACTTGTTTATGCAAGGATCCGCGCGAGGCTAAGCCCAATTCCGCGCACAGTTGATCCAAGGTGGCAGGCGCCAGTTGCTGTTGCCGGCGCTCACACAAATGCTGGTACAACTGACGTTGCCCGGTCGTTAAAGAAAGCGCTTGCGTGTTTTCCATTGGTTCTCTACGCTGAGTCATCTGGAGAACAGAAAGAGAACAAGCCGTGAGCTTAAACGCCGTGCTGTCGGATGTCGAGTCGGGATTTTCCGCGCCAGTTCCGGAAGCACCCGATAAGGTCGCCACATTATTGGCAGGCTTGCGGCGGAAGTACCGCAGTTGCATCACCGCCGAAGCCATAAGCCCGGCGCAAGCTGGCAGCTACGCCGCAATCCCCGACTATTTGGACGGGCGATTGCACAACGCGCTGTTGGCACGCGGGGTGCGCGAGTTGTACAGCCATCAAGCGCAAGCTTGGCAAGTGCTGCAGGGAGGCGAGCATTGTGTCATCGCCACGCCGACCGCTTCGGGAAAAACCCTGTGTTTCAACGGTCCCGTGTTGCATGCGGCGTTGCAACAGCAAGCCAAAGCTCTCTATCTGTTTCCCACCAAGGCCTTGGCGCAAGATCAAGTTGCTGAGTTAATGGAACTCAATCGTGCCGCGGAATTGGGCGTACGTGCGTATACCTTTGACGGCGATACGCCCTCTGACGCGCGCCAAGCGGTGCGCACCAAGGGCGATATCGTGGTCACCAATCCGGATATGTTACATCAGGCAATCTTGCCGCATCACACCAAGTGGGCGCAGTTTTTTCAGTCTTTGCGCTTCATTGTGATCGATGAAGTGCACACCTATCGTGGTGTCTTTGGCGCGCACGTGGCCAATGTGCTGCGTCGATTACAGCGGGTTTGCGCGTTTTACGGGGTGCGCCCGCAATACATTTGTTGTTCGGCCACCATAGGCAATCCACAAGAACATGCGCAGGCCTTGTGTGGATTGCCGATGCACGCCATCACGAAGAGCGGTGCACCACGCGGTGCCAGCCATTTGTTGTTCTGGAATCCACCACCGATCAACCCAGACCTCGGTATTCGCGCATCAGCGCGCTCGCAAGTCAGCAAACTGGCGCGTTTGAGTTTGAAAGCCGGATTGAAAGCGATTTTATTCGCGCAGTCTCGATTGATGGTTGAGGTACTCACCAAGTATCTGAAAGATGTGTTTGATCACGATCCACGCAAACCAGCGCGGGTGCGTGCCTATCGCGGTGGATATTTGCCCGAAGAACGTCGATTGACCGAAAGATTAATGCGCCAAGGCGCAATTGACGCCATCGTTAGTACCTCCGCGTTGGAACTGGGTGTCGATATCGGAGCACTTGATGTCGCCTTGTTGTGCGGTTATCCAGGCACCATTGCCGCTACCCGGCAACGCTTGGGTAGGGCGGGGCGCCGCCAACAAACGGCGCTGGGCGTCATGGTTGCTAGCAGTGAAGCACTCGACCAGTTTGTGGTGCGCAATCCAAACTACTTTTTGGAGCAATCACCGGAACACGCGCGCATTGATCCAGATCAGTTATTGATCTTGCTGGACCATATCCGCTGCGCGGCGTTTGAATTGCCATTCACCGACGCTGATCGATTTGGTGAACGCGATATTCGCGAGTTTTTGGAATATCTAGGCGAAGAGCAAGTTTTGCATCACGACGGTGCACATTGGCACTGGATAGATGACAGCTATCCGGCCAATGCCGTCAGCTTGCGCTCGGTCGCCGATGGCAATTTTGTCGTGGTCGATCGGACCAATGGCAAACAAACCATTATCGCTGAAGTGGATTTTTCGGCGGCGGCGCTCACCTTGTATGAGGGCGCGATTTATATGGTGCAATCGATTCCCTGGCAGGTTGAAAAACTCGATTGGGTCGGACGCAAAGCCTTCGTCACCCGCACGCACGTCGACTATTACACCGATGCCATCGACTACACGCGGCTCAAGCCCTTGGCGGAGTTCGGGCAAGCAGCGGCCGGCGCAGGCGCGGCGCAACACGGTGAGGTGCATGTCGTCCGGCGCATAACTGGGTACAAAAAGATTCGCTACTACAGCCACGAGAATATTGGTTACGGGCCAATCAATCTGCCTGACCAAGAGTTGCAGACCACCTCTGTATGGTGGCGATTATCGCCGCAAGCGATTGATCGTGAATTTGCATCGCGCTTTGAGGCGCTGGACGGGTTTCTCGGCGCCGCTTATGCCTTGCACACGGTGGCGACCTTATTGTCCATGTGTGAACCGCGCGACTTGGGCAAAGCGGTAGGCAGCGGCAACAACGATTGGTCCGCACAAGTGTCCGGCAAAGGGCGTGGTGAACTGCGTGCCGCATCCGGTGAAGCCTTGGACGTCGAAGTTTTAGCGCATTTCGCGCCCGCGGTGTATTTGTATGACAACTATCCAGGTGGGATCGGTTTGTCGCGCCCCTTGTTTGAGCGTCGTAGTGAATTGATTGGTGCGGCGATCAGCCTGATTTCCGGTTGCCGCTGTGGTCCGGGATGTCCGGCCTGCGTGGGGCCAATCCTAAGCGGCGACGAGCAGCGCTCACCCAAAGGCAGCGCACTGCGCGTGTTGGCTTTGTTGGTTGTCAGTCCTACGGAAACAAGTCCTACGGAAACAGAGTAGGCGCGGGTTTCCAACCCGCCCTGGTTATTCCCTCGTGGTCTTAAGAAATGTGCGGGCTAAAACATGCTTAATCTGCGCGAACGCCTCGGGCAGCTACAACACGGGCGAAGGATGGCGCCATTGGTGGTTGATCCCGAATGGTCTGAACGTCTCGCCCGACTACGCTTGCTGGCGCGCGAGCGGCACGGTCAGACGCGGTGTTCCTTGCAGCCTGACTTGCCGGGACGCGAGCTGGCGAATGGGTTGCGATTGCACGAAGTGCGTGTCAGCGCATTGCGTTTGAAGCTGGCTGGTCTTGATCTACCGTTGACCTTGTCGCCGCCGTGGGACCCGGATGAAGCCATTCCAATCGAACGTTTACGCTTGTTTGACACGGAAACCAGCGGCTTGTGCGGCGGCACCGGATTGAAGGTTTTCCTGCTGGGTGTGCTGCGCTGGGACGGCGATTCCTGGTTATTGCGGCAATATTTGCTCAGCAGCATGGCCGGTGAAGCGGCGCTGGTGGATGCCTGGGTCGCCGAATGTGCCGACGCCGCCCATTTGGTAAGTTACAACGGCAAACGCTTCGATGTTCCGGCGATGCGCACATTGGAAACGCTGCACCGGCGTGAATCGAAGGTGTTGAGTGCCGGCCATTGGGACTTGTTGTATCCGGTTCGACGCGCATTTCGCGGTGTTTGGCCCAACTGCCGGTTGGTGACTGCGGAACGCATGTTAGCCGGGCGCGAACGCGTGGATGATTTGCCCGGCAGCGAAGCCCCTCGGGCCTGGCGCGAGTATCTGGCGTGCGGCCAAACGAGTGATTTACTGCGCGTGATGCAACATAACCGCTATGACTTGGAAGCACTGTTGCGCGTATTTCGGGCCTTGTTGCAGGTGCAAGCCAGTGCCCAACGGCCACGGAAGGTCAAACGAGCCGCGTAGGCTGGGGCCTGACTTCAGCGATTGTCACCTTTCCACTTATCGGATTTGCGACGACCACGGTTGCGGCGGCGGTTGGCTTCTTTAACCTCGCCCAAGTTCATTTGAAGTCGGTCGATCGGGTCGGTGCGCCGTTGTCGTTTGCGGGTTTCGACGATCGGCTGATATTCGCATTTGCACTGTCGACCGCAACCCGAAATGGGGACCGGCACGGCGAGATCGGACTGGAAACGACTGCCACGCGCCTCGCGTGCCCAGGTGCAAGCCTGTACCGGATTTTTCACCTCTAGTTGCCAAGCACGGATGGTCTTGAACTTTGCATAGAGTCGCGGGTTCACAATGCGAGCGGGAAGTAGCGCCAACTCGCCCACCTGTCTGATGCGGTAGCGCCGTCGCTGCAAAAGCACCAGAGCGATGACAGTGAACAACGCAAAGGCCGTGCTGATCGACAAAACTGGGTCCATGGCGAATCTCCTAAAAATTGGGTTCAGCATGGCTCGGAGTTAAGCTGCCTACAAGCTCAGCTTGATTGTTTGATGGCGTACGGACAACAGTGTGGCAGAGCCTACACCATGCGGTCTCCAGCAATCAGCAGACCGCCGATGAATCCGTCCAGAATCCTCTGCATTGTTAGCTTAACCCTTTGTGGGATGTGCGCCGGGTTAGCCAGTAGTACCTATCATTACCAAGGCGCGGTGTTTACTGAAGCTAGCGTACCGTACCAACTGGGTGAGCGAATCACCGGCGCACTGGTACTTACAGCAGCTTTACCGGCCAACATGGCGCCGGCCGATATTCCGCGCGCAAACGTGCTTGGATTTGATTTTAATGATGGTCAGCAAAATCGCAATTTCACCAACAGCACGGTTTGCCGACTGATATTAGGTACAGACGCCAGTGGCAATATCAACGCTTGGAATATCTGGATGCGCCAGGAAATACCAAGCGCGAGTGATGTTCGTTTCAGCATGGAAACCTACAGCCTTCCAGACTTCAGCGGAGATCTGGTGGGTTCAGCGGTTTTCCCCAGCGCCTGCGGCGCTGGCGCTTTACAGCCCAGAGCTGCGAGTTTGGTTCCCGGCCTTTGGAGCCTGGAAGGTTTGTACGCGAATGGTTTTGAGCAGTAGCGAGCTATCAGCAACAGCCCGCAGGCGGGTTCGGGCCTGTCCGAATGTTGTTTAGCTGCTGATGAAGGCGCGTCGGCAACCCGCTGGACTGGGTTACTCGGTCGAG
>CAZLSB010000109.1:0-12614 GCA_964561825.1 uncultured Xanthomonas sp.
CCATCTCACACCCAGCGGAGCTTACCTATGCCACGCAGCATGACCGCCTACGGCAGCGCCGAAGGTCCGACCGCCGTCGGCCATTTGCGCTTGGAAATGCGCACCGTCAACCATCGATTCTTGGAGATTTCCACCAAATTGCCGGAAGAACTGCGCTCTTTGGAGCCTATTTTGCGCGAGCGCATTGGCCAGCGTTTGTCGCGCGGCAAGCTGGATCTGTCGGCGCGTTTGCGCAGCGACCCAGAACGCCCGGCCACGCTGACTATCAATCACGCTTTGCTCGATCAACTGACCCATTTGGTCGACGAGCTGACCCGTCGCAATGGCCGATTGATTGCCGGGCATGCCAGCGACCTGTTGTCCTGGCCGGGACTGGTCGCCACCGGTGAATTCGATGTTGAAGAACTCAGCAAACAAGTTCTGACGCTGACCGATCGCGCGCTTGATGCCCTCGAAGCCCAGCGCGAACGCGAAGGCAAACGCCTAGCCGAGATCATGGGCGAACGCGTAGCCGGTTTGCGCGTCGCACGCGCCGCCGCCATTGAGCTGTTGCCGAATATCCGCCAAGGCTTGCGCGACAAATTGATGGCCAAATTGGCCGAGATCAGCGCCAGCGTCGACCCGCAACGCATCGAACAAGAGATCGTCTTCGCGTTGCAACGCATGGACGTCGACGAAGAAATCGACCGCCTTGGCGTGCACTTGGAAGAAATGGCCCGCACCTTAAACCGCAGCGAACCGGTCGGCCGTCGCTTGGACTTTTTAACCCAAGAACTGCACCGCGAAGCCAACACCTTTGGCAGCAAATCCACCGACGCGCGCACCAGCCAACTCGCCGTCGATATGAAAGTGCTCATCGAACAGATCAAAGAGCAGGTGCAGAATCTGGAGTAAGGCCCAGCTCAGCTCAGCTGAGCTCCTGTCCCGAGCACGAACAAGCGCGGCAGTGCCGCGATGCGCCGGTGGCCGAAGCTGCCAGCCGGATCAACTCGCCGCTTTGGAATCGTCGCGCCGGCTGGCCAAACAATGGGCACGCCCCGCTGCACCGGCGTGAACAGGGCATCCGCCAACGCACTGGCAGCAGATTGCCAATTCATTCCCTTGCTGGGTACGATCCTACCCATAGCGGGAAACTCGGCAAAGCCACGCGTTACTCGGCGTCGTCAGCGCGCTTTGCGCAATCCCCAACAGCGTTAGGTGAGCAAACCAAGCTTATTTGCACCACACTTGTGACAGCGTCACACGCCGGTCATATTTCTGTCTTTCAATGGCGGCATTGTTAATCGCTGCGGCCGTGGAGAGTTTCTTGGAACAACGTGTGCTGGTTGTTGAAGACGAAACCGCCATTCGCGACATGGTGGCATTTGCACTGAAGCGCGCGGGTTTGTTGCCCATGCTCGCTGAGGACACGCGCAACGCGCAGCATTTGATTGCTGAGCGCTTGCCGGATTTGATCTTGCTGGATTGGATGTTGCCAGGCTCCAGTGGACTAGAATTTGCCCGCCGTCTGCGCCGCGAAGATCTGACGCGCGAGATTCCGATCATCATGCTGACCGCGCGCGGTGAGGAAGATGATCGCGTTTTGGGTTTAGATGCCGGCGTTGATGACTACATCGTCAAGCCTTTTTCGACGCGCGAGTTGATTGCGCGCATTCGGGCGGTGTTGCGCCGCACCCAGCCGCACGGCGATGGGCAGACTATTTGTTTGGGCGGCTTGACGCTGGATACGCTCAGTCATCGGGTATTTGCGCACGATAAACCGGTGCAACTGGGCCCCACCGAGTATCGGCTGCTGGCTTTTTTTATGACCCATCCGGAACGCGTTTACACGCGCGGACAACTGCTCGATAACGTCTGGGGCAGCGGTGTATACGTAGAAGAACGCACCGTCGATGTGCATATTCGGCGCTTGCGCAAAAGCTTGGAACCCTGCGCGTTGGAAGAGTATATCCAGACCGTGCGCGGCGCCGGCTATCGGTTTTCGATCACCGTGTAAGCAGGCTGTGGTGCGCGGCGACGCTGCGTTAATGTAGTGCACCGTAAGTAAGGTTCACCATGACACCATTCCGATCCGTCGAACGTAGCGCCGCCATTCTGAGCGTGTTGGCGCTGCTGGGTTTGTTATTGGGCAGTCTCGCTGACCAATCGGGTTTCGGGATGGCTGGCGGCTTGGCCGTTTGGGCGGCGCTACAGTTGCGCCAACTGGCGCGTCTGCAAAGCTGGCTGGCTTCCAAGCGTTTGCACGCGCCAGAGTCAGACGGCGCTTGGCAATCCATTTTTGACAGTCTGGAACGCCGCCGTAAGTCAGAGCGGCGCCGTCGGCGGCGTCTGTTGGACGCGTTGGAAGCCTTCCGCGACGCCGCGCGTGCGCTGCCGGATGGCATCATCGCCATCGACGATGCCGACAGCATTCATTGGTTCAACAAGTCCGCCAAACGCTTGCTGGGCTTTGTTTACCCGGCCGATGTCGGCAATCACCTCACCCATTTGGTGCGGACACCACGTTTTGTGCAGTGGCTGGGTGAGGGTCGCTTAGGCGAGCCCTTGATTGATCTACCATCACCCGAAGATGAGCGCGTGCGTTTGTTGTGCCGTTTGATCGCTTACCGACCGGGCTTTCGCTTGCTGATTGTGCGCGATATCAGCAATTTGATGCGCCTGGAGCAGGTTCGCCGCGATTTCGTCGCCAATGTATCGCACGAATTACGCACGCCGCTGACGGTCATCAACGGCTATATGGAGACGCTGGAACCGGAGGAACTCGGTGAATTTGCCGATCTGTTTGTGCAAATGCGCGAACAAAGCCGCCGCATGGCGCATATCGTCGAAGATTTGTTGATGCTGTCGCGCCTGGAAGCGCAGACCGGCCCGGCCGACGAAGTGGTTTCGATGCAAGCGTTGTTAGCCGGAATTCTTCGCGATGCGCAGGCCTTAAGCGCGGCTCGGCATCGCATCGAGATTGAGGCCGTGGTTGATCTGGACCTGCGCGGGTCGAGCAAAGATCTGCGCAGCGCTTTTTCCAATCTGGTAACCAATGCAGTGCGCTACACGCCCGACGGCGGCAGCATTCGCCTGCGCTGGGAGTGGCGCGCCAATGATGCCGTGTTCAGCGTCATCGACACCGGTCAAGGCATTCCCGAACAACATTTGCCGCGCCTGACCGAGCGCTTCTATCGGGTTTCTAATTCGCGTTCCCGCGACAGCGGCGGCACCGGGCTTGGCCTTGCCATCGTCAAACACGTGCTCAGCGCGCATGGCGCGACATTGGAAATTAGCTCGCGTGTGGGCCACGGCAGTAGTTTTCGATGCGTATTCCCGCCAGCACGGCTAGCGCGTGGGCTGGAGGCGGCGTGATGTCGCAAGTCAAACCGGGCTAACCCAAATTCCGGGTGCGGCGTAGCCGGCCGTCCCATATCCATGCACTCTGCGCGCGCTTTGTTCTGCTAACTTTCCCTTTCATTGACCCAAGCGATCCCACGCCCGTGACTACCCGCGACCCTCGACTGTTTCTGAACCGCGAAATCAGCCTGCTGGCCTTTCATCGACGGGTGCTCGCTCAGGCTCAAGATCCACGCGTCCCGCTGCTCGAACGCTTGCGATTTTTATGCATTTCGTGCACCAACCTGGATGAATTTTTTGAGGTGCGAGTGGCGACGATTCGCTATCAACTGAGCTTTCTAGGCAGCCAGCCGTGGCCCGACGGTCGCACGCCAGCCGAGGTGTTGCTGGCCATTCGCGAACACGTGGTCAAGCTAATGCGCGAGCAATACCAAACCTGGAACGACGAGTTAAAGCCTAGCCTCGCCGCCGAAGGCATTCGCTTTTTGAGTCGCGACGAATGGAGCGCGCGGCAACGCCGCTGGTTGCACCATTTTTTCCATGAGGAACTGATGCCGGTGTTGAGTCCACTGGGCTTGGACCCGGCGCATCCGTTTCCGCGCATTTTGAATAAGAGCTTGAACGTCGCGGTTGCGCTGAAAGGCCAAGATGCCTTTGGCCGCGAGGCCGATCTGGCGCTGGTGCGTGCGCCGCGCTCTCTGCCACGCTTAGTCCGTTTGCCTAAGGCAGTGGCATCTAGTGAACACGATGTGGTGTTGCTGTCGGCGATCTTGCAGGATTTCGTCGACGATCTATTCCCCGGCATGAAAATCAAGGGCGTTTATCCATTTCGGGTCACGCGTAATAGCGAGTTAATGGTCGACGAGTTTGATGTCAATAATCTGGCGCATGCGCTGAAAGACGAGCTGCTCGACCGCGGATTTGCGCGCGCAGTGCGTTTAGAAATCACCGATACCTGTCCAAAAACACTCGGCCATTTCCTGCTGGAACATTTTGAGTTAGGCGAAAACGATATGTATCGGGTCAATGGCCCGGTGAATCTAAATCGAGTGGGTGCGGTATATGACATGGTCGATCGCCCGGATTTGAAATACCGGCCATTTCAGCCACGCGTGCAGGCGCCGAAGGATGGCGGCACGGTCTTTGATATGGTTCGTGAGGGAGATGTGCTGCTGCACCATCCCTTTGATAGTTTTTCGGTGGTTATCGATATGCTCAAACACGCCGCCGTCGATCCGGACGTGCTGGCAATCAAACAAACGCTCTACCGCACCGGCCGACGCTCCGTCTTGGTCGATGCGCTGATCGAGGCGGCGCGCGCCGGTAAAGATGTGACCGTCGTGGTTGAGCTGCGCGCCCGTTTTGATGAAGCCGCCAATATCGACCTAGCCGATCGTCTGCAGGAGGCCGGCGTGCAGGTGGTCTATGGCGTGGTGAGCTACAAAACGCATGCCAAGATGTTGCTCATCGTGCGCCGTGAGAACGGCAAACCCAAGCGTTATGTGCATCTGGGCACTGGCAACTACCACCAGGGAACATCGGGGACCTACACCGATATTGGCCTGATCACCTGCGATCGGGAGGTTTGCGAAGATGTCCACAAACTGTTTCAGCAACTCTCCGGGCTGAGCGCTGTGATGAAGCTCAAACGCTTGCTGCATTCGCCGTTTACGCTGCATCCGGAAATGCTGGCCAAGATTGATCGTGAGGCCGTGCACGCCCGCGAAGGTCGGCAAGGCAAGATTCTGGCGCGCATGAACGCCTTAAGCGAGCCGCAGGTCATTGAGGCGCTCTATCGCGCATCGCAAGCGGGTGTGGAGATTGTGCTGTTTGTGCGCGGCATCTGCGTGTTGCGGCCTGGCATGCCGCAGATCAGCGAAAACATCCGCGTGCACTCGATCGTCGGCCGCTTTCTGGAGCACAGCCGCATTTATTATTTCCGCAATGGCGGCGATGAAGAGTTATACGCCTCCAGTGCCGATTGGATGGAGCGCAATTTGTTTAATCGCGTAGAAACCTGCTTTCCGATTCTCGACCCGCAGTTACGGCAACGGGTATTCAACGAAACATTAGAGAACTATCTGGCTGATAATACCCAAGCGTGGCGCTTGGAATCGGATGGCGAATATACCCGCATTGATGCCGGCGAGGAAATGCCACATTCAGCACAAGCCGCGTTATTAGCCAGGATTTGCGGGTGATGGAAATCGCCAATAACGAGCCATTGGCGGCGATCGACTTAGGCTCCAATAGCTTTCACATGATCGTCGCCCGTTTTACCGACGGCGGTTTACAGGTGATCGACCGCCTGCGCGACCCGGTGCGCATGGCCGCCGGTCTGACCGCAGATGGGCAATTGAGCGCGGAAATTCGCGATCGCGCGCTGACCTGTTTGGCGCGGTTTGGTCAACGTTTGCGCGGCATCAAACGCAGCCGCATGCGTGCCGTGGCGACCAATACGGTGCGCCAACTGCGTAATCCGCGGGCTTTTTTGCTGACCGCCGAAACCGCGCTGGGCGCGCCGATTGAGGTGGTCTCTGGCCGTGAAGAAGCGCGCTTGATTTACCTCGGCGTCGCCCATGGTCTGAACGATCCGCAGCAACAGCAATTGGTCATCGACGTGGGTGGTGGCAGCACCGAGCTCATTATCGGACAGGGCTTTGATACGCTGGAAACGGAAAGTCTGCAGATGGGTTGCGTGGCGACCACGCAACGCTTCTTCGCCGATGGTCGGTTGACGCGCAAACGCTGGCAAGATGCGCAACTACGTTTGCCAATCGAATTCGCCCCGATCAGCGCTGCATACAAGGCGCGCGGCTGGAATCGGGTGATTGGCAGCTCGGGTACGATCAAATCGATCAGCGCCATCCTGCATGCGTTTGGCGGCCGCGAAAATGAAATCACCCGCGCCGGCTTACTTGAACTGATCGAACGCCTGATCGAAGTGGGTTTGATCAGCCGCGTGCGTTTGCCGGGCCTTAGCGAAGATCGTCGGCCGGTTTTTCTAGGCGGGGTTGCCGCACTCTGGACCTGTTTTGAGGCGCTCGATCTGGAAACGCTGCGGGTCAGCGAATACGCGATGCGCGAAGGCTTGTTATACGACACGCTGGGCCGCTTTAACCAACAAGACCCGCGTGAACGCAGCATGCTTGCGCTAGCCAAACGTTACTCAGTGGATCAAAAGCAAGCGCTGCGCGTGCAAAGCACGGCGATGTTGCTGTTCAATCAGGTCAGCACGGCGTGGCGACTAGGCGATGAAGCGCGCGAAATGCTGCGCCATGCGACGCTGGTGCATGAAATTGGCCTCTCCATTTCGCATACACAGCACCACAAACATGGCGCCTACATCATTGCAAACTCAGACCTTCCCGGTTTTTCACGCCAAGAACAAGAAGCCGTAGCCACCTTAGTACGCTGCCACCGCCGCGGCATTCCAGAAAACGCCTTTGCCGACGTGTCACCGCGCGATCTGGATGCGCTCAAACGCACGCTGACCTTGTTCCGCCTGGCCGCGGTACTGCACCGCTCGCGCGCATCCGAAGCCCTGCCAGAACTGCTGCTGGAAGTCGCCGGCCGTGACCTGCGGGTCGCCTTTCCGCGCGGCTGGCTCACGCTGCGCCCACTGACCTGGGCCGATTTGCGCCAAGAAAAGGACGTTTTGGAGGGCATCGGGATTCGTCTACGTCTGCGCATAGAACGCGACCAAGCTCACCCGCTGGTAACCGAATTGAGCGACCGCGCGCTGTAGTGGGGATCGCCCACAAAACTTCAACCCACTTGAATCAGACAAAGTCAACCTCATTTTTTTAGCATCGGCGACAGCCTGTCGCCATCTGAGATGAGGATAGGTTCATGACCATTGCTTCCCGCTACGCTCCTTGGAATCTGCCGGTGAACGCGCCCAGTGAACTGCGCGATTTGCTTGACAAGTTCTTCCACGGCGATAGCCAAGACCAGTCGAATGTGGTGACCAGTCAGTGGGCGCCGCAGGTGGACATCAAAGAAGAGCCCGGGCGATTTGTCATTCAGGCCGATATTGCGGGTGTTGATCCAAATGACATCGAAATCCATATGGAGAAGGACATCTTGTCGATCAAGGGCGAGCGTAAGGCCGATGTCAAAGAAGAAAACGAGAAGTTCACCCGCATTGAGCGTTCGCGCGGGGTGTTCTATCGCCGCTTTGCACTGCCAGACAGCGCCGATGCCGAAGGCATCAGTGCCAGCGGCAAACATGGCGTACTGCAAATCGTGATCCCGAAGCGCCCGCAGACCACAGCGCGGCGGATTGCGATCAACAACTGAGTTGTTCGGCACACAGCTGGCGTCGCAAAGCGGCGCCAGCTGCGCTCCGCTGAACTTTTGGCCCGCGCAGCGGACTATATGACGTCAAAGGCCAACCTGCGCTACTAAGCTATTCTGGAAGCCGCGATCACCATTTTGCGTCTCTAGGGTTCATTACCAGCATGCAATTCAAGGATTACTACAAAGTACTCGGCGTTAAGCCCGATGCGTCGGCCGATGAAATCAAAGCGGCGTACCGTAAGTTGGCGCGCAAGTTTCATCCAGATGTCAGTAAGGAAAAAAACGCCGAGGAGCGCTTTAAGGATCTCAATGAAGCCTTTGAGGCGCTAAAAGAACCGGAGCGGCGCGCAGCGTACGATCAAGCCAAAGCCAATGGCTTTCGGGCCGGCGACGAGTTTCGACCGTCCGGTCCGGGCGGCGGCGGTTTCGAGTTTGATATGGGCGACGCCGGCAACGGCCAATACAGCGATTTCTTCGAATCCCTGTTTGGTCGCGGGCGCGGTCCTGCCGCTGGCACCGGCCGGCGCCCACGCGGCCCCGAGGGCAGCGGCGAGGTGCGCGCCGAACTGGATGTGGAGCTCACGACGGCTTACAACGGTGGCAAGCAACGTTTCACGCTGCAGGGCTCACGCGGCACCCGCACGCTAGAAGTGAAAATCCCGAAGGGCACCCATTCCGGACAGACGATCCGCCTGTCCGGACAAGGTCATATCGGCCCGGACGGCACGCCCGGCGATTTACTGTTACAAATCAAATTATTAGCCGATGAGCGATTCCAGTTGGACGGGCGCGATATCAGCGTGCAACTGCCGATCACACCGTGGGAAGCGGCGCTCGGCGCGCGCGTATCGGTACCCACTTTAGGCGGCGCGGTGGAGATGGCAATTCCGGCCGGCACGCAGAGCGGTCGGCGCCTGCGTCTGAAAGGCCGCGGCCTGCCCGGTGAACCCAACGGCGATCAGTTTGTGGTGCTGCAAGTACACGTGCCTCCGGCGCTAACCGACGCCGATCGCGCAGCCTACGAGGCTCTTAAAACCCAATTTAGCGAATTCGAACCACGGCGGGGTTAGTCACGGTCACTCTGCGCAGTTGCGTTTCGGCGCGCCGGCTGGCTGGCGCTGCGTTGCCACATCCAGGCAATCGCAAACAGAGTGAAATCAGCAGCCACTAAGACAATTCTAAAGCTGATCACCAGCGCTAATAACTCAGCATCGTTGGCCGTGCCGTTAAGGAACTGCAGCAGCAAAGCCTCACGCACACCAATGCCACCAGGTGCACCGATCACCAAAAACCCGCCTATCCAGGACAACGCGACTGCGCCGAGCAGATGGCCGGGCACGATCGCATCAAGCAAATCGACCGCTAACAGGGCAAAGGCCAACGTACTGAATAGAAAATAGCCCAGCCCACAGGCGCCATAGCCGATCGACCAACTGGCGCGTCCAGGCCAGCGCCGACGCGCCACCATCAACGCCAACAGACCTGACAACACCACGACGACCAACAGACTCAAACGATGCACCGCCAACTCGGCGGGCAGCGGCGAGAACAAGATCGCGAGCAGCAGTGCCAGCATCACCAACATGCCCGCTTCCAACACGCTGGCAACCAACAGTCCGCCGTGGCTGTGACCATCGGCACGACCATAAGCGTGTCGTGCGGCAAAGTGCAGCAGATTTCCCGGCAAGTACTTGGCAGGCTGCGATAGCGCGTAGCCAAGAAAGGCCGGCGCAAAGGCAATTTTGGCGCCGCTCGCTCGTACCACCAAGAACCAACCACAACTCAGCAGTGCGATGGCCAAGCTGCACGACACCCACGCAGCCAGAAAACGCGTAGTTGACGGCCAGGTCAAGCCGAGGTATTCCGGCGCACTGAGCACGGCCCACAGTTTTTGGCCGATATACCAACAACTGGCCAGCGCCAGCAGCGCGCCTATGCCGCGGGCAACTTCACTCAACCGCGACGGCGACACAAAGCCATGGTCCACGGCAGTGGTTGGCGCAGCTCGTGAATGTCAAAACGCGTGCGCAACAAGCGTTGGAATGCTGCTGCCGACCAGTGATTAATATGGCCTGGCGTGTTGCCCAAATCGCGCAGATAACGGCCTCGGCACATATTGAGCGCGCGCCAGAGTGGTTCGCGCGGCACGCTGATCAATAGCCAGGGATCAGCCATCTGCGCCAAATCGGCCAATCCACTTTCTGGATCGGGCAGATGCTCTAGGACTTCGCAACACACCAAAAGCGGTGCGCGCAGCGTGGCGCGCAGATCGGCGAGCGCCGCTTGGGCAAACGGTATCGTCAAGCCCGCCGCCAGTGCACGCCGACGCGCCTCTATCACTGCGTCTAGCGCGATGTCGTAGCCTTGCACCCGAAAACCAGCTTTGGCCAAGCGCATACTAAGCTCACCTTCGCCGCAACCCACCTCGACCGCAACCCGCTCTGGCTGCGCCAAGACAAGGGTACCAAACGCATCTAAAAAGCCGCCCATCAGCCACCGCGCGATGGGATTCCTGGTGTGGTACTTGTCATAAAAGTTACCAGCAGGTTGTTCGATCACGTCATGGCTCCAAATCACTATCTCGCTTGTGTTCCAGCCGGCGCAATCGCCATTCGATGCGTTCTAACAAGCGGCGATTGACCGAAATCAGATCGGCCAAAAACCCCAGCACAAAGGTGATCAAACCAATGGTCACGCAAGCAGCGGCCAAAATCACCGATTGCACATGGCCGTCGCCAAAACCCATCGCCTTCAAGATCAAATAACGAAAGCCCGCAAGTAAACCCACTCCGGTAAATAACAAGCTGACTAGCCAGAAGAAAGTCAATGAACGATAGGTGGCAAAGATGCGCACGATCGTCGCCAAGGATTTAGCAACGTAATCGAGCATTCCGCGCACCAAGCGCGAGGGCCGCATATCCGCATTGGTGCGCACCGGTACGGAAACCACGCGGATATTGCTGCGGCCAGCTTGAATCAAAGTTTCAATCGTGTAGGTGTAGGTGTTGAACACGTTCAGACGCATCGCCACGTCCCGCGTCATCGCCCGAAATCCGCTGGGCGCGTCTTCCACATCCGTACCCGATGCCATCCGCACCACCCAGCTACCCAGGCGCTGCAAGCGCTTTTTCAACCACGAAAAATGTGCGGTGCCTTCGATGGGCCGCGCGCCAACCACCAAGTCCGCGCGTCCCGCCAGGATCGGCGCTAGCAGCAGCGGAATATCGCGAGCGTCATATTGATTGTCAGCGTCGGTGTTAAGGACGATATCCGCACCCAGCGAGATCGCCTGCTCCAAGCCGGTCATAAAGGCGGTGGCCAGACCACGGTTGCTCGGGTGGCGAACGATGTGGTCAACCCCACAATCGCGCGCTACAGCACTGGTGTTGTCTGATGACCCATCATCAATGACCAACCACTCAACCTGGTCACAGCCAGCCAACTGCCGCGGCAACAGCGCCAGCGTTGTTGGCAATGCTGCGGCCTCGTTAAAACAAGGGATTTGAATGATCAGTTTCATGCCACTCACGCAAGGTCAAGCAGGCCGCCAGAGTGCCCAGGGCCAAAGACTACACCGAAGAGTTGCGACGGGAACTGGGATCTCGCGCATGCGCTTCAAACGGATGTGACGACCAACCCAAGCAACCCAAGCAACCAATCCGGGTCAATTTGTGACCCTTTGTGGCAAGGGCAGTGTCGCCTAGTCAGTCATTCGTTTCAGATTTCAATGGAAACTCTATCCCCGACACCATGCTAGTGGTGGATAATCGCGGCGCGACGTGGCTTTTGACTCGCTGACGGTGCCAACGCTTCTATTTGGCACGCGCCTTGCTACACTAGACCTGCGGACTCACTGGCGCGTCGCACGGAACGAACGGACCCACTTTTAAGGGTCGAAACGACCCGCCAAAATTCGTTCGTGCACCTACCCCTTTCGCGAAGGAGATTCACATGACTAAGTTGAACAAAGGTTTTACCCTGATCGAACTGATGATCGTTGTCGCGATCATCGCCATCCTGGCTGCCATCGCTCTTCCGGCCTACCAGGACTACACCATCCGCGCCCAAGTCGGCGAAGGCCCGATCACCTCAGCCGCATTGAAGACGGGCGTGTCTGAGTTCTACGCTGACCGTGGCACGTGGCCGGCCGACAATGCTTCGCTCGGTATAACCAACACGGTGAGCGGCACCTACGTCGAAAGCGTCACCAACACTAGCGGGACGCTCACCATCACCTACGGCAATAATGCCAACTCCGTCGTTGTTAATTCGACCCTGGGTCTGGGCGCAGCCGTTAATGCCAACGGTGACATCTCATGGGTTTGCGGTGAGCGTGCGGTTCCGACGGGCTTCACTGAAGCCGCTGCTGGTGCAGCTGCCACGGCAACAAACGTGTTGGCGAAGTACCGCGCTGCAAACTGCCGCACGTAATCTTTACGGCATTTTTACAAAAGGCGGCCCGCTTTGCGGGCCGTTTTTTTTGCGTCAACGTCGAGCGTTTTTGTTGCGGAATCAGATGCTTTGCGCGTTCAACAAGTTGGATTCCCGCTAAGCCTGCGCCAACTCCACCCGGTCCCGAAAATGCTCCAAGGCTTGCGGATTGGCGAGCGCGTCGGTGTTTTTAACCGGTTTGCCGTGCACCACATTGCGCACCGCCAGTTCGACGATTTTGCCGCTGATGGTGCGTGGGATATCCGGCACCGCCAGGATTTTGGCTGGCACGTGACGCGGCGTGGTGTTGTCGCGAATCACTTTGCGAATGCGCGCCTGCATCGCTTCATCGAGTGTATGACCGTCGCGCAGCCGCACAAACAACACCACGCGCACATCGCTATCCCAGTCCTGTGCGATACAAATCGATTCCAGAACTTCGGCTAATTTTTCCACTTGCCGATAGATTTCCGCGGTGCCGATGCGCACGCCACCCGGATTCAAGGTGGCGTCTGAGCGGCCCAAGATGATGATGCCCGCGT
>CAZLSB010000110.1:0-12465 GCA_964561825.1 uncultured Xanthomonas sp.
GACGTGAACCCGCCCGAGGCTGGCCCGTACGACTTCAATCCGCTGCCGATGGCGATTCGCGAGGGGCGGCCTTTGTTTTACGACACCCATCGAACCTCGGGTTTAGGTCAGGCGTCCTGCGCGTCTTGCCATGTCGATGGCCGCATGGATCGTTTGGCTTGGGATTTGGGTGATCCTTCCCAGCCGCCGCAAGTTTTTGATCAGAACTGCATTACCCAACTGGGCTCGCCGCGCTGTGAGAACTATCACGCGATGAAGGGCCCGATGACCACGCAGACGATGCAAGACATCATCGGCCATGAGCCTTTGCATTGGCGCGGCGATCGCGCTGGCATCGAAGCTTTCAACCCCGCTTTTGAAGGGCTTTTGGGCGATGACGAACTGCTGACCCCCAGCGAAATGCAGGCTTTCGAGAATTTTCTGGCGACTATCAGTTTTCCGCCCAATCCCTTCCGCAATTTGGACAATACGCTGCCACTGTCATTGCCTTTACCCGGCCATTACAGCAGCGGACGATTCCAAATGGCCGGCATACCGCTAGTCAGTGGCAGCGCTACCCGCGGTTTGGATCTGTACACCACCGGTTTGCTGGATGGCGAGTTGCAATGCGCCAGTTGCCATACGCTACCGACCGGCATGGCGGTCAATGGGCCGATGTTCCTGGGCGTGCTGGGCGTGCCAGTCGGCGGTCGGGTGATGCCGATCGGCCCGATGGGTGAAAATCACCTGGGCATTGTCAGCACCGATGGTTCGACCAATGTGTCGATGAAGGTGCCGCAACTGCGCAATCAATACGAAAAAGTCGGCTTCGAGATGACGCAGCTCGATAACAATGCCGGCTTTGGTTTTTTGCACGATGGCTCGGCGGATTCTTTGGCGCGATTTCTGTCGGCTCGGGTTTTCAGCGTGCGCTCTGACCAGGATGTCGCCGATTTGGTAGCGTTGAGCTTGGCCTTTTCTGGATCAGATTTTGGCAACGTCAATCCGATTCTGGGTGCGCCGGCGCCGCTGTCCAAAGACAGCCACGCGGCAGTCGGCGCGCAGGAGACGCTGAGTAGCCCTACTGCCACCCCGCGCGCGGCGGCTTTATTGGCGCTGGCACGCAGCAGCAAGGTTGATTTAGTCGCGCACAGCGGCAGCGCGGGATATGCCTATGACGCAGCGGCGGATCGTTTCCTCACCGATGACGGTAGCGCGCCTTTGAGCGTCGCCGAGTTGCAGGCGCGGATTAGCAGCCTTGCTCCGTTGACTATCACCGTGGTACCGCGCGGTCTGGCGCGGCGGCTGGGCATTGATCGGGATGGCGATGGCATCGGCGATAGCAGCGAGGTCAAACAAGGCAGCAACCCCGCCGATGCTGATTCAACCACGTTAAACCCGATGGCTGGCCTTTGGTACAACCCAGCGCGCAGTGGTCACGGCATGGATTTGCACTACGCGGGTGCCACGCAGTTTGTCACCTGGTACACCTACAATGACGACGGCAGCCCAACTTGGTATCAAGCCGTCGCGCCGCGCGCCAATCCATGGGTAGCGCCACTGCAACGTTACACCTGGAACGGCAGCGCAGTGACGGCTGAGAGCGTCGGTGAACTGCGCTTGACTTTTAGCGATGCCGGAAACCTCAGCTTCAATTGGCGTTTGGGCAATCGCAGCGGCACGGAGCCAATGGCCGCCCAATTGGCCACGTTTACGCCATCCAACCCCGATCGCAACGGCACTTGGTACAACGCCGCCGAACCGGGCTGGGGCTTGAGCATTTACAGCGGCGGCAGCGCGCGCGTCGCCATCATTTATTTTTACGACGCCAACCAGCAGCCGCGTTGGGCGCTGGGACAAAGCAGCAATGCCGCGATCGACAGCATGAGCATGCTGAATTTTCGCGGGTTCTGCCCAGATTGTGCGGCGATCGCACCCACTAGCAGCGCCGGCGGGCGGCTTGATTTTCGCTTCGATGGCGCTCGTCTGGGCGAGGTGCTCACCGATGTCTACGCCGCTGCCACGCCGACCACGCGTTGGCAGCGCGGCCCGGCCAACATCACGCCGCTGTCTGATCCGGTGCTGCATCCCAGTCGGTATTAGCCAGGAACTGTCATCCTAGAAACCTCAGTTGGACGGGGTAGAGTGTGCGGTTATGCGTGCGTTCGAACCGGCGCGCCGCATACGGCGCAAGCCGCCGGTTCTCACCCGCCAGAACCGTGCAATCTGCCCCGTAGCGCACTCACCCAATGGGTGAAAGAGCGAAATTGCTGAAAAGCCAAAAGAATCATCGTGATATGGGTATTAAGAAGCGGTCAACTGAGGTTTCTAGGGTCATGCAAAGCCTGCTGGATCAACTCGAACGCAGCATCGTCGATGGGCTGCTGACCAGCGCGGAAAAATCAGCTCTGGCGGCAGATCTGCAAAAACGTCCCTGGCGTATCGATCAACTTCGACAATTACGCAATCACGCTTTTGAGTTGGTTTTGCAGCGCGCGCGCACCCCGAGCGCCGCGCCGTCCATGCCGGCGCTGGTCAAATGGCTGAGCGATGTGGTCAAAATGCTTGATCAAGTCAATCAGGGCGCGCTGGTCGATACCGAAGTCTGGTTCAGCCCGGGCAGCGAGTGTCGATCCGCGCTGGTAGGTCATTTTGCCGCGTGCCGCAAGCGCGTCGATATCTGCGTATTCACCATCGCCGACGATGCGATCACGACGGCGATTCGCGCCGCGCATCAACGCGGCGTCGTCGTTCGGATCATCAGCGACAACGACAAACGGTTGGATTCCGGCAGTGATATCGCCGAGCTGATTAATGCCGGCATAGACCTGCGGCTCGATGATTCAGACGCGCATATGCACCATAAATTTGTGATTTTTGATCAGCGTTGGCTGCTCAATGGCAGCTTCAACTGGACCCGCAGCGCCAGTCAATGCAACGACGAAAATTTGGTCGCCACCAATGACCCGCAACAACTGCAGCAATTCAGCACGCAGTTCGAGGCGCTGTGGCAGCGCTTTGCTTAGAGCACATCCTAAGCGGGCTCGCGGGCTCCATGAGCCGATATCGTAAGTCGTTGATTCATCATTGCGGGGCACGCACCACGAGAAGCGGTATTGATCCTCGAACTGTGCGCGCGTGCGGTGGCAATCCAGGCACGGTGCTGGACTGCCGCGGCCCCCTTGAACTCTTCTAAGCGATGCATCGGGCATTCAGCCCGCGCTTGGTGTGCATGCTTACCCGGGGGCGCCCCAGGCTGGGATGGTGGCGCGCCGTTGGCGCTGAAGCGGCGCGGATCGGGCTACCCTTCGGTATGCTGAGCCGGACCGAACTTAAGGAGCAAAGGCATGGGAATTTTCGATTTCATGAAATCCGCCGGTGAAAAGGTACTCGGCGCGGCGATCAGCGGCAATGCCGGCGCGCTGCTCAATCATCTGAAGGGCAAGGGCCTGATGACCTCCGACTTGCAGGTCGAATACGACCCGACGCTGGCCACGGTGAAAGTCAAAGGCAATGCCGCCAACCAAGCCGACAAAGAACGTTTGATCTTGGCGCTCGGCAATATCGAGGGCGTCGAGAAGGTAGAAGACGACTTACGCACGGCCAGCGCCGGTCGCGCCGCCACGTTTTATTCGGTCAAAAAGGGCGATACCCTGAGCGCGATCGCCAAAGCCCAATACGGCAAATCCAGCGCCTACGTGCAGATTTTTGAAGCCAACAAACCGCTGCTCAAAGACCCCGACAAGATTTATCCAGGGCAGGTTTTGCGCATACCGGTGCTGGATTAGAAAACGGCAGCGGGTGCGTAAAGGCGAGCGCAGCTAAGCCATCAATGGGATCGGTTTGCGCAATGGCTTTGAACCTAAAAATCTCAGTTGAGCGCTTCTCGATGTTGATCCGTCTGTGCCTGCCGCTGTTCCTGATATCCAATGTCGCGCTCGCCGATCCGCAATGGCAGCCCTTGGTCGATCCCTACAATCAGGTGTTCCCCAGCTTGGAGATCGCCACGGCGATGTTGGTGCTTGATCCGGCTGACGCGGATGACGCCGTCGTGGGTGATCAGCAGGGCTTGATCTATGTGGATTTAAGCGGCGCGCGTGCGGGTGCAGCGTTTGAGCTGATTATCCGGATTCCCGGTTTGGCGCCGGAAAGTCGATTAACCGGGCGCGTTCCGGCGGTTGAAGGCGCCGTGAGCCTAGCGCCGACCATCGGCTGGGATTATCAAGCCTTGGCGGCTATCAAACAGCCGCGGCCGACATCAGTAGAATTTGAACTGAAAGTCGACGGGCGCGATCTGGGCAAACGTACCCTACGCGTGCGGCTGCGTTCAATTAACGATGCCCTGTATTACATCGACGAAGAGAATGACGACGAAGATTTAGATTTCAATTGGTTATTCGCCGCGTACGTCAATGAAGATCATCCGGCCGTCGATTTAATTCTGAAAGAAGCGCTGGATAGCGGCGTGGTCGACAGTTTTAGCGGTTATCAAGCAGAAGATTCCGACGAAGTGCTGAAACAGGTGTATGCCATCTGGCATGTATTACAGCAACGTGGCATTCGTTATTCGTCGATCACCCGCACCGCCAATGAACACACTCATGTGATGAGTCAACACGTGCGCTTTATTGATGAGTCGTTGGCCATGACCCAAGCGAACTGTGTCGATGGCAGCGTGTTAATGGCCTCGGTACTGCGCAAAATTGATATCGCACCGTCATTAGTGCTGGTGCCGGGTCATATGTTTCTGGGCTTCGCACTCGACGAAGCGGGCACCGAGATGGCGTATTTAGAAACCACGATGCTCGGCGATGTCCCCAAAAAAGCCAAACGATTGGCCGCGCCAGGACGCGTTTCGCTAGGTGGGGATGTGGACGCATCCTTAGCCAGTTTCGAGGCGGCTATGGAAGAAGGGCAGCGCCAAATGGATGAGGCCGGCGCTGCCTTTACGGATGAAAACGACTTCGAACATCAGATCATCGACATCCAAGCCGCCCGCGAATATGGCGTTATGCCGATTACGCGCTAGCGCGGCGTCGACTGCGGTCACATCGTCATCCATGATCCGTTACTTCAATCGATGCGGTTCGTGCCTTGCGATATCCTACGCGCGCTCAGCAACTACGCGGCTCGCCCGAGGTGTGCAACTCCAAGTTTGCTGTGGTGATGCCGGTCATGACCCAACCAGGATTGGAGTCCTTGACTCCGTCATTGTTTGTGTCGGTTGTGTTCTGATAGGTCCAAGTGACGGTCAGCCTAGCCGAATAGTTGGTGCCGCCGGTGGACCCAAAACTGCAGACAGAATCTGTGGACGTCAGACCCAAACCGCCGGGATTGTGGTCGGGCGCGGGCGGCATGTTGTCCCAAGTAATCGGATTCTTCGCAGCATCGGAGTGCTGGGTCTTCGAGATGGTGCCAACAAACGACGCAAGCACTTCGCCTTCACCGGAGCGGAACTTATAGCGGACGCCGTCCGGCGAAATGTCCGCGAATTGCTTGTTTAGTGACAGTGCTGGGTCTTCGAAGCCGCTCGAAAAGATTGGAGTTTCCGGGATGATCCATTGAGCGTAATACTCGGAAGGCTGGCCGCCGACGGAATTGAAACCACCACCGACGTGCAGGATATCGCCGGTGATGGCGAAAGAGGCGACCCCGCCATCGGCGCCAACATCGCCCATACTGTGCCACGCGCCGGCGCTAAAGCGGGCAATATTGTTGGCGCTTACTGCCCCTGCGAGGCTAAATTCTCCGCCGACATAAAGCACGCCGTCGTGTTCGATCAGTGCACCGACCGTGTTTCGGATTGCGGCCTGCAGTCCGCTGCCCAGCGCATGCCAGTCGCTGCCGTCCCAGCTCGCGATGTAGTTGATCGGGAGTCCGCCGGCTTCAGTGAAGGCTCCACCGACATAGATGTCTGAGCCAGACGCCAGAATCGTCAGCACATAGTCGTTGGCCCCCTGATTGCCGGTCCCGGACAGGGCGCTCCAGTTGGTGCCATCAAAACGCGCCATGTTTCGAGCAGACACTCCACCTGCTGAGGAAAATTGCCCCCCGACATATAGGTAGCCGCCGACTGCCTCCAGGGCATACACGGCTTGGCCATTACCGACATTGCCCACGGACATGGGAATCCAGGACGTACCATTCCAGCGCGCAAGGTTGGCGGCAGACTGGCCGTCGGCAAGGGAAAAACGGCCGCCAGCGTAGAGTTCGCCGTTGAACATTTCGAGCGCGAAAACGGCGTCATTCGTACTGTAAAGCGTGCCGATGCCGCCCCCCAAAGGATGCCAGTTGACGCCATCCCATCGAGCCACTTTGTTGGCGATGGTGTTGCCAAAGCCGGGGAAATATCCGGCGACATACAGGTCATTGCCATCGCCAAGTAGGGTCAACACGCTTGTTGTGAGGCCTGTGTGCAGCCCGCTCCAGGAACCATTGCTTAGCCGGGCGAGGTTGTTCATCGGCCCGGCACCCGCTTCGGTGAACCCGCCGCAAAGAAATACGTCCTGACCGGCCGCAACTATTGCCCCGACCCCACCATTGACCCCGTTGGCAGCGCTCCTGGGCGATCCGAGTGCACTCCAGCCGTCGGCGTCCAGTTTGCCGATGTGATCGGCAGGAATGCCGCCCGCAAAGCGGTGAAATCCACCCACGTACAAGGAACCGTTGGCCGCCAGCAAGGAATCCACTCCGCCGCCTCCGATTTCGCTGGCAAAACTGCTCCAAGCCGAACCGTTCCAGCGCGCAAGATGGTAGGCCGGCATTCCGGCAGCCTGGGTGAAATAACCCCCAACCACGAGTTTCCCTTCGCTAATTTGCAGAGCCCTTACTTGGGTGTTGACGCCGCCGCTCCCGTTACCGTCGAGGCTGGACCAATTGGCGCCGTTCCAGCGTGCGATGTTGCGGGCTGGAAAGCCCCCGGCAAGGGTGAATTGGCCGCCCACATAGAGATCTGTCCCGTACATCGCGAGGGCATAGACGGATCCGTTGACGCCGTTGCTGCTACCACTGCCAAGAGTCGACCAGACCGTACCATTCCACCGCGTGACCCTGTTGGCCGCACCCCCGCCAACCGAAGAGAAGGAGCCACCGACGTAAATATCACTCCCGCTTGGCAGGATTGCACGCACGGCACCCGCAAAGCTCTGGGTTGCAGACCCCACGCTGCTCCAGGCACTCCCATCCCATCGCGCAAAGCCATAGGCGCTCGCGCCGCCGATGGATTCGAAGCTGCCTCCCGCATAGAGGTGTGTAGCTGTGGCCGCCAGCGCGTAGGTGGTCGTACCAATGCCGCTCAGACCAAAGCCGCTCCAGTTGCTGCCATCCCAACGCGCCAAGTCGTGGGCAACATTTCCGCCGGCATGCGTGAACTCTCCGCCAGCAAACAGTTCACCATTGAACCAGGCCAGCGCGTAGATCCCTGCAAAGCTGGTGGGAACTGCAGTGATTCCGCTACCGGCGGCGCTCCAACTGTTGCTCACCGGATCAAAGATCGCGACATTGTTGGCGATCACGCCGCCGCAATTGGTGAACGCTCCGCCCACCGCAATGCGCCCGTCTGACGCTTGCGCCATCGCGATGACCCGACCATTGCAACCCTGAGTGATACCTGGGAACGGCAGCCAAGTTCCGCTGCCAAGCTGGGGCGTAGCCACTGCCGGGCCAGTCACTGCGGACAGCGACAGAAAGGCAATCAACAACAGCCAACGAGTGGCGGTGCGAAAAGGATAAAAGCACATCTTGGTATAATCTCGCTGCGGTTGGCGGGTAATCGGGCTGTTTATGGCCCATGAGATACGTCTTCGAGCCGTCTGTGGAACCCGAAATCCCCTATCGCCTGTCACGCGACTGGTTCAGGGAATCTCGGGACGATCGGACAGCGCTTCAGGGCGCGTTAGCTGAGACCGTGGCTTGCAACACCATCGGCTCCAACGCGTTGTTTTATATTCTCGCACATATGATGTGAATTGTTACTCAGGCGCTTGGCGCGCATTCGCTTGAGCGATCTGCGCCCCTTCAGTCCATCCAAGCTCGCGTAGGAGCCTGCGGACCGCATTGATCGCGGAACCGACTGCGGTCACATCGTCATCAATGATCCCTTGCTTCAATCGATGCGGTTCCTGCCTCACCGCATCCTGCGCGGGCTGCATGGCCATCGCGAATCGCAATTGACTTGGCGGCGCCTGTGGAACGGCGCCCGCGACGGGTCGACTACGCGGCGCTTACCTGGTGCATTTTCAGAACCGCAATACGCTGTCCATCGCCAGTCAAGGCGAGTTGCTGCTCAGCACCGACAGCGGCCATCTACAGCTGATCGCCCGGCTGCAGCGCGGGGACCATGTGGCCCGTGTGCTGGATCGCGAAGCGACAGCCACGCCGGTTGCCGCAGCGCGCGCGGCGATCGTCATCCGCAGCCAAGCTGGCACGAATAGCTGAACGCCGAGACCGGCTACAACGAAACCCGCGAATTCAGTGTCTGCCGGCAAACATCAGCCCGCACCTTTTACCATCGCGAGCACGCACGCATCCATGTGCGTTGCTGAACCAGCAAGACCGCCTTGATCTGATCTGCATGCGCGAGGCGTCTCAATGCCCGCCGGGCGTTCGACGGGCGACATGTCGCCCGAAATCGCGTCTCACTGACAACCCGCCCCTAGTGGCGTGGTCAACCTAGTCAAATCCATCCCGCCCGCAGCAAACCCGGGCTGCACGGAATCGTAATCCATTCTGAGCGTGTTGCAGCCGGCGCCAGAAATGCGGGCCACGCCCCAGGGTTCGCGGCGCACATTGGCGGGGTTGAACGCACTGCCAAAGCGCGTGCCGACCGGGCGCGTCAATGCGTCGAACAGCAGTTGATTGCCCACCGCGCGGCCCTCGCCAATCATCCACGCCGGTTCGCCGTCGGGGCGGAAGGTGAACCACACCAGGAATGCGCGGCCGTCGTCTTGCACTTGCAGGAATAAACCGCGACCCGATTTGTCTGGTTCAAACCAGGCGCCGCTGTAGGACACAAAAGGCGATACCACCGGTGGAACGCTGTCGCTGGGGCAACGCGCGCCGCCTACCCGCGACAAACGTTGCAAGGGGCGCCGCGAGGAATCAAACGGCGCCTGCGCTTGTGTGCGCTGCTCGCCGGCGCCACAACTGCTCAGCGCCGCATCAAAACGCCCCAAATTGACGTTGAGCAGCGCGCTGGGATCGAAAACCGGACCAAACCGGCCGTTGCGTCGGCCTTGGAAGTTGTCCACCACGATATTGTTGTCGATGACCCGTCCCACGCCGGTAAACCACGCCTGATCGGCGTTGCTGCCGGGCACTGGGAAGGTGAATGCGGTCACCGTGACCCGTCCGCCGCCCAAATTCTCCAGCAGATAGCCTTCGCCGGAGCGTGCTGGATCAAACCAAATGCCACTGATCGCCGCATCGATCGGCGCGCCTGGATCGTTGCGCGGTTTGACCGCATCGGCCAATGCACCGGGCACAAAGTTGGGGTCGTAGCGGCAGGCACCCAAGGCTGGATTGGCCATGCGCTCGCGCTCGCACGCGGCCTGGATGGCGATTGCACTGGGTTTTGGTCCGCCATCCACCCAGCTCGCCAAGGCTTCAAAACCACCGAGCAATTCAGAATCGTTGTACCCGCAATGACTGGGATTGGCTTCCACTACAAAGGCTTGGCTCCATTGTTCGCCGCGTACCCGACCTTCCAAGGCGCGCGCGTGCTCGGCGACTACCAAACCATCTTTCGAGGTATGCGTGGTCAGCAGTTTGGCATTGCCGATCTGGCCCAAGGGCTGGAAATGGCGCTTGAGGTCTAGGCTGGCAAAGGCATCGGCATCGACACGTCGAATATCGCGCTGCACGATGGCGTCCGGATAGACCACGTTGCGCGTCGATATCGCCGGTCGCTCGGCGATTTTTAAAGGATCGCGATACAGATCGCCCAAGCCATAGGTGGCGTAGAACATGTTTTCTAGGAAAAACTCGGGGTCCACGCCGGTGGCGCGTTGGATGCGCTGAAATCTCTCGCGCATGCCACTGGTGGTCAGCCAACTGGGCAGTTTGTAACCGGTGCATTTGGCGATTCTTAGCGCCAATTCGCCGCCGCCACTCAACGACGCGTAATCATCGAGATCTTCCGCTTTAAGAATGTACGGAAAGGCGCTGTCGCCGCCCTGGATCTCACCCGCGGTGACGTTTTTGCACACGGCGTCGTAGGCCAGTCGGATATCCAGCGCCTGTTCCCACACTCGGCTGCCCGCCAAAGGCGCACAAATCGCGTACACGCCGACCACCGGTGCGCCCAGATCGGTCTGTTCGGCTTGTTGCACCGCGACCAGACCGCCGAGCGAACCGCCGCTGGTGATGATCGACCCCGGCGCGCCAAAACGCAGGCGGAAGGCTTCGACTAACTCGCGATGATCACGGGCCGTGCGGAACAGCGCCCAACCACTTTGGCTGTAGCTCGACGCGGCAATGGCATAGCCCTTCGCCAGCATGCGCTGGCGCAAGGGCTGCGGACCCAAACTGGGCTCAGCACCGACCGGCTCAACGTTGTAACCATGATTGACCAACACCAAGCGCCCGCCCGGCCGCCAGCCATCCGGGATTTGCGCGATGAAATACGCGCCGCTCG
Source organism: uncultured Xanthomonas sp. (assembly GCA_964561825.1). Taxonomy (GTDB): domain Bacteria; phylum Pseudomonadota; class Gammaproteobacteria; order Xanthomonadales; family SZUA-5; genus JADKFD01. Next base: position 10,613 of record CAZLSB010000110.1, read on the forward strand.
CCGTTTGCCCGCGCAATTCGGTCACCGCGTAGGCAAAATTGGGCAGCGTGGCCAGAAACATTAGTACCGCTAAAAGCTTGCGCATCAGAAGTTCCGCACCTTCGAATGCGGACAGTGTAACGATGCATCACGCAGGGCTCTGCATGATTGGCTGAACGGGTGGCGAATACCGCCGTTGTTGAGGGTGCAAGTCAAATTGGTGTGGTCACCCTTTATTTGGGTCGAGCGCAAGGCTCGGAGCCAGCAAGAAACCCACAATGCAGGAAAAGCGTCAGCGCGCAGCGCCGCCCCACCAGAATCCGCTGTCTTTTCCCCCCACTGTTTGATTTCGGCTGCGCGAAATGACAGCGACTATGGATCACCACATCCGTTTGACCCGCACCCGATTGTTGCCTACCGCTTGCACTGTAAGGCGTTCAGGCCTTAACTTCCCGCTTCTTTGTTCCTGGGCTTTTCTCCGCATGCGCTTCCAGCACGTCGCTATTGCTTCCGTCGCTCATGTCGACGCCCCAAATCGTTTGAGTTCGGCGGAAATCGTCGTCCGCCTGTTGCCGGTCATGGAGCGCCTTGGGCTGCGCACCGATTTGCTTGAAGGTGTCGCCGGCATTGACGCGCGCCGCGTGTGGGACGAGGGCGTATTCCCGTCCGACGCCGCCACGCTGGCCGCTGAAAAAGTGCTCGCCGAAACCGGCATTGCGCGCGACAAGATCGGAATCTTGGTTAATACCTCGGTGTGTCGCGATTTTCTCGAGCCATCGACCGCCAGTATCGTCGCCGGCAAACTCAAACTGCCGGAAAACTGCCAAAACTTTGACGTCGGCAATGCCTGTTTGGCATTTTTGAATGGCATGGATATCGCCGCGCACATGATTGAACGCGGTGATATCGAATACGCGCTGATTGTCGATGGCGAGTGCAGCCGTCACATCACCGAAAAAACAATCGAGCGTTTAAGCGCACCCAATGTCACCGCCGAGCAGTTTCGCGATGAGTTTGCGTCGTTGACACTGGGCTCTGGTGGCGTAGCGATGATATTGGCCAACGCCGATCTGTATCCAGACGGCCACCGTTATTTGGGCAGCGTATCGCGCTCGGCCACGCAGTTTTCCAAATTGTGCGCCGGCAATATCGACCGCATGGTCACCGATACCAAGACCTTGTTAATTGAAGGTCTGAAGTTGGCTGGTAAAACCTTTGGCGCCGCCCGCCAAGTGTTTGGCTGGGCGGTGGGTGAAATCGACGAGTTTGTTATTCACCAGGTAAGCCGCGTGCACACCGAAGAACTGGTCAAACTGCTCGGCATTGACCCGCAAAAGGTGCTGACCATCTTCCCCGAGTTTGGCAACATCGGCCCAGCCTCCTTGCCCACCGCACTCTCCAAGTTGAAAGACACCGGCCGACTGGTGCGCGGCAAACGCATCGCGTTACTCGGCATTGGCTCGGGGCTGAACTGCTCAATGGCCGAGGTGGTCTGGTAGGCGACAGCATGAGCACAACTCGGCGCTCCAGAGGCTATTCGGCGTTCGAGGGGCTATCCGGATCGCCGACTTGTAGTCGGCGCTCTTGGCTTTGCGCTCTCCCGGTGCAACAGCATGAGCACAACTCGGCGCTCCAGAGGCTATTCGGCGTTCGAGGGGCTATCCGGATCGCCGACTTGTAGTCGGCGCTCTTGGCTTTGCGCTCTCCCGGTGCAACAGCATGAGCACAACTCGGCGCTCCAGATGCTATTCGGCGTTCGAGGGGCTATCCGGATCGCCGACTCGTGACCACCGCGACCAAGCTCGCTCGACCAAGCAAGCAGCTCTTATACTCTCGACGTCCAGCCGCAATGAGGCGTCGCCATGCCCGTGGTC
>CAZLSB010000111.1:0-12359 GCA_964561825.1 uncultured Xanthomonas sp.
GACATCGGAGCACCGTCACGTAGCCCTGCGGGCAACGTGACCTACGACTGATGCCACTCAGTTTGATGCGCGAATAAGCGCATCGACAGGGGCGACCGGGATTCGCAGCAAAGTTAGCCTAACGCGTTGATTTGTAGGTCACGTTGGCCGCAGGCCTACGTGACATCGGAGCACTGTCACGTAGCCCTGCGGGCAACGTGACCTACGACTGATGCCGCCCAGTTTGATGCGCGAATAAGCGCGCCGGGGCGACCAAGATTCTCAGCAAAGTTAGCCTGACGCGTTGATTTGTAGGTCACGTTGGCCGCAGGCCTACGTGACATCGGAGCACGGTCGGCCATCAATGAATCAAAGCCGGTCAAGGCCAAACTCTCCAGCGGGCAACAAGCACCAGTGCAGCAAGGGCCTAGGGCTCACCGCTTTTCTACTCCCACTACGCGCTCTTGCGTGCGGGCGACTTGGCTTTGGCCGTTGTGGCTTTGCGCGTGGCGGTTTTCTTCGCGGCGGTTTTCTTCGCTGGTGCCTTTTTTGCAGCAGGCTTTTTGGCAGCCGGTTTGTCAGCGGCGGCTTTCTTGGCTGGCTTCTCGGTTGCGGCCTTCTTGGGCGCAGCCTTTGGCGGTTTTTCGGATACCGTTTTGGTTTTGCGCGGCGCTTCTACCTTGCCATTTTTGCGACCGAATCGACCTTTACCGGCGCCTTTGGCTGGTGCGGTGGCAAGGATGGCCAAACATTCGGCTTCGGTTAGCGATTCGGGCTCCACATCTTTGGGTATGCGACCATTTTTGGCGCCGTCGGTGATGTACGGGCCAAACTTGCCACGCAGGATTTGGATGGCGCCGTCCTGGAAACTATTGATCACCTTGTTGGCGGCGGCTTCGCGTTTGGCGCGCACCAAGTCCACCGAGGTGGCAAGGTCAATCTCCCACGGATCTAAGCCTGCGGGAATCGATGCGTAGGTGCTGCCGGCTTTGACAAACGGCCCGAAACGGCCAATACCTACCGAAATCGCTTCGCCTTCGGCACTTTGGCCGAGCTGGCGAGGCATCTCGAATAACTTGAGCGCCTCTTCCTGGGTGATCGAATCCATCTTTTGCCCGGCTTTCAGCGAGGCAAAACGCGGTTTGTCTTCGTCTTCTTTGACGCCAATCTGCACAAAGGGCCCAAAACGACCCAGACGCACGGACAGTTCTTTGCCGGATTTTGGATCGATACCCAAAACGCGGCCTTGGGTGGCCTCGGTGCGTGATACCGAACTGTCTTTTTCGTCGACCAGCGCCTTGAACGGCACCCAGAACTCGCGCAATACCGGCACCCAATCTTTCTCGCCGCGCGCTACTGCGTCTAGTTCATCTTCCAAGCGCGCGGTGAATTCGTAATCGACGTACTGGGTGAAGTGACCCGACAGGAATTTCGCGACCACCCGGCCAACGTCGGTCGGCTGGAAGCGTTTGTTCTCCAGAGTCACGTACTCGCGCGCCAGTAGCACCTGAATGATGCTGGCGTAGGTCGACGGGCGACCAATGCCATGTTCTTCTAGCGCTTTGACTAGGCTGGCTTCCGAATAACGCGGTGGTGGCTCGGTGAAGTGTTGCTCGGCGCGCAGATCGTTCAGATCCACCAGTTGGCCGATGGTCAACGGGGGCAGTTTGCTGCCCGCTTCATCGTCTTCGTTTTTCTGGTCGCGACCTTCTTCGTACACCGCCAAAAAGCCGTGTTCGACGATGGTGGTGCCGCTGGCGCGCAGCAAATCGCCTTTGGCGGCTTGCAGATCGACGCTGACCGTATTTAACAGCGCGGGTTTCATTTGGCAGGCAACGGTGCGCTTCCAGATCAGATCGTAGAGCTTCAGCTGATCTGGATTCAGATAGCGGGCAATCGACGCTGGCGTGCGCAAAGCGCTGGATGGACGAATCGCCTCATGCGCTTCCTGCGCATTCTTGCTCTTGGTCTTGTAGACCTGCGGCGCTGCTGGCAATTTGTCCGCACCGAACTCGCGCACGATCACCTGTCGCAATTCAGCCAGCGCGTCATTCGATAAGCTCACCGAGTCGGTACGCATATAGGTGATCAGACCAATCTGACCACCTTCGCCCACATCCACGCCTTCGTACAGGCCTTGCGCGATGCGCATGGTGCGTTGCGTGCCAAAACCGAGTTTGCGCGCGGCTTCTTGCTGCAGAGTAGAGGTGGTGAACGGCGGCGCGGCGCGCCGCTGGCGGTCTTTGCGCTGCACATCGGCTACTTTCAGCGCGCCTTTGCCTTGCGGCTTGTGCGTCAAAGCGCCGGCCAGCACGCGGTCACGCGCGGCGCTCGCTTTGGCCTCATCGTTCAAATCAAACTGATCTAGGCGTTTGCCACCGAGCACCGTCAGTTTGGCCCCAAAGGCTTGGCTGGCGAAACAATCGGCGTCGATCGACCAATATTCTCGCGCAACGAAGCGTTCGATTTCCTCTTCGCGCTCGGCAATCATGCGCAGCGCCGGGCTTTGCACGCGCCCAGCGGACAACCCACGCTGCACTTTCTTCCAGAGCAACGGCGACAAGTTGAAGCCGACCAAATAATCCAGCGCGCGGCGCGCCTGCTGGGCGTTGATCAGATCCATCGACAGCGAGCGCGGATGGGCGATCGCCTCTTTGATCGCTTTCGGAGTGATTTCCGAGAAGGTCACGCGGTGGATGCTGCGCTCACCGATCAGATTCTTTTTCTTCAGGATCTCGTACACATGCCAGGAGATGGCTTCCCCCTCGCGGTCCAAGTCGGTCGCCAGATAGATGGCGTCCGCCGTCTTGGCGGCCTTGGCAATCGCATCAACATGTTTTTCGTTGCGGTCGATGACTTCATAAGCCATCGCAAAATCGTGTTCGGTATCCACCGAGCCATCTTTGCTTGGCAGATCGCGCACGTGCCCGTACGAGGCCATCACCTGAAAGTCCTTACCGAGGACTTTGTTGATGGTTTTGACCTTCGCCGGTGACTCGACGATTAGCAGATTCTTGGCCATGCGCGCTTTATCAGAGCCATCGGGCGGGGAAAAAGGGCCCGGATGTTAACCGTAATCGGCTTTGCATGTCGCTCTCACTCGTGTGGTGGACAGCACACTAGCACGAGGGTCAAAAAAGGCCGGTGCGTGTCAGCAAAAAAATGGGCGCGAGTCACCTCGCGCCCATCCGGGTTTGTTGCTCGGATCTGAGTATCAATCGAACAATTGGGGCATCCAACCTAACCCCGCGCCGTGGAAAACAGACCGGCCTTTGCAGTCTTACTTTGCGTTTTAGCGTGGGATATTGACAGTCCAGCCAGCGGTCCAATTGCCATTCGGGCCCGCGAAAGCACCGCGATAGTTGGTCGGGCGGAAGAAGGAATCGCTCAATGCCTGGCCACCAAGCAATACCGGTGATGCTGCCTGCGGCAAAAAGCCGGTCAGCAAAGCTGCACCGCTGCCATTGCCGGCGCCAGCGTTGAACCACGCGCTGACCGGATACGCGGCAGCAGCGTTGTCTTCAAAAGGGCCACCGGTGCAGGTGCCCACGAAAGATTGGGTCATGGTCAGCGTGCTGCCGCTCTGCGCCGCCGAGCTCAGCGCGTAGGTCTGTGCGTCAACCAGATTGAGGCAACGGTCGCGATAGCCGGTCACCACCACATTGGAATAATTGCCACCCGAACCACGACGGATACGCATGCCTTCGTTGCCAACGGTGCCGGCGCCCACCAAGGTCAGGTTCGACACGGACGGCTGAGTGCGCGGCAGTTTGTCGCTGGCCGGATTATCGTTGTCGGATTCCAAGCCGTTCGAGTCCGAACCGGTATCCGAATTGCTACCCTGCCAGCCGAGCGCAAACTGAATCTTACCGTTGTAGCCCTGATCGAAGTCGAAACAATCGTCGCCCATGTTCGAACACACCAGATGTGTGCCGTTGATGCTGCCGCCGAACATTTCGAAGCCATCATCGAGGCCGCCATCGACCTGGACATATTCCATCACCGTACCCGAGCCGACGCCGTTGAGCGTCAAGGAGTTAAGTTCCTCGTTCGGGGCGATCTGCTGACCGGCCCAGAGGATGCGCACATAACGCAAAGCGCCTGAGCTGTCGTTGGTCACTGGCGGCACTTCGCCGTACTGCAGCTCCGGAACAGCCTCAAATTGGCAGCGTTGGTTAGCGGTGGCATCGTTGCAGATTGAGCGACCATTGAGCACTATTCCGGCCCAGGATCCCGGAATGGCGTCCGGACCGGTGAAGGTAATCGGCTGCTGTGCGGTGCCTTCGGCGTACATGCGGCCACCGATTTTAACTGCGAGGAAGTTCGGTGAACTGCGATTGGTAGAACCCTGCACCGTTACCCCGGGCGCGATCACCAGTCGAGCATTGTTCTCGACCACGACTTGGCCACGGATGATGTACTTCTTGCCAGCCGGCAAGAAGAAAGTGCCGGTAATGATGTTGGGCAGTTGGCAATCGTCACCGACCGGGGTGGTACCCGTCGGGCACTGCGGTAGCGGATCGTTACACTGACCGGTGGTGAGCTTCTTCAGGCCCAAGGAGGGCAGCAGCGTGAAGTTGGCCGGCGCCAGGTTCGAGCCTGCGGCTGGCGTCAGGTTGAGGCTGATGCTGCCGCAGGAAAAGGCGATAGTGGCCGTACCCAATGTGCTCGACACCGGTGTTCCTGCTGCGCTGAAGCTGCCGCCAGTGAAGCGCAGCACCGGCACGTTGTTGTAAGTGTTCTGGCCGTTGACCAGCGTGGTTTGCACCACCGCCCAGATCTGCGTGCCGTCATTGGCATAGGTAAAGAAAGTGCCGAAGGCAACATTTTGGTCGGGGAGAATGTCCAGCAGCAGACCTTTGTTCTGGCCGATTGCGTTGACATCGATCCATGATCCGTCGAAGGCTTCGGTGACAATGGTCGCATTGGCCGAGGCCGCGAACGCTAGCGCGCAGGAAGTTGCGAGCAGGGACTTGCGGAAGGAAAGCATGAAATGCTCCAGAGTTTGAGGATACGCGCCGAACACTTCGACGGGAACCCCTACGCTAGGACGCCATTGTTGCAGCGCCCGTGCAGCTAGATTGCAGCTTCATGACAGTGTCATGGAGGCCGCTGCTCAATACTTCCATTCCAGCGATAGTGCGATGTCTCGCCCCTTTTGGTAGCTGCGTGTGGGTTCGCCGCCCTGAGTGAAGCGAACTTCGGGGTCAAGCAGGTTGCGCAAACGCATCTTGAACTTCCAATTGGGCCAAGGCAGCGTATGCGACAAGGTGAAATCCAATTGGCCAAAAGGTTGCTCAAACACATCGGGTAAACCACTAACGCCAACTCGTGAAATACGCTCGCCGAAAACGTTATACAAGAGCGTCGCTTCGGATTTGCCCTCGGGATGCTGATAAGAGAGCGAGGCATTAGCGACATATTTGGACTGGCCTTGCAGTGGGCGCAAGGCATTGGTCTGAATGCCTTGATTTTCACCCAGATCGATTTCCGAATCGATTCGCGCATAGTTGGCGCCAACGTACAAGTCGGACCAGGGTACATTTGCAAGGAAGTTCGGGAGTATCTGTAATTGGCCAATTTCCGCCATAGATTTATACAGGTCGAACTCAACCCCGACATTGGTCGCACTATCCGCATTTCGAATCTGCAACAAATTGCCGGATGCTGGGACGCTGACTAACTCGATAGGGTTGGTGAATGTCTTGCTGAATAATGCAACTGAAAAACTCTCAAGGCTATTGAAATAATATTCCCAGCGTATATCGATATTTTTAATTTCCGCTTGTTGCAGATCTGGATTTCCCTCGACACGCACATCCAGCAGTGGATCAACGAAGTTGGCCCGCGTTTGTTCGCGTATGTCGGGGCGCGACAGTGTGGTGCTATAGGCCAGTCGCACTTGCGCTTTTTCCGAGTAGGACCAAGTAAATGCCGCCGCCGGCAAATCATCACTCGTGTCCAATAACCCAATTTCCGGCTCAGCGTTGGGGTCGAAAGGGCGCACCGTGGTCACTTGCTGCAACATATCCTCGCGACGCATGCCTAAGTTGAGCCGAAAGCTACGCCAACTGGCATCAAACATCAGATAGTAGGCCTGCAATTTTTGCGTTGCACTGTAGTTGTCGGACGACAGTGTTCCTTCCTCCACGCGCAAGCCGTTCGGACCGATATTCCCAGGTTGCAAGAGATCCTGAAAATTGAAGATCGGGCCCTGCGGGCGGCGCCCAGAAAAGCGGAATCGGCGGATGCTTGAGATGCGATCGCGTTCCAGAAGTGCGCCACCCGCCTGCACGGTCAAATCCACGGCACCCAGACTCAGGGGCTTGCGTAAATCCAGGCCGTAGTCCTGAGCGGCATCATCAAGTTGATCGAAACGCTGCTGATTAAAACTCTCGAAAGTGAAATCCTGTAGCAATTCATCAAAAGTGAATCGGAACTCGCGCGTATTCGGTGAGTAGCGCGAGGCATCGGCGTCCGTCACCTGCCATTTAACGTAAAGATCGCCAAGCTGCGGAAAGCTGTGTTCACCGTCTAGTTGCAGCGTGTCGAGCGCGTTTTCCACCCACTCGAGTTGGGTGATGCGGTCAATATTTCCGGAACTGGTCAGTCCCTCGTCGATCTGCGCATCATCGGTGGTCTGGCGTAGACGCGTGGCGGTAAAATTGATCGAATGCTGTTCGCCTATACGCAGGCCGATTGCAGCAAAGATACTGCTGTCAATATTGCGTTCGGTACTGCGCCGAGTGAAATCCTCGGCCGGAATCAAACCATTTTGGAAAATACTGTAGGTATTGCGCTGTTCGAGTTGATCATCCCAACTGTGGGCGTACCGCACTGCGCTGATATAACCCAAACTAATGCCGCTATCACCGAAAATAAATTGATCACCCATCCCGATACCCAGACTACCGTTGGCTGGTAAGGATTGCTCGCGCGTGCTGTAACCCAACGCCGCCAGTTCCCGACCGGCCGCTTGTAACTGCGTCGGGTCGATCGGTAGGCGCGGTTGACCAAACACGCTTGGGGCATAACGTTCGCCACCGTCACGCCCGCGCCAGTCAGCGTTTCCGCCATCGTAGCGCAGTCCGGGTTTGCCAGTCGTGCCATCGGCATAAGCAAGCGTCGTCGATGCGCGCAGAAAGAAACTCTCAGGCACGCCGCGGGTGCGCAACTGGATCGTGCCACCGCCAAATTCGGCCGGCATATCGGCCGAATAGGTCTTCTGCACGACGATGCCCTGCAGAACCTCGGTCGGAAAAAGATCAAGTGGCACCACGCGCCTGGTGGGATCTGGGCTTGGAACCTGGGCGCCATTCAACAGCGTACTCGAATAGCGTTCGCCGAGGCCACGGACATAAACGAACTTGCCGTCGACCAAGGTCAAACCGGTCACGCGCTTAAGCGCGCCGGCGGCATCGGAATCGCCGGCACGTGAAATCTGTTCAGCGCCGAGAATATCGGTCACCGCCGCGGAGGTGCGCCGCTCTTCCACGAAAGCCGCCAACGAGCCTTCGACAAAGGGCTCGACCACCACATACTCGGGCAGCTCCAAACCGGCCGGCGTCATTTCGATATCGCGCCTGGCGCTGCCCTTGGCCGGAATGGCGACCGCGTCCAACGTTTGCGATGCAAAACTGGGCGCCAGGACCGATACCGAGTAACTGCCACCGGGCACTTCTGCGCGAAAACGGCCTTGCGCATCGCTGGTTACATCCAGCGGGGTGCCCGCAATGTAAATGCGCGCGCCAGCGATGGGCTGGCCATTTTCGGCGTTGATGATTTGCCCTTCGAGCACACCCGGATCGGCGATTTCAACTTTCTCGACCAAATCGCGGGTCGCTTGCGCCGAGCTTTCCAGACTTACCGTAGCGCGCCCATCGGTTTCGAAATTGACGATCAGCTCGGCGATTTCACCGGCACCGGTGGTCAGGTTGAGCGTGCTTAGCACTTTGCCGGCGCGCAGGATTTCGATCACATGTTCGCCTGGGCTGGGCTCCAAACGCAGCGTGCCGTAGGCGTTCGGCTTCTGCTCTACGCCATCGATGCGCACCAAAAAGTCGGCGGTAGGTCCGGCGATCGCGTCGAAGCCATACACATCGACCGCGGCACGCTGCTGCGCGTGCGCGCTCAGCGCCACCGACAGCAACGCGGCAAGCAGAGTTTTGCGTGGTGATTGGATAGTTGGCATCGTCGTCTCACCCGCTCGAAAGGTCAATGCAGGCGCTCATCGCGACACCCGTCGCACTAAAAAAACGCACTGCATGTCATTGAAAAACCGCTTTAATCGCAAAAGGCCCGAAACAGATGGATCCGCTTCGCGCTCAAGCGCAGCGCCAGCGCTCGGCGGCGCACTCCTGCATGGATTGCCGTAACTCGGTGGCTTTGCGGAACAAATCAGGTTTGCTTAGCTTGGCTAGATGCGCCTCAGCAGCGGCGAAATCGCCTTCTTTGAACAGCGCGTAGGCGAGCGCATAACGCACGTCCTCGTCGTCCAACAAACGGGTGCGTAACAACGCGCTTTCCATACTGCGCACTTCAGCAAAACGGCCGAGTTCCACCAGAATGCCGAGGCGTTGTTTCAATTTGAGCGCTTGATCATTGATCTGCGCGTTCACGGCCAGCGCCCGCGCGTACAACTTAGCGCGCCTAAACAGTTCGGCGGCCTCTGGTCTAAGCGCCGGATTGTTGAGCGAGGCGCGATACATCAACTCGCCGGCCGCCAAGGGTGAGCCGTTCTCCAGGTAGGTCGCCGCCAGCACTTTGACGACGTTTTCGCTGTTCGGAAACTTCAAACGGGCCGCTTCCAGAAAACCCAGCGCGGCATCGAACTGCCGTGCGCGCTTCAGCGCATTGCCAATGGCCACGTAGTCTTCTTCTTTGCCTTCGGCTACCGCCAAATAGCGCTGACCGCGTTTCGCTGCCTCCTGAAACAGACCCAGTTCCATCAGGAAAAACACTTCACGGCGCAGAAACTGGCTATTGCCGGGAAAACGCAGCGCGCCGTCGGCCAGTACCGCAAATGCGCGCTCGCGTTTGCCGAGCAACCAGTGCGTTTGCGCGCGCATCAAAAACACCGCGGCCAGGGTGTCGAACGCGGCGCCTGCGCGATCTAAGGTTCGCAACACATCTGCATAGCGTTGCAAGCCAAACTGCGCCTGCGCCAAATATAAAAAGATGGTTGGCTCGATTTGGCCGGCCGCAATAGCCTTTTCAAAAGCACTCACCGCGGCTTCGGGCTGCTGTTGATTCAGCGCAATCAAACCGGCCAGCGTGTGGTACTTGATGGCGTCGAGCTGAAGGTCGGCCGCGTCGATCTTGGCGAACTCAATTTGGGCTTTGTCATAATGTCCGTCAGAGGCGAGCACCGCCGCCAGTTCCAGGTAATCGGGCTCGTCGGCGGACTTGCTCAGCGCCGGCAACGCAAGCGCCAACAAACATGCGGCCAGACAAAACGATCGGAAGCCAGATGCACTGCTCATGACAGGTCAAACCTCACTCGCTGGGTAGCCCATACGCGCACCGCCTGGCCCTGGTACTGCGCTGGCTCAAATTTCCAGCTCTTCACGCCGGCTTCGGCAGCCGCTTCAAACACGCCTGGGGGTTGCGCCTCCAGAACCTTGACCCGTTCGACTTGCCCGGTCGGGCTGATCAACACGCTGAGCAGCACATAGCCCTCGGTGCCTTGCGCTTTGGCGCGAATCGGGTATGGAATCGCGGTTTGTATGATGGGTTTCGGTGGCACATCGACCGAGGAATCGGTCATCACCACATCTTTGCCATCGCCGAGCAAATTATTGCCGAGCGCCGACAGGTCTTCGGATTCGTACTGCGGCATGCCAAAGTCCAGCCCAGCCAGTGCCGAGCCGCCCATAGACGGTGGTGCGGGCGCGCGCCGCGGTTGGCGCTTGGGCGGCTCGCGTTTTTGCACTTCGCGCGTCGGTTTCGGTTTTTCGCGCTTTTCGGCACTGATTTGCGTGGTCGGCCGACCATCACTGCCACCGGGCAAACCGCCCTTGCGGTTCATCCAGAGGATTGAACCCAACACCAGCGCCAGCCCAAATAGCATGCTCGCCAGCGCGACCGCCCATCGTATGGAGGTGCGTGAGCGCACGCTCAGCCCTCGCCTGCTTCGACCGACGTGGCCACGCCGATATCCTCAGCGCCTGCTAGACGTGCTTGGTCTACCACTTCGATCAAGCGTCCCGCTGGCACAATTTCATCGGTCACGACCAGCACGCTTTTGCTGGTGCCGCCCTTCAATTGCTCGCGCAAACGACTCTGCAGCGTCCAAATTTGTACCGGCTCGCCGTCGATATAGGTCTGCCCCTGTTTGTCCACATAAACACGCGCCGCTTTGGTCGACGCGACCGCGGTGGAGGTGGCGCCGGGCCGATCAATATCGACTTTCATGTCTTTGACGAAGGTCGTGCTGACCATGAAAAAGATCAGCAAAATAAAGGTCATATCGATCAACGGCGAGAGGTCGATGGACCCTTCTTCGGGCTTGTCTTGGTGACGTCTGAAACTCATGCCTTGAACTCCGCGTGCTCATAGGGTTCTGAGCACAAAATGTCTTTGATCTGCGCCAGATCGTGTTTGATCTGCCGCTCGCGCCGGTCGAGGATGCTTTTTAAGATGACGCCTGGCACCGCGACGATCAGCCCCATTTGCGTGGTGAACAGCGCCACGGCGATGCCACCAGCAATGCCGCCGGATTGACTGAAGAGAGTCATATCGCCGAGCGAGTTAAAGGTCTCGATCATGCCGATCACCGTGCCGAGCAGGCCGAGCAGCGGTGCAATCGACACCGTGGTGCTAATCGTGATGCGGTAGCGCTTGATTTCACTTAAATAGTCGCCGAAAGCCTCATCCAGGCGTTCGCGCAAATAGGGGCGCCGTTGCGCCTGCAACACAATGCCACGCTCAATCGCGCTATCGATGATGCCTTTGGCTTTACGTGGTTTACCGCGTAGAAAATTGTTGATCAATACGCGCACGCTCTTGTCCGAGCCACGGTTGAGCAACATCCAGCGATAGCCTAAGGTGAACCACAACACCACCGTGCACAGCAGCAGCGGCCACATGACAAAGCCGCCTTGCTGCATATAGTTGCCGATCGCCTCCGCGGCGCTGCGCAAACTATCAACGCGATCACCAATCATGACCTGGAGCTCCGAAGGTTTCTAAGCTCACGCCGCTTTGGCCAGATCGCGCTGTTCCTGGAACAGGTTGATGACCTTCAGCGCACCTTTCTCCATGTCGTCCTTGATGCGATCGGCCCAACCAGACAACAAATTGCCGACCAACAGGCACGGAATCGCCACCAACAAACCTTGTTCTGTGGTCACCAGCGCCACGGCGATACCGCCGGCTAACAGCTTCGGATCGGAGGTGCCAAATTCGGTGATGACATCAAAGGTTTGAATCATGCCGGTCACGGTACCGAGCAGGCCCAGCAGGGGCGCCACGCCGGCGATCATCAAGATGACCGAGCCAAACCGGTTCAGGCGCGTGCTTTCGTGCAGGATTGACTCGGAAATGATGTCTTCCAAGTGTTCGCGCTCGCGATCCAGATTGCGCAACGCCGCGGTGACCACGCGCGCTGCCGAACCCTTGTGACGTTTGCAGGCCTCGATTGCTTCGGCAATCCGCCGCTGTTTCACCAAAGGACCGACGCTATCAATGATCGGTTGCACGGCGGCGCCGGCCTGCAGCAGGAAAAACACCCGCAGCAACGCAAACAGACCCGCCAGGAAGCCGAGGCCAATGGTGATGAAGCCGATCGGGCCACCGAGCGAGACCGCTGCTCCGGTGGCGAGCGACGCGCTCAAGAACGCCAGCCGCTGCGCGCGCACGACCTCCACCCCGCGGGCCGCCGCCACGTCTTCACCAAGCGTCAACAGGTTCAAGGTCCGCGGCAGGATGGCAAAGACCGCAAAGGCCGCGACGATGAACGGCAACGCCGCGATGATCGGGCTGTAGCTACCAACGTCGAGATCGCCCATCAACCAGCGAACCGTTCGGAACGACTCGGCGAAGTCCGACATGTACTGCACGAACAGGATCAGGGCCGAGAAGAACGAGTTGAGCGTGACGCCCGCCAATAACAGCACGTTGGTCGACAAGCCGCGTTTCTGCGACGAGGCGAGCCAGTAGACGATCGCGATCGCGGCCAGCGACCCGCCGAAGCTGGCGATCGGGATGGACGCCACGCCCATCGCGCCCACATCCAGGGCGAAGGCAATGGCCAGCATGGCGCCCAGCGCGCCGCCCGCCGAGACCCCCAGCGTGAAGGGCGTCGCCAGCGGATTGCGCAGCATCGCCTGCAGCACCACGCCGGCCGCAGCGAGCGCGGCGCCGACGATGGCGCCCGACAG
>CAZLSB010000112.1:0-12338 GCA_964561825.1 uncultured Xanthomonas sp.
AGCAGCGGTCTCCAAAACCGCAGGTTGGGGGTTCGATTCCCTCCTGGCGTGCCACTTAAGTCCGGCGTGTACCGATAGACCAAACCAAAATCGCCGCGTCCCGCAAGGGGCGCGGCGCTGGCGTCCAGGGAATCATGAACGGAAAAGTCGAACCACCCAATCCGAACAGCGGTACCAGCGCGCTCGACATCGGCAAGCTGTTTGTCGCGGCCGTTCTTGCTGTCGGCAGCGCCGTCGCGTTTTACTGGTTTGCCGATCTGTGGCCGATGTGGGCGCGCGTGCTCCTGCTGCTGCTGGGCTTGGGTTTGGGCTCAGTGCTTGGGCTAAGCAGCGCTCCCGGCATCCAGTTCCGCAAGTTCCTGCGCGACGCGCAAATTGAAGTACGCAAAGTCGTATGGCCGACGCGCCAGGAGACTTGGCAAACGACTTTAATCGTTGCGGTCGCGGTACTGATTATTGGCATCCTGATCTGGATCATTGACATGATCCTGTCCTGGATTGTCCGTTTGTTGATGGGTTGAGAGAGCACTCCAGATGTCCAAACGCTGGTATGTCGTCCACGCCTACTCGGGATTCGAAAATCAGGTACGTCGGTCGCTAGATGACCGCATCGCGCGGTCGGGTCTTACCGATCGTTTCGGGCAGGTTCTCGTGCCGACTGAAGAAGTCATCGAAATGCGCAATGGTCAGAAGCGCAAATCCGAGCGTAAATTTTTTCCGGGTTACGTATTGGTTCAGATCGAAACCTTGATCGACGGCCGTTCGATGCGGATTGATGATGAATGTTGGCATCTGGTCAAAGAAACCCCCAAGGTCATGGGTTTTATTGGTGGTACCGCCGACCGACCATTGCCAATCAGCGACAAAGAAGCCGAGGTCATCCTGCGGCGTGTGCAGGACGGCGTCGACAAGCCGAAACCCAAGGTACTGTTTGAGCCGGGTGAAATGGTTCGCGTCACTGAGGGCCCGTTTAACGACTTCAATGCGGTGGTTGAGGAAGTCAACTACGACAAGAATCGGCTTAAAGTGGCGGTGCTCATTTTTGGCCGATCAACGCCAGTTGAGCTGGAGTTCGGTCAAGTCGAAAAGGCTTAACAAGTAGGGAAATTTGAATTGGGAGTTTAGAGCTCCCAGCGTCTGATTTCCGAATACAAAACAACGGGGAGCTGCGGGCAATCCACCCAAAGCGATCGAACCCGAAGGAGCTAAATCATGGCAAAGAAAGTTACAGGCTACATCAAGCTACAAGTTAAGGCAGGGGAGGCCAATCCCTCTCCGCCGGTGGGTCCCGCACTGGGTCAGCGCGGCGTCAATATCATGGAGTTTTGCAAGCAGTTCAACGCTGCAACGCAGAAAACCGAGAAGGGCACGCCGTTGCCGGTGATCATCACCGTTTACAGCGACCGATCGTTTACCTTCATTCTGAAGACACCGCCGGCGACCGTCATGATCAAAAAAGCGATCGGACTTGCAAAGGGCAGTAGCCGGCCAAATACTGAAAAAGTCGGCAAAATCTCCCGCAAACAGCTGGAAGACGTCGCTAACGCCAAGATGCCCGATCTGACCGCAGCCAGCTTGGACGCCGCCGTGCGCACCATCGCAGGCAGCGCGCGCAGCATGGGCCTGGTTGTGGAGATCTGATGCTATGACGACGATGACCAAACGCTTCAAATCCCTGCAGGGATTAGTTACTCCGGGTAAGGCCTACGCGGTCGATGACGCGCTGCGCATCTTGAAGTCCAGCTCCAAGGTCAAATTTGTCGAAGCTGTCGACGTTGCGGTGCGCCTTGGTATTGATGCGAAAAAGTCTGATCAGGGTGTCCGTGGATCTTCACTGTTGCCAAATGGCACCGGTAAGACGGTTCGGGTCGCCGTGTTCTGCCCGCCGGGCGAAAAAGCTGAAGCCGCCAAAGCAGCAGGCGCTGACGCCGTGGGTATGGACGACTTGGCTGAAAAAATGCAGGCCGGCGACCTCAACTACGGGCGCGTCATCGCAACGCCTGATGCCATGCGCGTCGTCGGTAAGCTCGGTCAGTTGCTAGGTCCGCGCGGATTGATGCCGAATCCGAAAGACGGATCCGTCACGCCCGATGTTGTAACAGCAGTTAAGAACGCAAAAGCGGGACAGGTTAAGTTCCGCAATGACAAGGGTGGCATCGTGCACTGCACGATTGGTAAGGTGAGCTTCGAGGTCGATGCATTGCGCGAGAACTTAAACACGCTGCTCGCCGACTTGCTGCGCCTTAAGCCCGCCACGGCAAAAGGTCAGTATTTGGTGAAAGTGAGTTTGTCGACCACGATGGGACTCGGCGTCATTGTCGACCCATCGACGTTGCAAACCCGCTAACACCCAACTTGAGGGCGCCCGACGCAAACGGGCCGCCGTCAAAGACCGCGGGTGTGGTCGGTTGGTCGCGCAGAGACACTCTCTCAGCAACGCCATTCGCTCACTTAATTGCGACATTTACCCGCGCAGATGGTGCCGCCCGATCCGAGTTTTTGGGAAACGGCAGTACCGCAGTCCAGGGCCCGTTTCCGGGTCCGGCGTCGATGCCAAATGGATCGACGTAGTCGATACAGGCGTTCAGCGGATGCCCGCTGGATCCTGATGCTGGAGAAAAAGCAATGGCACTCAATCTAGAGCAGAAGAAAGAGGTCGTTGCCGAACTCGCCGAGGTGGCTTCGAGCGCGATGTCGCTCGTTGCTGCAAAGTATGACGGTCTGACCGTCGCCCATCTCACCGATCTTCGTGTGAAAGCGCGTAAGAACGGCGTCTACTTGCGTGTTGCAAAAAACACGTTGGTACGCCGTGCAGTCAAGGGTACCGATTATGAGTGCGTCAGCGACGTGCTTACCGGTCCCTTGTTGTATGCGTTTTCCAAAGATGATCCCGGTGCGGCTGGACGATTGGTTAAGGATTTCGCGAAGACCAACGACAAACTCGTCGCCAAGGTGGTGTCCGTGGGCGGAAAGCTCTACGGCGCGACAGAATTGGATCGACTGGCCAGTCTGCCGACGCGCGATCAGGCTTTGTCTATGCTTCTTGGATTGCTCACGCAACCGGCTTCCAAGCTGGTGCGTACCCTGGCCGAACCGGCCGCAAGCCTGGCGCGCGCGATCCGCGCGGTTGGCGAGCGCGCAGAAGCCGCTTGAGCGAGTTCAGCAATCGAACTGCAACACCCGTTTCCCTATCAGGAGTTTTGAATCATGTCCCTTAGTAACGATCAGATCCTCGAAGCCATTGCTTCGAAGAGCCTCATGGAGATCATGGATCTCGTGAAGGCGATGGAAGAAAAGTTCGGTGTGTCCGCTGCAGCCCCGACTGCTGCTGCTGCCGGCCCGGCCGCTGTTGCCGCGCCTGTTGAAGAGCAGACCGAGTTCACTGTGATTCTCGCCGCGGCTGGTGAGAAGAAAGTGGAAGCGATTAAGGCCGTTCGTGCGATCACTAGCCTTGGCCTCAAGGAAGCCAAGGACCTGGTGGAAAGCGCTCCGGCGACCGTCAAGGACGGCGTTAGCAAAGATGAAGCTGCGAAGTTCAAGAAATTGTTGGAAGACGCCGGCGCCAAGGTCGAAGTTAAGTAATCGATCCTGGCTCGGTATTTCCAAGAGTTGTGGTCTGGGCTGGGGATCGCATGATCCCCGGCCCTGATTCGTTTATCGCGCTAAGGCACATGGAGAACTGAAAAGGCAAGCAGGCTCGACACTTTGACGCGAATAGTTCAAGGGTTCTGAAACCGATTTGCTTTTCCGTTTTTCTTTTTCCCCGCTCCTGATCCACTGCCGCTGCAAGGCGGCCCAAGGCGAGAGTAATCCACCATGAGCTACTCGTTCACCGAAAAAAAGCGTATCCGCAAGGATTTCGGCAAAACTCCAGCCGTCATGCCCGTGCCGCCGTTGTTGGCGATTCAGGTCAACTCCTATCGGGATTTCTTGCAGGCTGAGAACGCGTCTACTGGTTACCGGGATGTCGGTCTGCATGCCGCGCTCAAATCGGTGTTCCCGATTAATAGCTATTCCGGCAGCGCATCACTGGAATACGTGAATTACCGACTTGGCGATCCGCCGTTCGACGTGCGCGAGTGCAAATCACGCGGTCTCTCCTACGGCGCTCCATTGCGAGTGACGGTGCGCTTGGTGGTTTACGATCGGGAAAGCTCGAATAAAGCGATCAAATACGTAAAGGAACAGGAAGTCTACATGGGCGAATTGCCGCTCATGACCGACACCGGCACCTTTATTGTCAATGGCACGGAACGTGTCATTGTGTCGCAGTTGCATCGTTCACCGGGTGTGTTCTTCGACCACGACCGCGGCAAGACCCACAGCTCCGGCAAGTTGCTGTATTCGGCTCGCGTCATTCCTTACCGTGGCTCCTGGTTGGATTTCGAATTCGACCCGAAAGACGCATTGTTCACGCGTATTGATCGCCGCCGTAAATTGCCGGTGACGATTCTGTTGCGTGGGCTCGGGTATGACAACGCGCAAATTTTGCAGCTGTTTTTTGAGATCAACCGGTTTGAACTCAAGCCGGCCGGCGCGCTATTGGAATTGGTTCCAGATCGTTTGCGTGGTGAAACTGCCAGTTTTGATATCAAGTTTGGCAAAGACCTCATCGTCGAAGCCGGTAAGCGTATTACCTCGCGACACGTCCAGCAGATGATCAAACTCAAGGACAAGCACCTTGAAGTGCCCGATGAGTACTTGGTCGGTCGTATTTTGTCCGAAGACGTGATCGATCCGAAAACCAAGGAAGTATTGGCGCTGGCCAACGATGAGCTCAGCGATGAACATTTGACCGCTTTCCGTCGAGCCAAGATCGAGTCCATTGGCACGATCTTTGTGAACGATTTGGATCGCGGCCCATACATCTCTAATACCTTGCGTATCGATCCCTCGCGCTCGCCGCTTGAGGCATTGGTCGAAATCTACCGGATGATGCGTCCGGGCGAGCCGCCAACCAAGGAAGCTGCGCAGAATCTGTTCCAGAATTTGTTCTTTGCACCAGACCGCTACGATTTGTCGGCGGTCGGTCGCATGAAGTTCAATCGCCGCGTGGGCCGCAAGGCTGTGTTAGGCGCCGGCGTGCTCTACGATTATCGATTCTTTCGGGATCGTAATGACGAAAACAGCAAGCGCTTAGTTGCGGAGTTGGGTGAGACGTCCGACATTCTCGATGTTTTGCGCACCCTGATCGGCATTCGTAACGGCAAGGGTACGGTCGATGATATCGATCACCTGGGTAATCGACGCGTTCGTAGCGTCGGAGAAATGGCGGAGAACGTATTCCGCATCGGTCTGGTGCGGGTCGAGCGCGCGGTCAAGGAGCGGTTGTCGCTGGCCGAATCTGAAGGTCTGACCCCGCAGGAATTGATCAATGCCAAGCCGGTCGCGGCCGCGATCAAGGAGTTTTTTGGCTCCTCGCAGCTCAGTCAGTTCATGGATCAGAACAACCCCTTGTCGGAAGTCACGCACAAGCGCCGCGTTTCAGCGCTGGGTCCGGGTGGTCTCACCCGTGAGCGTGCCGGTTTTGAAGTGCGCGACGTACATCCAACGCACTACGGGCGCGTATGTCCGATCGAAACGCCAGAAGGTCCGAATATCGGCCTGATCAATTCGCTGTCCGTATATGCGCGCACCAACGACTATGGCTTTATCGAGACTCCGTTCCGACGCGTTATCAATAGCACGGTAACCGATCAGATCGATTACTTGTCGGCAATTGAAGAAAGCGAGTTTGTCGTTGCGCAGGCCAGCGTGGTGTTGGACGAACAAGGACGCCTGATTGAAGATTTAGTGACTGGTCGTGAGAAGGGCGAAATCCTGCTCAAGCAGCCATCCGAGATCAATTACATGGACGTTTCGCCGATGCAAATTGTATCGGTCGCCGCAGCTTTGGTGCCGTTCCTTGAGCACAACGACGCGAACCGAGCGCTGATGGGCGCCAACATGCAGCGGCAGGCGGTGCCGACCTTGCGTGCCGAATGCCCGGTGGTGGGAACGGGCATTGAACGTAAAGTGGCCAGTGATTCCGGCGTAACGGTCATTGCGCGCCGCGGTGGCATCGTTGATCAAATTGATGCTGGCCGCGTGGTCGTGAAGGCCAACGAGGTTGAAGTCGGTGAAAACGACGCCGGTGTTGATATCTACAGTTTGATCAAATACACCCGGTCAAATCAGAACACTTGTATCAATCAACGTCCGCTGGTCCAGGTCGGTGATCGAGTGGCGCCGGGTGACGTGTTGGCAGACGGTCCTTCAACGGACTTAGGCGAACTGGCTCTCGGCCAGAATATGTTGGTCGCGTTCATGCCTTGGAACGGCTACAACTTCGAAGATTCGATCTTGGTCTCCGAGCGGGTGGTGAAGGAGGATCGTTACACGACGATTCACATCGAAGAACTGACTGCCGTCGCACGCGATACCAAGCTCGGTCCGGAAGAAATTACCGCGGACATTCCAAACGTTGGCGAACAAGCGCTATCGCGTCTGGACGAGAGTGGCATTGTTTATATCGGTGCCGAGGTCAACGCGGGTGACATTCTGGTCGGCAAGGTGACGCCGAAGGGTGAGACCCAATTGACGCCGGAAGAGAAGCTGCTGCGCGCCATCTTTGGTGAGAAGGCGTCGGACGTCAAAGACAGTTCCTTGCGCGTGCCGCCAGGCATGGATGGCATCGTCATTGACGTGCAAGTGTTCACCCGTGACGGCCTGGAAAAGGACAAACGCGCGCAACAGATCGAGCACGCTGAGGTAAAGCGGGTCCGCAAGGATTTCGACGACCAATTCCGCATTTTGGAAGCGGCGATCTTTGATCGATTGGCGGATGCGTTGATCGGCAAGCTCGTCAATGGTGGTCCGCAAGGATTGAAGAAGGGCGAACCAGTTACCCGCGAGTATTTATCGAAGCTCAGGCGCGACGAGTGGTTTGCCATTCGTATGAAGGATGATTCGGCCGCCGAAGCGATTGAGCGTGCGCAGGAGCAAATTGAACGTCACAAGGCCGAGTTCGACAAGCGCTTTGAACACAAACGTTCAAAAATCACCGCTGGCGATGACTTGGCACCCGGCGTCTTGAAGATGGTAAAGGTGTATCTGGCGGTCAAACGTCGTATTCAGCCAGGTGACAAGATGGCCGGTCGACACGGCAATAAGGGTGTGATTTCCAACATCGTGCCGGTCGAGGACATGCCTTATATGGCCGATGGTACGTCTGTGGACATCGTGCTTAATCCGCTTGGTGTGCCCTCGCGAATGAACATCGGCCAGGTGCTGGAGACGCATTTGGGGTGGGCCGCCAAGGGACTCGGTAAGCGCATCGGTGAGATGCTGGAGGCGAAAGCCAAGGTCGTTGACCTGCGCAAGTTCCTTGACGAGATCTACAACCAAAATATGGTTCGTGAGCAAGTTGATCTGAACGAGTTCACCGATGATGAATTGATGGCGCTCGCGAAAAATCTGCGCAAAGGTGTGCCCATGGCGACGCCGGTGTTCGACGGCGCGACCGAGGCTGAAATCAAGCGCATGTTGAAATTGGCGAGCCTGCCCGAATCTGGTCAGACGGTGTTGTTTGATGGCCGTACCGGTGACGCTTTTGATCGACCGGTGACGGTTGGCTACATGTACATGCTGAAGTTGAACCATTTGGTCGACGACAAGATGCATGCGCGTTCGACTGGCCCGTACTCACTGGTAACCCAGCAACCGCTCGGTGGCAAGGCGCAGTTCGGTGGTCAGCGTTTCGGCGAAATGGAAGTTTGGGCACTGGAAGCCTATGGCGCGGCTTACACCTTGCAAGAAATGCTGACGGTGAAGTCGGACGACGTGCAGGGTCGCAACCAGATGTACAAGAACATCGTCGACGGAGATCACCAAATGGTCGCCGGTATGCCGGAATCGTTCAACGTGCTGGTTAAAGAAATCCGCTCGTTGGCAATCCATATCGAGCTTGAAAACG
The DNA here is from genome assembly GCA_964561825.1 of uncultured Xanthomonas sp. Taxonomy (GTDB): domain Bacteria; phylum Pseudomonadota; class Gammaproteobacteria; order Xanthomonadales; family SZUA-5; genus JADKFD01. Next base: position 7,955 of record CAZLSB010000112.1, read on the forward strand.
AAGCGCAGTAATCGTCGAAGTCATCGGAGCAAAGCACCATGAAAGACCTGTTGAACCTATTCAACCAGCAGCGTCCGGTCCAGGACTTCGACTCGATCCGTATCGGGTTGTCATCGCCCGATTTGATCCGTTCTTGGTCCTACGGCGAAGTCAAAAAGCCGGAAACCATCAACTACCGCACCTTCAAGCCGGAACGCGATGGCCTGTTCTGTGCTGCCATCTTCGGACCAATCAAGGACTACGAGTGTTTGTGCGGCAAGTACAAGCGCATGAAGCACCGTGGCGTAGTCTGCGAGAAGTGCGGCACTGAGGTCACGCTGGCCAAGGTGCGCCGCGAGCGCATGGGCCATATTGAACTGGCCAGCCCAACCGCGCACATCTGGTTTCTGAAGTCATTGCCGTCGCGCATCGGTTTGATGTTGGACATGACTTTGCGCGACATCGAACGCATCCTGTACTTCGAAGCCTATGTGGTTGTCGATCCCGGTTTGACCGCACTGACCCGCGGTCAATTGCTGACCGAAGAGGCGTTCCTGATCGCCGTCGAAGAACACGGTGACGAGTTCGATGCGCGCATGGGCGCTGAGGCCGTCTATGAGTTGCTGCGCACCATCGATCTGAATGCCGAAATGGTTCGGCTTAAAGAAGAGATTGCCAGTACCAACTCGGAAACCAAACTGAAGCGTTTCACCAAGCGCATCAAATTGATGGAAGCCTTCCTGGAGTCCGGCAACCGTCCCGAGTGGATGGTGATGACCGTACTCCCGGTGCTGCCACCGGATCTGCGCCCGCTGGTGCCGCTGGATGGTGGGCGCTTTGCGACCTCCGATCTGAACGATCTGTACCGCCGCGTGATCAATCGCAATAACCGCCTGAAGCGCCTGCTTGAGCTGAATGCGCCGGACATCATCGTGCGCAATGAAAAGCGCATGCTGCAGGAAGCGGTCGATGCGCTGATGGACAACGGCCGTCGCGGCCGCGCCATCACCGGCACCAACAAGCGCCCGCTGAAGTCCTTGGCCGATATGATCAAGGGTAAGCAGGGTCGTTTCCGGCAAAACTTGCTCGGCAAGCGCGTCGATTATTCTGGCCGTTCCGTCATCGTCGTTGGACCGACGCTACGTCTGCACGAATGCGGCCTGCCGAAGAAGATGGCGTTGGAACTCTTCAAGCCCTTTATCTTTAGCAAACTGCAACGCCGTGGTTTGGCGACAACGATCAAGGCGGCCAAGAAACTGGTCGAACGCGAAAGCGCCGAGGTGTGGGACATTCTCGAAGAAGTGATTCGTGAGCATCCGGTGTTATTGAATCGCGCGCCAACGCTGCACCGTTTGGGCATTCAGGCATTTGAGCCGGTTTTGATCGAAGGCAAAGCGATCCAGTTGCACCCGCTGGTGTGCACCGCGTTTAACGCCGACTTTGACGGCGATCAGATGGCGGTGCACGTGCCCTTGTCCTTAGAAGCGCAGTTGGAAGCCCGCGCTCTGATGATGAGCACCAACAACATCCTTTCGCCGGCCAACGGCGAGCCCATCATCGTGCCTACGCAGGACGTGGTGCTTGGTTTGTATTACATGACACGCGAACTGGTTGGCAAGCGCGGTGAGGGCATGGCCTTCACCGACGTCAAGGAAGTGCATCGCGCGTACTCGGCGAACAAGGTCGACCTGCACGCCAAAGTGCGGGTGCGCATTGAAGAAACCGATATCGCCGAGGATGGCACGCGCAGCAAGAAGCGTACCCTGACGCAGACGACGATCGGACGGGCCTTGTTGTCGGAGATTCTGCCTGCCGGTATGCCGTTCGCGCTGGTCAATCAGTCGCTCACCAAAAAGGCCATCTCCGGGCTGATCAATGCCTGCTACCGGCGTTTGGGCCTGAAAGACACGGTCATCTTTGCTGATCAGTTGATGTACACCGGTTTTAGTTACGCGACGCGTGCCGGTGTGTCGATCGGTATTGATGATTTGAAGATCCCGCTGGAAAAGGGCGAGATTTTGGAACGCGCAGAGCGAGAAGTGCGCGAGATTCAAGACCAATTCACCAGCGGTTTGGTGACCGCCGGCGAGCGTTACAACAAGGTCGTCGATATTTGGTCGCGCACCAATGAGCAAGTAGCGCAAGCGATGATGAAGGGCATCGGTACCGATAAGACCACCGATGCGGATGGCAAGGTGGTCGATCAGAAATCGATGAATTCTGTCTACATCATGGCGGACTCCGGTGCGCGTGGTTCCGCGGCACAGATTCGTCAGCTGGCCGGTATGCGCGGATTGATGGCCAAACCTGACGGTTCAATCATCGAAACGCCCATCAAGGCGAATTTCCGTGAAGGCTTGGACGTGTTGCAATACTTCATCTCGACCCACGGCGCTCGCAAAGGCTTGGCCGATACCGCGTTGAAGACGGCAAACTCAGGTTATTTGACGCGACGTTTGGTTGACGTTGCGCAAGACGTGGTTATTACCGAGGTTGATTGCGGGACACTGGAACACCTGACCATGGCGCCAATCGTGGAAGGTGGTGACGTGATCGAGCCCTTGCGCGATCGCGTGCTTGGCCGCGTGGTTGCCGCGGATGTGTTTGCGCCGGGCAATGACGAAGATCCAGTGGTGGTCCGCAACACCTTGCTTGATGAAGTAGCCGTCGCCCGCCTTGAAGAACTCGGGGTGCAGGAAGTCAAGGTGCGTTCAACGATCACCTGCAGCACGCGTTTTGGTGTTTGCGGGATGTGTTACGGACGCGATTTGGCGCGCGGCCACTTGGTCAACATTGGTGAGGCGGTTGGCGTCATCGCTGCGCAGTCCATTGGTGAACCAGGCACGCAGCTGACTATGCGTACCTTCCATATCGGTGGAGCCGCATCTCGAACTGCCGCGCAAGATCATGTGCAGATCAAGACTTCGGGTGCCGTCCGGTTGAATAACCTGAAAACGGTGGAACACGGCGCTGGCCACTTAGTCGCCGTTTCGCGCTCGGGCGAAGTTTGCGTGCTTGACGCCCACGGTCGTGAGCGTGAGCGCTACAAGGTACCGTATGGCTCGGTGTTGAGCGTGCGTGATGGTGATACCGTCAAAGCCGGCCAAAAAGTGGCAAACTGGGATCCGCATACCCATCCGATTGTGTCTGAAGTCGCCGGCCGGATGCGCTTCATCGATTTCGTCGATGGCGTGACCGTGAATGAACAGATCGACGAACTCACCGGTCTGCAAAGCAACGTGGTCACCGATCCAAAACGACGTGGTGGTGGCGCCAAGGATTTGCGCCCGATGATTCGGCTTGAGGGACTCAATGGTGAAAACCTCGTGCTGCCCGGCACTGAGATCACCGCTCAATACTTCTTGCCCGCGGGCGCCATTGTGTCCTTGCAAGATGGCGCGCTGGTGGGAGTCGGTGACGTCGTAGCGCGTATCCCGCAAGAGACCAGTAAGACACGTGACATTACCGGTGGTTTGCCGCGTGTGGCCGACTTGTTTGAAGCGCGTAAACCAAAAGAGCCGGCGATTCTGGCAGAGTGCACCGGTGTCATCAGCTTCGGCAAAGACACCAAGGGCAAGCAGCGACTTTTAATCACCGATCGGGACAGCAATGTTCACGAGGAACTGATTCCAAAATGGCGTCAGGTGATCGTTTTTGAAGGTGAACACGTTGAGAAGGGCGAAACGGTGGTCGACGGTGAGCCCAATCCGCAGGATATCTTGCGTCTGCTTGGCGTCGAGCCACTCGCCGTGTACTTGACCAAAGAGATTCAAGACGTCTATCGCCTGCAGGGTGTAAAGATCAACGATAAGCACATTGAGACGATCGTTCGTCAAATGTTGCGCAAGGTCGAGATAACCGTGCCTGGCGACACCCGCTATCTACGCGGCGAGCAGATTGATCGGGTACGAGTGGTCGAAGAAAACCAGCGTGCGCTGGCCAGGAATGAATTGCCCGCTGAATACGATCGCGTGTTGCTCGGCATCACCAAGGCTTCATTGGCAACGGAATCGTTTATCTCGGCGGCGTCGTTCCAAGAAACGACACGTGTGCTCACTGAGGCAGCTGTGCGCGGCACGCGTGACACCCTGCGTGGCCTGAAGGAAAACGTGATTGTCGGACGCCTGATTCCCGCGGGCACCGGCCTTGCGCACCACGACAAGCGCCGCCGTAAGCACGAGGAGTTGTCGACGGCCGAGTTGGAAGTTCTCGGTGGCATTGGCCGCGGCAATCGTAGCGAAGATTTTGCTGACAGCGGTGCCTAGCAGCCTGTCGGACTTGCAGCGCGAGATGCGTTGTGTGGCTTAAGCGGATGGATGCAAGGCGCGGCTCGCAGCCAATGGTTCTTCTATTGGCAAGAGTCGCAGCGCAGACGCCGTTGCGACGCTCAACCCGAAGGGCCGGA
>CAZLSB010000113.1:0-12300 GCA_964561825.1 uncultured Xanthomonas sp.
ATCGCATCCCAATCCGACGGCCAAAAGTCCAAGTTATTTCCTTACGAGCCCTTACTTTGGGTCAAGTCGCACTCTTTGTCGCGCTGATGCTCATTGTTGGCCGACGGCTATTCCCTTGGGTGTTGTGGCAAGTCGCACGCACGGGATCGCGCGAGTTGTTCACCCTGTGTGTCGTTGCGGCGGCGGTAGGCATCGCGTACGGCTCGGCAGCGTTGTTTGGTGTGTCCTTCGCGCTCGGTGCATTTTTCGCAGGCATGGTGCTGCGCGAATCCGCGCTGAGTCATCGCGCTGCGGATGAATCTTTGCCGTTGCGCGACGCCTTTTCGGTGCTGTTTTTTGTGTCTGTCGGCATGTTGTTTGATCCGATGATTCTGGTCGAACAACCGCTAAGGGTGCTGTTGGTGGTCGCCGTCATCATGTTGGGCAAAACACTGGTCGCGTTTGCGTTGGTATTGGCGCTGCGTTATCCGTTGAATACTGCGTTGACGGTATCGGCTAGCTTGGCGCAAATCGGCGAGTTTTCGTTCATTTTAGCGAGTCTCGGCGTGTCTTTGCAGCTACTCCCGCCGGAAGGTCAGAGCTTGATTCTTGCTGGCGCGCTGATTTCGATTGCCTGCAATCCACTCCTGTTTGCAGCTATTGAGCCGCTGCAATCGTGGATACGCAAGCGCTCCAAACGTGCGCGGGCCATGGAAATGCCCGATGACCCACTGGCGGTGCTGCCCATGTCAGTCGACAGCGCTCTATTGACTAATCATGTGGTGCTGGTGGGCTATGGACGCGTGGGGCGACGCATTGTCGAGAGTCTGCGGGCCAGTGCGATCAAGCTGGTGGTTGCTGAGGAGAATCGTGAAAAAGTCGAAAAATTGCGCGCCAGTGGTATCTACGCGGTGTTCGGCGACGCCAGCGAGCCTGCGGTATTGATCCAAGCCCACGTCGCCCGTGCGCGATTATTGGTGATCGCGGTGCCGGATGCATTTGGCGCGCGCAAGATGATTGAAATTGCGCGCATGCTGAAACCGGGAATTGAAGTTGTGGTGCGCACCCATAGTGACGAAGAGGCCGCGTTATTGCGCAGCGAACACGCCAGCTCGGTGTTTATTGGTGAAGAGCAACTGGCGCAAGGTATGGTGCTCCACATTGAGCAGCGCATGCGCGCGTAGCGACGCGACTGCACCAACGCAACCACTCAATACACCTGACCTTCCATCTCCCGATACAGCGCCAACACGGTGCGTGCTTGTTCACGACACACATCGCGCTCGACTCGGATGCCGCGGCGGGTCAGTTCGCCCACCCAGTCATCGGGCAGCGGACCTTCATCGAAACCGGTCAGTGCTTCAACATCTTCGGATCGTGCGCCGATGACTAGCGTATCGATACCGGCCCAAACGGTCGCGCCAAAACACTGGCAGCAGGGCTGTGAGCTGGTCGCCAGCGTGATTTTTTTGCCGATCGCGTTTAGCCGGAATTGCTGTAGGCGCTGCTGCGCCATCATATAAGCCATGATTTCCGCATGTGCGAGCGAACAGTTTTGTTCGGTCACTCGATTAACACCGATGCTGATCAGCTTGCCGCCTTCGCTAAACACCGCAGCACCAAAGGGACCGCCGCTGCGCTCCTCAACATTCATGCGCGATAGTTCAATCGCCAAAGTGACCTGTTCTTCCGGCGTTTCGTAAAGGCGTTGCATATCGACTACCTGTTGCGTCCAGGCAGGCAGCGTCAGGTGAACTTGAACGGGCAGGATCATGGTGAGCTCTCAAACTTTAATTGTTGAACGTCGTGAGGGCGCGCGTACGCGCGCGGTCGCTTCCACAACACTAGCGCGTCTTTGCATAGGAATCGCGCAGCGTCACAGTGCGATTGAACACGGCATGGCCGGCGCAATGATCGAAACGATCGGCGACAAAAAAGCCGAGGCGCTCAAACTGAAAGTGCTGCTCCGGCTGTGCATTGGCTAAGCTCGCTTCCAACCAGGCGTGTACGACTCGTTTTGAGTCTGGGTTCAGGTGATCGGAAAAGGTTTTGCCATCACTGCCATCGTCTGGATTGGCGACGTTGAAGAGGCGATCGTAGAGCCGCACCTGCGCCCACATCGCGTGCGGCACTGAGACCCAGTGGATGGTGCCTTTGATTTTGCGATCCGCACCAGGCAATCCAGCGCGTGTGCTGGGATCCAAGCTTGCGCGCAGCTCAATGACCTTGCCATCGGCGTCTTTAATCACTTCGTCGCAGCGCACGATGCCAATGCCGCGCAAACGGACTTCGCCGCCGGGAACCAAGCGATGAAAACCCTTGCTCGGCACTTCCATAAAATCTTCGCGTTCGATCCACAGTTGCGGCGAAAACGGCACCACGCGCGTGCCAAAACTCTCATCTTTCGGGTGATTGGCGAAGTTCAGATGTTCTTCGTAATCCTCGGGCAAATTGCTTAGCGTCAGGCGCAAGGGATCAAGTACGGCCAGACGGCGCGGTGCGCTGTTATCGAGCGCCTCGCGCACGCAGCCTTCGAGCACGCTAAATTCGATGGTCGCAACTTGTTTGCTAATGCCCATGCGTTCCCAGAAGGTGCGGATGGCCGCCGCCGGATAGCCACGGCGTCGCGCGCCCGATAGCGTGGGCATACGCGGATCGTCCCAGCCATCGACTAGACCGTCTTGCACCAGTGAGATGAGCTTGCGTTTGCTCATCACCGTGTAATCAAGATTGCCACGCGCAAACTCGGTTTGCTGCGGCCGCGAGGTGGGCATGTCCAAACCTTTGGCACGCAGCGGCGCGGTCAGCTCGCTATCGCCGACCAGATCAAGTTGGTCCAGGCACCAGTCGTACAGCGGACGATGATCAGCAAACTCCAATGTGCACAAGGAATGGGTGATGCCTTCCACGGCGTCTGAAATGCAATGGGCGTAGTCGTACATCGGATAAATGCACCAAGCGTCGCCGGTGTTCTGATGGCTGACTTTGCGAATCCGATAGAGCGCTGGATCACGCAAATTCATGTTCGGCGATGCCATATCGATTTTTGCGCGCAAAGTGCGCGCACCATCATCGAATTCGGCGGCGCGCATGCGTGCAAACAAATCGAGGTTTTCAGCGGCGCTGCGTTCGCGAAACGGGCTATCGCGACCCGGCGAGGTCAGCGTGCCACGATAGGCGCGCACTTCATCGGCGGACAGATCACACACATAGGCCAATCCTTGGTGAATCAGCTTTAGCGCGCACAGATAAAACACGTCGAAATAGTCCGACGCGTGCAACAAAGCTTGCCATTCGAAACCCAGCCAATGCACATCGGCTTGAATGGCTTGCACGTATTCCAAATCCTCTTTGGCTGGATTGGTGTCGTCAAAGCGCAAGTTGCAGCTGCCGCCATTTTCCAGCGCCATGCTGAAATTCAGGCAGATGCTTTTGGCGTGACCCAAATGCAAATACCCGTTGGGTTCGGGCGGAAATCGCGTAACAACGCGACCGCCATGCAGGCCGCGGGCGATGTCGTCGCGAATGAGGGTGCGGATGAAGTGATTGGCAACGGGTAGTTCGGCGGTCATGTGCAAGTGCGCGCAAGCAAAGCCGGCAATTGTGCAAGATGCGGACGCGCAGGGCAAAGCTTGGATGTGGAATTGTGCAGTTGGGTGCAAGTCCCGGTCGCCCCGGCGCGCTTATTCGCGCATCAAACTGAGTGGGACTTTGGCGCCGATCGGGAGTAAAAAAGTCGTAGGTCACGTTGCCCGCAGGGCTACGTGACAGTGCTCCGATGTCACGTCGGCCTGCGGCCTACGTGACCTACGCATCAACGCTGAAAAAAATGCATTAAAATCATTTGCTTGCGGTATGTTTGGTGCAAGTCAATTGGATGTGGCGTGACTTGAGGTGCCGGAGCGGCGACGGTGTGCCGGACAGTAGCCGCCCTCGTAGCCGGGGTAAGCCCCAGAGCGACTATGTTGCCCCGCCATCTGCCGCAAAAAACGCCTCAACATCGTTGATCATTCTTGATCTGCGCATCGGTGGCAGTGATTCCAGGAACTGTCGGCCATAGGGTTTGGTGTTCAAGCGCGGATCGCAGAGCATCAGTACACCGCGGTCGCGGGTGCTGCGGATCAAGCGGCCAGCGCCTTGTTTGAGCGCCAGCACTGCGCTGGGCAGCTGGTAGTCGCGAAACGGATTGCCGCCATTGCTACGAATGGCTTCCAGCCGCGCTTCCATCACCGGATCGCCGATTTGCGCAAACGGCAATTTGTCGATCACCACCAGCGAAAGCGCGTCGCCGGGCACATCGACGCCTTCCCAAAAGCTGGCGGCGCCCAGTAATACGCCATTGCCGGATGCGATGAAGTCAGCCAGTAACGCCGGACGGGGCCGTTCGCCTTGCACAAACAACGGATAACGCGTCTGCGCACGCAAAATCTCGGCCGCTTCGCGCAGCGCACGGTGCGAGGTGAACAACAAAAAGGCCCGACCTTTAGAAGCGGCCAGCACTGGCAATGTGGCTTGCACGACCGCGTCGGTATATCCGTAGGTATTCGGTTCCGGAATGCGCAGCGGCTGATAGAGCAGTGCCTGACTCGGATAATCGAAAGGGCTGTCCAATTGCAGCGTTTGGGCGTCGGTAAATCCTGTCGTGGACTGGAACAGCGCGAAAGAATTGCCAACCGCCAGCGTCGCCGAGGTTGCAATCCAGGCGGCGCGCGACGCAATTCGGTATTCGGCCAGCGGTTCAGCAGCGTCCAGTGGTGTGGCGTGCAGCGCAAAACCGCGCTGAAATAACTCGTACCAGCAGACTTCACCCTCTTTGGCGTCGCCACAGGCGCGGCCCAGTTTCAGCAGCGCATCGCTAGCGCGCGCAGAGCAAGCCTCCAGGCCGGTACTGCGCTCGGCTTGTGCGGCCAGCGCATCGACCAAACCCGATAAACCGCTAGCCAGCGCGTCGCGCGCTTCGTTGACGCCCTCGCGTTGCGCCGCTAACCACCAGGCACCTTTGTTCGGCAAGTCATCCAAAGCGAGTCGAAACTCGCGCGTGCGCTGCTCTAGTTCTGAGATCGGTGCTTGCAGTAGCGCCAAAGCGCCGGTTTGCGCGGCGGCCTCGGTTTGCGTGTCGCGACACAGGTCTCCCAGCTGCCGATAGCTCAGCGACGAGGTAAAAAACTGACTGGCGACTTCGGCGATTTGATGCGCTTCGTCGAGAATGAAAGCCTCTGCGCCGGGCAGGATTTCGCCAAAACCTTCGCGTTTGATGGCCAAATCGGCAAATAACAAATGGTGGTTGACGACCACCACATCGGCTTCCTGGGCTTTACGGCGGGCTTTGACGACAAAACAGTCCTGGAATTTTGGACATTCGCTCCCCAGGCAGTTTTCCGTGGTCGAGGTCACCCACGGCCAAACGCTGGAATCTTCGCTGACCGCGTCCAATTCCATACGATCGCCATGCCGCGTAAGTCTGGCCCAACTGCGGATTTCGCTTAAGTCCCGCAGCGCTTCGCGGCTGGCCAAACGCGCCAGTTCTTCAGCCAAATCCAATCGATGTAAGCACAAATAATTGGCCCGACCCTTGAGCAGCGCTTTTTTTGGATTGACCTTCAGCGTAGCGCACACACGCGGCAAATCGCGATGAAATAACTGATCTTGCAGCGTTTTTGTGCCGGTCGAGATAATCACCCGGCGATTGCCAAGCAATGCCGGCACCAAATATGCAAAGGTCTTACCAGTGCCAGTACCCGCTTCCACGATCAACGCGCTGCGATCGTCGAGTGCGCTTTCGATCGCCGCCGCCATGCGCTGTTGCTGCTCGCGCGCCATAAAATTCGGATCGGCGGCAAACGGACTATCCGGCCCAAGGGCGTTCGCTGCCGACATACGGGCTTCTGGCTGGCAAGAAAGCGTGCAGTCTACGGCACGGGTGGTCTGGTTGTTGGTTAGCTTCTGGTGCGAGTCAAAATGATGTGGTGATCCAACTGCGGGTCAGAGCTCCGGCAGGCCTCGAGATGAAGTCGCTTGGCAGCCCACATCAGTTTGACTCGCACCCCACCAACAACCAACAACCAAACCCGCCTCAGGCTGCTAGATTGCGCGACTGTTTATGCAAATGATGGACGCCGTGTTGGAGTTGACCATTGAGGATCTGGCGCAGGATGGCCGTGGCATTGCGCGATCGGGAAATAAAGCCGTGTTTGTAGCCGGCGCCTTGCCCGGCGAGCGCGTGTTGGCGCATGTGGTTAAACGCCATCGACAATATGACGATGCCGTTGTCGACCAATTGCTGACCCGCAGTCCAGAGCGTATTGAGCCGGGTTGCGCGCATACGGCGGTATGTTCGGGCTGCAGCTTGCAACATTTAAGTCCGCAAAGTCAGATCGAATTCAAGCAAAAACACCTGATCGATAACCTGCAGCGCATCGGCAAAGTGGCGCCACAACGTCTGCTGCCGCCATTGCAACGCGATGTCTGGGGTTATCGGCGTAAGGCGCGTTTATCGGTGCGCTATGTCGAAAAGAAAGCGCGCGCTTTGGTTGGCTTTCGCGAGGCCAATGGCCGTTACGTGGCGGAGATTGACCACTGTCCGGTGCTTGATCCGCGGGTAGGCCGCAATATTGGTGTGTTATCGGCTTTCGTTTCTACGCTGGATGCGCGTGCTTGCATTGCGCAAATCGAGGTAGCCGCTGCCGAGCGTGTGGTGTTGGTGTTTCGCCATTTGCAGGTATTGACGGCGGCGGATCGTGAACGGCTAGCGGCTTTTGGCGCACTGCATGATTACGACATCGTATTGCAGCCGGCGGGTTTGGACAGTCTGATCGGCTTAGATGGCGCGCCTCCGCGTGAGCTCAGTTACGCCATCGACGAACACACGCGGTTGCACTATTTGCCTTTGGATTTTGTCCAGGTTAACGACAGCATTAACCGCGCGATGGTGGTGCAAGCGATTGAATTGCTTGAAGTCGGCTCGTCCGATCAGGTGCTTGATCTGTATTGTGGCTTGGGAAACTTCACGCTGCCTTTAGCGCGCTGCGCGCAGCGCGTCTTTGGCGTTGAAGGCGATGCGGGTTTGCTCGCCAGAGCGCGTGATAATGCGCAACGCGCCGGCTTGCACAATATCGATTATGCCGTGGCCGATCTAACCCTGGATCACAGTAAAAGCGCATGGAGCGGGGCGCCGTATACGCGCTTGTTACTCGATCCACCGCGCGCCGGGGCGGAACGCGTTTTTGATTATTTGCCGGGCAGCAAGGTAGAACGCTTGGTGTATGTGTCATGTCACCCTGGCACGCTGGCGCGTGACGCTGCAGTTCTGACGCAAAAGGGTTATGCACTGGCAGCGGCCGGCGTCATGGACATGTTTCCGCATACCGCCCATGTCGAGAGCATGGCACTCTTTGTTAAGCGTTGACCGAGGTCTAGCCAGAATGGCTATCGAAATCGAGCGTAAGTTCCTGTTAAAAAACGAGAATTGGCGCAAGCAAACACGACGCAGCGAATACTTGGCGCAAGGCTATTTGGGCGGCACGCGGTGTTCGGTGCGGGTGCGTATCGGCGCCGGACGCGCGTGGTTGAATATCAAAAGCATGGCGATGGGCACCACGCGCTTGGAGTTTGAGTACCCCATTCCGCAAGAGGACGCACAAATCCTATTGCGCGAATTGGCGGATGGGCCAGTGGTGTCTAAAACCCGGCATTTTGTTGAGTTGGGCGATCATGTGTTTGAAATCGACGAATTTGATGGCGATAACGCGGGTTTGATTGTCGCCGAAGTAGAATTAGGCGCGGCTGATGAATCTTTCCAAATTCCTGATTGGTTGGGAGCAGAAGTGACCGACGATGCACGTTATTACAACGCCAAACTAGCCAAACATCCGTATTGCCATTGGGGAAAAGCATGAGCGCATTAATGATCGGTTTGGCCGGGCCTGAACTGAGCGAGGCAGATCGGGCGAATCTGCTTGATCCGGCTGTGATCGGCGTCATTCTGTTCACTCGAAACCTCGTTGACGCCGCGCAGTTGACCGCGCTGTGCGCCGCAATCCGCACCATTGCGCCTACGGCACTGATCGCGGTGGATCAAGAAGGTGGGCGTGTGCAGCGCTTGCGCGAAGGTTTCACCGAGTTGCCGCCGCTGGCGCGCATCGGCGAGTTGTACGATCGACTGCCCGCCGCGGCGCGGCGCGCCGCGCGCTTGCATGCCGAAATCATGGCGATCGAAGTGTTGGCTGCAGGCTTGGATTTGAGCTTTGCGCCGGTTGCCGATCTGGCGCGTGGCAATCTGGCCATTGGCGACCGCGCGTTTCACGCCGATCCGCAGATTTGTGCAGAGCTGAGCGCGGTATACGCCGACACCATGCAAAAAGCCGGCATGCCAGCCACGCTGAAACACTTTCCCGGTCATGGCAGCGTGCTGGCCGATACCCACCACACGCGCGCGCTCGACGAGCGCTCGGCGAACGCAATTTTTGACCAAGACCTGCTGCCCTTTGCCACCGCCGTGTTGGCCGGCGCGAGCGCGGTGATGATGGCGCACGTCGAATATCCGCAGGTCCGTCCAGAGGCTGCGGGCTATTCGTCCTATTGGATCAAGGACGTGCTGCGCGAAGGCTTGGGGTTCAAAGGTGTGGTGATTTCCGACGACATTGGCATGCTGGCCGGCGCCGCGCTGGGTGATGTCAGCGCGCGATTGGCCGCGCATCGTGATGCCGGATGCGATGTGATTCTGGTGTGCGACCCGCAGTTGGTCGACACCGCTGTGCAAGCCGCACAGACATTGCAATTGCGCACTCACCCGGCGTTGGCCAAACGCCTGCGCGGGCGCTTGTCGGCAACGTGGCGCCGCGCCCGCGCGGACTCGACTTGGTCACAGCGCGCAGCTAGGCTGGCGGCATTGTTGCAACTGCAAAATCTGGAATCGAAATGACCGAAACTGAGTTCAAAGCAATCCTCGCGCGCTCGGATTTATTGCACGATCGCCCCGCGCTGGAGGCCGCCATCGACCGTATGGCGCTCGAAATTGGCGCACGTTTGCATGGCCAGCGGCCCATTTATGTGACCGTGCTGACCGGCGGTTTGATCACCGCGGGCATGCTCGCCCCGCGGGTGGATGTCGATTTGGATTTTGACTATGTGCACGTAACCCGCTACCACGGCGAAACCAGCGGTGGAGAACTGTTTTGGAAGGCGCGCCCGCGACATGATTTTGCCGGCCGCGTAGTGCTCTATGTCGATGACATCCTCGACGAGGGCCACACTTTGGAAGCGCTAAAAAAGTACGCATTAGATGCTGGCGCATCGGCCGTTTACATCGCGGTATTGGTGCGCAAGGATCACGATCGCTGCGTGGCCGGCGTGAGCGCTGATTTTGTCGGTTTGACGGTGCCGGATCGCTATGTATTTGGCTTCGGAATGGATTACGAAGAGCACGGGCGCAGTCTATTTGGGATTTACGCAGCATGAGTCGCGCGCCAATAGGCATTATCGGCGGCACCGGTTTTGGTCGGCTGGCGGCCTTGGCGGAAACGCAGCGTGTCGATGTTTCCACGCCGTTTGGGTCGGCCTCCTGCCCGATTATCTACGGCACTATCGATCAAGCGCCGGTGGCTTTTCTGGCCCGCCACGGTAATCCGCACCAAATTGCGCCGCATCGGGTCAATTATCGCGCCAATATTGCGGCACTGCGCCAGTTGGGCATCACCCAGATCATTGCGATCAACGCAGTGGGTGGCATTGCCGATTGGGCCGGGCCCGGTGCAATCGCTGCCCCGCATCAATTAATTGACTATACGCACGGCCGGTTGAGCAGTTTCAGCGATGTGGACGGCCAAGTGGTCGAACATATCGATTTCACCGATCCGTTTAGCGAAAGCTTGCGACAAGGATTATTGGCAGCGGCGCGCAGAGCGGCGGTGCAGATTCACGACGGCGGCGTGATTGCAGTCACCCAGGGCCCGCGCTTGGAAACACGCGCCGAAATCGCCAAACTGCGCCGCGACGGTAGTGATCTGGTCGGCATGACCTCAATGCCAGAAGCCGTGCTCGCACGTGAGGCCGGCATCGCGTACGCAGCACTTGCGGTGGTTGCGAACGCGGCCGCTGGCTGCGGCCCAGACGCCACTATCGGCATGCACGAGATCGAACAAACGCTCGCCGAAGCCATGCAGCGCGTGGTCAGCATCGTGCGTGCGTTTTTGGCCTAGCAGCCTGTCGGACTTTCAGCGCACTCGCGAGGAAAGTCCGACAGGCTGCTAGGCGTTCCAGCCAACCCAGGGCCTTGCCCAGCGTTGCCCCAATGCCACGCAGTTAGACCGCAATGCGTCGTCCCCGAGCGTTTTTGTCGGAAAACCAGTTGCTTTGCCCAATGGCTTGGTGAAGGGCCAACGGTCCGGCTTAAGCTAACCACAGCAGTTTGACTTGCACCGCACCGCGGGCTTTTTCTTCAACCCTGAAGCAAGTAGAACTACACTAGCGCTTTGGAGTGCGCCCGGATGAGTCAGCACGAAGCGATGTCCAAAGTCGACACCGCGTGGTTGCGGATGGAACGACCGACCAACTTGATGATGATTAGCGGCGTGATCGTGCTTGAACGGGCGATCGATGTCGCTGCGCTGAAGAAAGCGGTCGAGGCGCGTTTTCTGGCTTTTCGACGCTTTCGCCAACGCACCGTTGAATTGGCTGGGCAATGGTTTTGGGAAACCGACGAAACCTTTGACCTCAACTGGCATGTGCGTCGTGCCGCGTTGCCCGCACCGGCGGGAAAAGCCGAGTTGCAGGAATATGTCAGCAATTTAGCCAGTTCGCCGCTTGATACCAGTAAACCGCTCTGGCAATTCCATTTGATTGAAAACTACGCTGGCGGTGGCGCTTTGGTGGTGCGCATTCACCACTGTTATGCCGATGGCATCGCGCTGGTGCAAGTCATACTGTCGCTCACCGATAGCAGTGCGAATGCCAAGTTTCACAAGCCACATTCGTCCTCCAAACTGAAACAGACCGGCGGCACGGTTTTCGCCCGCTTGCTGGCGCCCGCCAAACATCGAGTTGAACATGCGGCTGAGTTGGTCGAAGCCGGGTTACACAAGGCGATTGATTGGGTGCGCGACCCGCAAAGCGCGGCGGAGTCATTGGTGGAAACGGCGCGCACCGGCACGCATGAGGCGTCGGCCATTTTGCGTGAACTAGGCCACGTGCTGACCTTGGCCGACGATCCGCCGACGCGCTTCAAAGGGCCGTTGGGCGTTTACAAGCGCGTGGCTTGGTGTGATCCATTACCGCTAGCCGAAGTTAAGGCTGTCGGAAAAGCGCTTGATGCGACGGTCAACGATGTGCTGATGGCCTGCGCCGCGGGCGCTTTGCGCGCCTATCTGCTGGCGCGTGGTGATGAAATCGACGGCTTGAGCATCCGCGCGACGATTCCGGTCAATTTGCGACCGCTGGAGCACGCAAAGGACTTAGGCAATCATTTTGGCTTGGTGTATCTGGATCTGCCAATCGGGATGAGTAATCCGGTGGCGCGTTTGCAAGCGGTGCGTGACGGCATGAATCAGCTGAAGAACTCGCGACAGGCCTTGGTGTCATACGGTTTGCTCAGCCTGCTGGGAGTGGGCCCAGGCATGCTGCAGCGCCCCGTGCTGGAGTTGATGAGCCGCAAGGCGACCGCCGTTGCAACCAATGTGCCGGGGCCGCCAACACCGTTGTTTTTTTGCGGTGTCGCGATCAGCGAAATGATGTTCTGGGTGCCGCAAACCGGTTCAATCGGCATGGGCGTGAGCATTCTGAGCTACGCGGGTTCGGTGTATTTCGGTTTGATCGTCGATAGCAAACTGGTGCCAAATCCGAATGAGATTAGTCAACGCTTTGCCCCTGAGCTTGAGCAATTATTGTTGATTGCGCTGCTGCATCAGGGCGAGCAGACCATCACCCCGGCATCGGCCGAACAATTGCTGATCGACGCGCCAGAAGTGCGCAAGCGCAAAGCACGGCCCAAAATGAGCGCGGGTGCCTGAAGAAACGCGGCAATTCGGCGCTTTCCGCATGATCGCAAGATTGCTTTGCGGCGCACTGCCATGAACCCCACCAGACTCGTCTTTGCGAGGGAGCCTAAAGCGACCGCGGCAATAAAGGGACGTTCGCCTCAGCCGCCAACGTCCATAAGGTTGCCACGGCCGTCGCCGCTGTCGCGTCGCAGACCTCGCAATGACGAATCAATGACTTACGACATGTGTTCATGGAGAGTCCCGGTCGCCCCGGTCTGGCGGCAGAGCTGCCAGTCGTTCAAGCCGGCGCGCTCGCGCAGCAAAGCTTAAGGTCGTAGGTCACGTTGCC
>CAZLSB010000114.1:0-12084 GCA_964561825.1 uncultured Xanthomonas sp.
GCATAAGTCCAACTCCTGGCGAGAGAATACCCAGTCTATGCGGTACGTGAGCGTAGGGCTACCGGCGAGCAAAAAGTCCAAGTTATTGGCGAACGAGCCCTAAGTTCAAAGCCAGCGCGTTTTGCATCGCCGCGCGTACCGGTGCAAAACTGCGTCGGTGAATACGGCACGGCCCTAATTCGTTCAAGCGCTGCAAATGATCGGGCGTTGGATAACCAAAATGCTGATCGAACCCATAACCGGGAAATTCTTCCGCATAGGCACGCATTAAAGCATCGCGATGCGTTTTGGCCAGGATAGACGCGGCTGAAATGCACGCTTCTTTCGCGTCCCCCTTCACGATGGCTCGCGCCGGCAGGCAAAGGGACTGCGGAACGCGATTACCATCAATTAAGGCTTCGCTCGCAGGCAAAGACAGCGCCAATACCGCCCTCGTCATACCCATCATGGTTGCTTGCAAAATATTCAAACGGTCAATTTCGCCGTGATCCACTTCGATAACAGACCACGCCAGAGCATGCATTTTAATCAATGGCGCGAGTCGTTCGCGCACACTGGCTTTGAGTGTCTTGGAATCAGCCAAACCCGGAATAGGACGTTCCGGATTCAATATAACCGCGGCAACGACCACGGGACCAGCCAAAGGACCACGTCCGGCTTCATCGACGCCTGCCACGAAAGGCGTTCTGCTCATGGCAACAATTTCACTATTTCCTCGGCTGCGCGCGCTGATGCATCACATCGCAATTGCACATGGATACGCTCAAACTCCGTCTGCACCTCTGCTAACTCGGCGCCGTTATCGAACCAAGGCATCAGTGCATTGCTCAAATTCACCGCACTCACATCGTTCTGACTAATTTCCGGAACAATTTGACGCCCAGCCAGAACATTGGGCAAGGAGTAAAGCCGCACCTTCAATAGTCCAAATATGCGTACGATCCAATAAGTCAACGCCGCGATTCGATAAGCGACCACCATTGGGCAACGACTCAATAGCGCCTCCAGTGTCGCCGTCCCAGACGCCACCAAAGCAACATCGGAGGCGGCTAATACCGGACGCATCTGTCCGATGACTAAAACGAAACGATGTCGCAGTGCAACCTCCGACGTATCGATTAACAGGCGCATGCGGGCCGCGATATCTTCATTATGTGCGGCAATCAACACACGCAAATCCGGTACTGCACTCAGCAAACACTGCGCTGCACCCACAAAGTCGGCCCCTAAGCGCTCGATCTCACCCGCGCGACTTCCCGGCAACAAAGCCAATAACCGTCGTTGGCTGCCCTGCCCCAATAACTCTCGCGCGGCCGCTCGATCCGGTTTGAGCGGCATTTCATCCGCAAATGGATGCCCCACAAAATGCGCAGCTACCCCATAGCGTGCGTAAAGGGCAGGCTCGAATGGAAACAGGCACAATACGCAGTCCGCGCTGCGACCAATTTTAGCTGCCCGTTTTTGCCGCCATGCCCAAATCGATGGACTCACATAATGGACCGTACGCATTCCGCGCGCCTTCAAACGACGTTCGATAGGCAAGTTAAAATCGGGAGCGTCGATGCCAACATAAATACTCGCACCGCAGTCCGCAATGCGCTCAATAAAAGCTCGGCGTACAGCCAATAGCCGTGGGAGATGGCGTAAAACCTCCACCAATCCCATCACTGAAAGCGTTTGCGAATCCCACCAGGTTTCCATACCCGCAGCCCGCATTGCCGAACCACCGATACCTACAAAACGTGCATCTGGTAGGCGCAAACGCAGCTGTACGATAAGTCCGGCACCGAGCTGATCGCCCGAGGCCTCACCCGCACAGAGCACAATAGTTTTGCCGGCCACAGTGATTCAACGCAAAATGCTGCGTTCGCTTTGATCGATAAAATCGACCAACAGCATTACATCTGGCGAATTTACGGCTTGCGCTATAAGTTTTTCGCGTGCTTCTTTAAGCGATAGTCCGGACAAATAAAGCGTTTTGTAGGCTCGCTTTATTGCTGTTATCTGTTCTGTGCTGTAACCACGACGTTTCAAACCCTCACTGTTGATGCTGCGGGGCACACTCATGTCGCTTCCGACGACGACATAAGGAGGCACATCACAATTAATTTTACTACCCATTCCCGTGAAAGCGTGTGCGCCGATTTTGCAAAACTGATGAATTAATGAAAATCCGCCCAATATCGCGTGATCATGAACAATAACGTGGCCCGCGAGCGTCACTGAATTTGCCAATATCGTATGATTGCCAATGACGCAGTCGTGCGCGATGTGCACGTAGGCCATAATCCAATTGTCATCGCCAATACGGGTAGTTCCACCGCCGTGCGTAGTTCCGCGATTGATGGTCACAAACTCGCGAATAGTGTTGGCGTTGCCTATTTCCAGCCAAGTAGGCTCGCCAGCGTATTTTTTATCTTGCGGCGCACCGCCCACTGCGGCGTGCGCGTGAATTTGGTTATTCACCCCAATCCGCGTGGGACCTTCGATGACACAATGCGCGCCAATTCGACTGCCAGCGCCAATATGCACGTGATTGCCGATCACGGCATAAGGTCCGATCTCGACGCTCGGATCAATCACCGCGCCGGGATCAATAATTGCAGTTGGATGTTGAGCCATCACGGAGCCCGTTCGGCGCACAGCATCTCAGCACTGGCGACGATTTGCCCATCGACTTTTGCCTGACACACAAACTGACCCATGCGCATCACCATCCGCTTTTGCTCGACCTCTAATTGCAACTGGTCACCCGGGCGAACAATCTTACTGAAACGCGCCTTGTCAATCTTGACCAAATAATAGAGTGGCTTGGTGTCCGGTATTTGCAATGCAGATAATTGCACCAACAAGCCAGATGCCTGTGCTAACGCCTCCAAAATCAACACGCCAGGCATCACTGGGTTGCCTGGAAAATGTCCTTGAAAGCAGGGCTCGTTGACAGTGACATTCTTTATTCCGGTCAGTCGCTTGCCAGGTTCAAATGCAATGACGCGATCAACCAATAGAAATGGATATCGATGCGGAAGCAGTTCAGCAATGCGGCGTACGTCGACCGGTAGTTCGACGCGTCCGGCGCTTGTATCATTCATGACGTAGGGCTATCCCGTTTTAATTGATTAAAGTTCTTTGCAAGGCTGTCAAGCTGTTTGAAACGCACTGCGCTCCGCCGCCAAGCCTGATTGTCCATCAGCGGCGTGCCAGAGGAATACTCACCCGGCTCGCGAATGGAGTGGGTCACCAGGCTCATCGCCGTGATCGTCACTTTATCGCACACTTCCAGATGTCCGAGCACCCCGGCTGCACCGCCAATCAGGCAATAACGACCAATTTTGGCGCTGCCGGCCACTGCCGAACAACCCGCCATTGCGGTGTGCGCACCAATGCGCGCGTTGTGGCCAATCTGAATTTGGTTGTCCAGGCGTACATCCTCTTCCAGCACCGTATCTCCGATTGCTCCGCGGTCTATCGTTGTATTCGCGCCGATCTCGCAATCGTCGCCCACACTGACCCCGCCCAGTTGCGGCACTTTCAGCCAACTTCCGCGATCAAAAGCCAAACCAAATCCATCGGCACCTAACACGGCACCTGGGTGAACTAACACCCTTGCACCCAAGCGCACACGCGTCACCAGGCTAACGCGCGCAACCAACTGGCAATCAGGACCCACATGACAATCCGGGCCGATGATGCAATGCGGTCCCACCGTCGCACCATCAGCAACGCTAGCGCCCGCGGCAACAACTACAAAAGGCCCTATATGTGCGTTGGGCGAAATACGCGCATTGACGTCGATCACCGCCGACGGGTGGATTCCGGGCTCAAGTATTGAGCGTGATTCGAAATTGCCTGCAATACGCGCATAATCCGCATAGGGATTAGGACTTAATAACACCGCGCAGCGAGCAGTGGCCAGTGCACCCTCGCCCGCGACAATCGCCCCCGCGTTTGTATGCGCCAGTTGGCTGCGGTACTTTGGGTTCGCCAAGAAGGCAAGATCCGTCGCTTTGGCAGCTTCCAAACTCGAAACGCCGGAGATACGTAGCGAAGGATCGCCGACCACAGTCAAAGCAAAGGCTTCGGCGAGCTCTGCGAGCGTAAAGGTTTTCATTGCTCGCGCAACTCCGATGCTTGGGCGTTAACGCGGCGTAAAATTTCGTCCGTTATATCCAATCGAGGATGGGCAAAACCTACGCCGTCGGTCAATACCAAATCCAATGCCTGCTCGCGCGCATAGGCGCCAATTTCTTCCCGAATCAATCGATCAATGGTTTCGTTCAGCCCCTTAATGCGTCTGCTGAGCGCTTGATTCATTTCGTTCTTACTGCGCTGGATACTGCGATCAAGCGTTTCAATTTCGCGCCGCAAGTCGATTGCTTCTGGTGACGTCAGTGACGCAAGTTCTCGATCTCGACGCAGCTCCAGTTCACGCAGGCGAGCCTCTTCAATCTTAAAGGCTTGGTTCCGTGAGGAAAATTCTTCGGTAATTTTCTCGCGGCCAATGGTAAAGAGTGTCGATTCACTAATGATCCGCTGTGAATCAACATAAGCAATGCGCTGAGCCGCTGATTGTGTCCAAGCAAAAGGGATCGAATTGAGCATCAACACGACCGCAGTCAGCACTGTTAGCCAGTGCCGCAGCCACGGTCGTGGGGGTGCGCGCATCGATAATCTCAGCGCAACCGGCCTAGAACTGATTGCCGAATGAGAACTGGATGCGTTCTACGTCATCCAGCTCATCGGCATTAAGCGGGTACGCCAAATTGATGACGATCGGACCCACTGGCGCACGCCATTGCATGGTTAAGCCGGTTGAATAACGTAATTCTCCGGCATCAAAGGAATCGAAATCCCGATAGACATTACCCACGTCGAAGAACCATCCGAGCCGAATGGTGTCTGCACCTTTGGCAAACGGCGTGGGAAACAGGAATTCGACGTTACCAATGACATTCAACGCACCGCCTACGGGGAGTAACTGACCTCCGGATTCCAATCGCGGGCCAAGCGTGTTGTCGCGGAAACCGCGTACTGAGCGCACGCCGCCTGAGTAGTAGTTTTCCCAGAACGGAAAGCCGAGTCGGCCGCCACGCGCGGCCGCCGGGTCGCCGACCAAGGTGGGGTCTTCCTTACTCCCGCTGTAAGTGTCGCCGTAGCCCACTTCGCCGTTAATCATTATCGTGAAATTTTGCGTCAACGGGAAATATTTCTGATATTGGGCGGTGATCTTGTAATAACGCAACTCACTCGGCGGCAACACTAATTCACCTACGAATTTGGTCAGTGAGCCTGCGGTCGGTGAGAAGAATCGATTCCGGCTATCGCGAAACCACGAGGTTTCCAGGCGCCAAGAATTGAAGCTGCGGTTGTCAAAGACAAACGGTATGTATTCGTTTGGCGTCAACCCTGGGAATACGAAAATTTCCGTCCTATCCACGGCCAAACGGAACTGCAAGCGATCGAACTCAGAAAGCGGCAAGCCATAATTCATGCCAACCTGCGCTACATTGGAGGTGTAGCTCGCTAAGTTAGCCTGGGCGGAATCCAGCTCGCGATAACTGACATTAAACCCACGACTCACACCTTCGTCAGTGTAGTACGGGTTGTAATAGGAAGCATCAAAGCGTTTATAGATATTGTTATTGCTAATCGCAAAACCCACGCGATTACCGGTTCCGAGGAAGTTATCAAAACTCAGCGCTACCGACAATATCGCGCCTTGCAATTCAGAATATCCCACGCCGAATTGGAAGTTGCCAGTCTGCTGCTCCTCAACTTTAACAATGATGTCAACTTGATCATCGCTGCCAGCAACCTTTGGAGTTTCCAGTGTCACTGTCTTGAAAAAACCCAGTCGTTCCAAACGGACTTTTGATCGATCGATAGACGCCTGATTAAACCAGCCGCCCTCGAATTGCCGCATCTCGCGCCTTAACACTTCGTCCAAGGTCTTGTTATTACCTTCGAAGCTAATGCGGCGCACATAGACACGTTTACCCGGATCCACCAACATGGTGATGTCGACGATGCGTTTGTCGCGATCAACATTGGGAATGGGTGAAACGTTGGCAAAGGCATAGCCAAAGTTGCCGAGCAACTTTTGTATGTACTCGCTGGTTTGCTCCAGCTTTTTGCGCGAGAAGGTCTCGCCGCTCTTGAACACCACCAAACGCTGCAGAGTGGCTTCGTCGACAATGAACTTACCGGTCAGCCGTACGTCGCCAACTTGATAAATCGGGCCTTCCGAGACATTCGCTGTGATATAGATATTGCGTCGGTCTGGGCTAACGCTGACCTGGGTCGATTCCACGTCAAAATCGACGTGTCCACGATCTAGGTAAAACGCGCGCAATTTCTCCAAGTCGCCGGACAGTTTTTCTCGTGAATACTGATCGTCACGGCGATACCAAGACAACCAATTGGTGGTGTCGAGCTCGAAGGCTTCGCGAATCTCCTCGTCGGTATAGGTTTGATTACCGACGACGTTCAGATGTTTGATCTTCGCCGCTTTACCCTCGGCGATGGTGATCGTCACATCGACGCGGTTGCGATCGAGTTCTTTCACCGACGGCGTGATGCGCACATTGTACTTGCCACGGTTGTTGTACTGCCGGGTCAATTCCTGCGTGACGCGTTCAATGTTGAGCTCGTTGAAGGTTTCACCCTCAGCCAAGCCAATATTGTTAAGGCCCTTGGTCAATTCTTCCGTTTTGATGTCCTTATTGCCGACCAAGGTGATCGTCGAAATCGCCGGACGTTCGCTCACGGTGACGACCAGGATTTGACCTTGGCGGTCCAGACGCACGTCCTTGAAGAAGCCGGTTTTATACAAGGCCCGCAAGGCTTCTGCGGCGCTGCCGCGATCAACTTTGTCGCCTTTTTCGAGCGGTAAGTAGGTGTACACGGTGCCAGCGGAAATTCGCTCCAGCCCGTCTATTCGGATGTCGCTGATGACAAAATCGTCGGCAGCAAGAACACCACCGGAAAGAGCCAACAGTATGGACGCGACCAAACTTTTCATGCGCGCAAAGCCTCAGAGCAAATCGTCATCAGGGGGAGCCACGCGTTGTGCTTTTCGGTACTTTGCGTGGTCTCGATAGGTTATGGGTGCAGCATCACGAAGACATTAGGCGACTCAGGTCATTGAAGAACGCTAGGCACATCAATGCGAGCAGCGCCCCCAGCCCAAAATAGTGGCCGACGGCTTGTGCGCCATCACTCAGCGGACTGCCCTTCACCCATTCAATAAAGTAATACATCAAGTGGCCCCCATCCAGGATGGGTATCGGCAGCAGGTTCATGATGCACAGGCTTAAACTGATCAATCCCAAGAATCGCAGAAATTGCGTGAAACCGCCCTCTGCAGAATAGTTGGCGAACTGCGCAATGGTGATCGGGCCAGAAACGTTCTTCAACTGGGCATCGCCGGTGAGCATATGCCAAATGACCTTCACGCTGCCGGTGGTCAGGCGCCAAGTTTCTTTGATGGACTGGCCAACGGCATCGAATGGACCGTAGTGGCGCGTGGTATCGCGCATTTCTGGCGTTACGCCAATCAACCAAACGGTCTTGTCGCCGCGCAATTCAGAACGCGCCTGCATGCTTATCGTCTCGCGGATGCCGTTGCGCTCAATCAGCAATCGCACCCGCCCATCGTTGGCGGCAGCTTCCACTTGGATCGCCTCGCTCATCGACTTAAAGCGGTCTACTGCGGTCTCGCCCACCTTAACGACCCGATCGTCGGCGCGCAAACCGGCAGCGCTGGCCGGATCACCATCGCGCAAACCTCCAACGCTGGCGGGCGGCACCCAATGCCAAGGCTGCAATCCGATCTGATCCAGAAAACGCGCTTCATCCACGCGTTCACCTAGGTTCGACAGATCCATGGCGCGCGTGACCAGATCACCGTTGGCGCGCTTGACTTGGATATCGACCGTTTCTCCGCGGTAAGCGCGGGTGGTTAGATCCACCAAAACGTGCGTCCAGGTGCTGGTATCGCGTTCATCAACCGCCAAAATCAAATCGCCTCGCTCCAGGCCAGCACGCTGTGCCAAGCCGCTGGCTTCACCTATGTACGGTGAGAAGTCCCGAACGCCGACCAGCAGCATCAGCCAGAAAGCAAACAGTGCAAACACCAAATTAAACAAGGGACCAGCGGCGACGATCGCTACGCGTTGCGCTAAAGACTTGCGGTTAAACGCCAAGCTGACTTCTGACGGCGAGACGTCGGCCTCGCGCTCGTCAAGCATTTTGACGTAGCCGCCGAGTGGCACCGCGGCAATCACATATTCAGTACCGTCCTTGCCGAGTTTCATCCACAGCGGCTTGCCTAAGCCTACGCTGAAGCGCAGCACCTTGACGCCACAGCGACGCGCGACCCAAAAGTGGCCGAACTCATGAAAGGTCACCAACAGGCTGGTGGCGACTAGGAACCAAAAAACTGAACCGAACACCGCTTCCATTTTAGCTCCAGGATTGCAATTCAGCTTCGCACGTGAGCATCGACCACCGATCTGGCGACAAGACGCGCATGCCGATCGACTTCCAAGACATCTGAAAGCGAGGTTACGGACGATAAGCCAATTCGATTTAAGGTCTCGTTAACCGTAGCGGCAATTCCAAGAAATCCAAGCTCACCGTTCAGGAAAGCCGCGACAGCGACTTCGTTGGCGGCGTTTAGTATCGCCGGTGCGCTAGCGCCCGCATCGAGCGCGTCATAAGCCAGTTGCAGACACGGAAAAACAATTAAATCAGGTTCCGCGAAGTCTAAACGAGCGAGCGACAACAGATTCAGTGCTGCGGCGCCTGAGTGGATGCGTTCTGGCCAGGCCAGCGCATTGGCGATCGGAATCCGCATGTCCGCGCTGCCCAGTTGAGCGAGAAAACTGCCGTCGTCGTACTCAACCAAGGAATGAACCACACTTTGCGGATGTACCACAACTTTGATGCGCTCGCGCTCAATACCGAATAAAAAGTGCGCCTCAATAACCTCCAAGCCTTTGTTCATCAAGCTTGCTGAATCTACCGAAATCTTTGGTCCCATGCTCCAGTTTGGATGCGCGCAAGCTTGGGCAATGCTCACTGATGCAAGTTGATCGGCCGTCCAGCCGCGAAACGGGCCGCCAGATGCGGTTAACCAAAGTTGACGTACACCGCGAGGCGGCCGACTGGAATCGACCGGCAAACACTGAAAGATGGCGTTGTGTTCGCTGTCAATCGGCAACAATCGTGCACCGCCGGCTTCAACCGCAGCCATCAACAATGCACCTGCGCAAACCAATGCTTCTTTGTTTGCCAACAGGATTCGTTTGCCGGCCGTTGCCGCCGCCAAAGTTGGCGCCAAACCGGCTGCTCCGACAATCGCTGCGACCACAATATCCACGCAGGATTGTTTTGCTGCGGCAACGATCGCAGCGCTGCCTTCTTCGACCGCGGTGGTGAGACCCGCAGCGCGCAGCCGCGCCCGCAAGCGTGCGGCCGCTGCGGGATCGGCCATGACCGCAAGGCGCGGCATAAAGCGCACGCAAAGCTCAGCCATCGTCACATCGTCGCGACCGGCGACCACGGTATCCAGGCGAAATCGCGTTGCATGGCGCTCGATCAGATCGAGCGTGCTGCGACCTACGGAGCCGGTGGCGCCGAGTAAACAGACCGACTTCATAGGCCGATCAAATAACGGCCGCAAACGAATATCGGCAACGCGGCGAGCACGCTGTCGATTCGATCCAACATGCCGCCGTGTCCAGGCAATAACGACCCACTGTCCTTGAGGTTAGATTGCCTTTTGATCAAACTTTCAAATAAATCGCCGACGATCGAAAACAGCACCGTCACGACAGCCAACAAGACCAATAGAACGTGCCCGATGGGAATGGGTTCGATCAGCGATCCAGCCAGCGCAGCAAAAACGATTGTGCCGGCGAGCGCGCCGTAGACGCCCTCGCGGGTTTTTCCCGGACTAATGCGTGGCGCCAATTTATGCTGTCCGAAGCGACGTCCAGCAAAGTACGCAGAAACATCCGCTACCCAGATCAGCATCAAGACAAACAAAGTCCACCACGGGCCTGCGCTCGGTTCGCGATGAATCAGCCACGCAGCCACCCAAGCCGGCACCACCATGACACTGCCGACCAGCATCTTTATTTCGCGGTTGCGCAAAGTTGGCGCTGCGCCAAAGTCGAAAGAGCGCAGCCAGAACACCGCGAGACACCACCAAGCCACGCCCACCCACGCGATAGGTAACAGCCAATGGGCCGGATCAAGCAACAGTAAGGTGACCATGATGGCGCCGTTAACAAGCACCGCGAGTGCGCGCAAGGGCTTGTTTTTAAAGCCGATAACCCGCGTCCATTCCCAGATGGCGTAACACAGTACCAACCCAAAGCCGATCGCAAATCCGCTACTGGGCAGATACAAGACACCCCACACGGCGAGTGGTGCAAGCACGAGCGCAGTCAATACGCGGGCGCGCAAACCGCTGTCGCCAAACAGTTTTGCAAGTCCAGACGAATCAGTCATCGACACTACCCATCATTGGCCTGCAAGCTGCGCGCTGGTCTTGCCAAAACGCCGCTCGCGCTGCGCGTATTCGGCCAAGGCCGCGGTCATCGCCGCATCATCGAAATCCGGCCAGAGCACCGGTGTGAAATACAACTCGGTATAAGCCAAATGCCAAAGCAGAAAGTTGCTGATACGCGCTTCGCCACCCGTCCGAATAAACAAATCAGGTTCAGGAAGTGGCGCCAAAGATAAATGTCGCTCGAAACTTGTTTGATCAATGCTGTCCGGATCGATCAGCCCGGCGCGAGCCGCATGAGCAAGCGCACGCGCTGCATTGACAATGTCTGAACGCCCACCGTAATTCACCGCAATGTTCAAAGTCAAACGTAGGGGCTGCACGACGGTCGTTTCCGACTCCGCCATCGCCGCGCGCAATTCTGGAGACAAGCGCTCACGTTCCCCAATAAAGCGCAACCCGACACCATTGGCGGCCAGTTCACGCGCCTCTTTGCGCAATGCGCGCAGGAACAAGTCCATCAAATGACGGACTTCACCCGCCGGGCGCGACCAGTTTTCGCTGCTAAACGCGAACAAAGTCAACACCTGTACGCCAGCGCGCACGCAGAACTCAATGACACGACGAACCGTTTGCACGCCCGCGCGGTGGCCGAAAGCGCGCGGCCGCCGGCGCTGTTGCGCCCAGCGCCCGTTGCCATCCATCACCATTGCGATATGCCGTGGAACACGCGCGGGCGAAAGTTGCCGCTCAGCGCCCACTGGGTGTTCCGTGGCAATCAAAGTTGCATCAACTCATCTTCTTTGTGCTTGGCAACGGCATCCACTTCTTTGACGAAGCGGTCGGTTAGCTTTTGAATATCGTCTACTGCGCGGCTTTCCTCATCCTCCGTCACTAACTTGGACTTGAACAAGTCTTTGCAATGCGCATTGGCGTCACGACGAATATTGCGGATCGCCACTTTGGTGTTTTCACCTTCATGCGACACCACTTTAGCCAACTCTTTGCGGCGTTGTTCGGTCAACGGTGGCAAGGAAATGCGGATGACTTGGCCTGCAGTATTCGGCGTTAGACCCAGATCCGAAGTCATAATCGCGCGCTCGACCGGCGTGATCATGGCCTTTTCCCACAGCTGCACCGTGATGGTACGGGCGTCCGCGACTGAAATGTTGGCGACCTGACTGAGCGGCACGGCGCTACCGTAGTAGTCGACTCGCAAATGATCCAATAACTGCGCCGAAGCACGCCCAGTGCGCAATTTGGTGAGCTCTTGCTTGAGCACGTCGATACACTTTTTCATCCGCGTCTCGGCATCCGCCTTGACCACTGGAATGCTTGTCGCCATGGGTTATTCCTTTTTGTAGCCAGACAATGGCGGCGGAGTATAGCTGCCAGAGAAGCTAGCGGGCGTTCCGCGGCTATTGCGGGGGTGGCAGGCCGCGGCGCGGCATGCCGCGCAAGCTTCCCAGCCCTCCTCCGGCCCGTCAGACAAGCTGCCGGGCGTTCGGGCTGGGGCGCGGCATGCCGCGCAAGCTTCCCAGCCCTCCTCCGGCCCGTCAGACAAGCTG
>CAZLSB010000114.1:12184-12257 GCA_964561825.1 uncultured Xanthomonas sp.
CCGGGCGTTCGGGCTGGGGCGCGGCATGCCGCGCAAGCTTCCCAGCCCTCACCCAGTTTGGTCTACTAGGGTG
>CAZLSB010000115.1:0-12257 GCA_964561825.1 uncultured Xanthomonas sp.
AAGTTATTGACGAACGAGCCCTTAGCTGGGGCTTGCCTCTCAGAGATTCTGATAATTCGGCCCGCTGCCACCTTCGGGCGTCACCCAATTGATGATCTCGTAGGGATCTTTAATATCGCAGGTTTTGCAATGTACGCAATTGGATGCATTGATCTGCAGACGTTTGCCTGCACCATCGTCAACTATCTCGTAGACGCTTGCGGGGCAAAAGCGCGTGCAGGGGTTTTGGTATTCCTCGGCACATTTTCCGATGCAAATGGAGGTATCCGCCACCTGCAAATGGATCGGCTGATCCTCTTCGTGCGCGGTGGACGCAAAATAAACGCCTTGCAGACGATCGCGCGGCGGCAGGGTGCGGTCCACCCAGTTGCGTTCGGGGCTGACATAACTGTCGACGCTGCGCGTTTGTGAATAGTCGGCTTTGTTGGGCAAGGTCCATGGGCTGGCGCCGCCGGTCGCGGTTTCCAGTCCGGCGTTGGCCAATCCGGCCCACAGACCTTTTTTGAAACCGGGTTTGATGTTGCGCACGCGGCGTAGTTCTTCCATCACCACGGAACCGCGCAGTTTGGCGTCCCAGCCTTGCGCTTGACCAGTCTGCACATAGTGCTCGGCGGCCAACATGCCGGAGCGTAGCGCTTGGTGGGTGCCCTTGATTTTTGGCACGTTGAGCAGGCCGGCACCATCGCCGACCAGCATGGCGCCGGGCATTTCCACTTTTGGCAGGGATTGATAGCCGCCGGTCACGATCGCCCGCGCGCCGGCCGACATGATCGAGCCACCTTCTAACATCGGTTTGATGTACGGGTGGTGCTTCCATTGTTGGAAGGCTTCATAGGGTTGGAACAGCGCGTCTTTGTAGTCCAGACCACAGACCACGCCGAGCGCGATGCGATCTTGATCCATGTGGTACATAAAACTGCCGCCGTAGGTGGCGTTGTCCAAGGGCCAGCCAATGGTGTGGATGATCAATCCCGCTTCAGCGCTGCCGGGTTTGACCTGCCATAACTCTTTAATGCCGATCGAGTAGGTTTGCGGATCGCTGTTGGCATCTAACTCAAAACGTTTGACCAGCTGTTTGGTCAAATGGCCGCGCGCGCCTTCGGCAAGGATGGTCAGGCCGGCGTGGATATCGATACCCTGGGTGTAGGTATCTTTGTGCTCGCCATTTTTTGCGACACCCATATCGCCAATGCGTACGCCGATCACTCGGCCGCCATCGTCTATCAAGGTGTCGGCGGCGGCAAAACCCGGGAAAATCTCCACGCCCAGCGCTTCAGCCTGCGGCGCCATCCAGGCGCACATCGCTCCCAGCGAGACAATGAAGTTGCCGTGATTGTGCATTTGCGGCGGTGTGGGCATCGACCACGCGCGGGTTTTAGTCAGCAATCGAAATTCATCACGTTTGGCGGCTACGCAGATCGGCGGTGGGGCAGCGCGCCAACCCGGCAACAATTCATCCAGTGGCTGCGGTTCGATGACCGCGCCGGACAAGATGTGCGCGCCGATCGCCGACGCCTTTTCAATCACGCATACGCCAAGTTCAGGCTTGAGTTGTTTGAGTCGGATCGCGCAAGCCAAGCCAGCCGGACCGGCGCCGACGATGACCACGTCGTATTGCATCACATCGCGTTCGCTCATGGCCCCATCCTCTGCGCTCGTTAACATCTCAGTATAGGCAAGCTGCGGTCAAGCACGCGTGTGTTCATGACTCTGTGATCTTTCCAACGCAACTGTTAACCGCCGGTTTCGCGCAGCGCAATGGCTTCAATATTGGCGCCAGCGAGTTGGCGTTTGGCCGCTTCTAGCGCGCGTGTATCGGTGTACGGCCCCACGCGCACGCGATGCCAGGTGCGATCGTTGATTTTGACTGGCGTGACTTGGCTTTGCACACCCAACAGGGCCATGCGCGCTTTGTGTGATTCGGCGTCCCCGGAGTTGGTGAAGCTACCCACTTGCAGAAACATGCGTGCGGTCGCCCCCGCAGCGGCAGGCGGCGGTGGTTTGCGCGATTGTTCGGTGAGTTCAGCGTCGGGGATGACCACTTCAATCTCCGGCAATACCGAATAGAACTCATAGCGTGGCCGCTTGGCGGCGTCAGCTGCGCGACTGTCCCCGGCGGCCAATTCGACCAAGGGTTTGTCGCTATCGCCGCTTTGCGCATTGGGATTGGGCTGCGGTCCGGAGTTGGGCATGCCATCTCGCAAGATAAAAAACATCGATAAACCCACACCCAGCGCAAAACCGGTGATCAGCCACACCCAAAATGGCAGTGGCGCACTGCCGCCGCCGCGCACTGCCTGTTTACCCTTCGCCATGTCGATTCCGCGCCCACTCAACTCGTTAGCGCGGATGATGACGCAGAATCACTGAATACGCTGCTCAGCAGCGCAGCTCGCCCTATCTGGGCTAAGGGCTCGTGGCCAAAAGTCCAAGTTATTTCCTCACCAGCCCTCTAAACTCACAAACTCGTCCTTCACGGCACTGATCATGTCAACCGACCCCAATCGCAAGCCCTCCACGCGCAGTTTTCTGCCACAAAATCTCCCGCAGGAACGCTGGGGATTATTGATGCCAGCCGCGGTGGCGCTGGCACTGCTGTTGATCCTGGCCATCGTCGTGGTGCGGATGAGCAGTTAACTGCGCAGCGTCTGACTCAGTTCCACGGCTGGTGCGCGCCGCGCCGGTAACCAAGCGGCGCATAAACCACCACCGATCAAAAGCGTAGCGCTTGCCAATAGCGTTGCCGGGTCAAAGCTGGTCACACCAAATAACACATTGGCCAACAGGCGTCCGGCGAGCAGCGTTAACCCTAAGCCAATGGCGGTGCCCAGCAAAATGTGCGGTAGTGTGGCGCTGATCAGCGCTCGCATCGCCTGCGCCGGGCTGGCCCCTAGCGCTAGGCGCACGCCGATTTCGCCGCGCCGCTGCTCCACCGCGAAGGACACCACGCTGTACACGCCCTGCACGCCAAGCGCGAGCGCCAGCGCGGCGAACAGCGCGACCAGCTGCAGCAGATAGCGATCGCGCGACAAAGCGCGCTCGGTGCGATCCACCATTGTGCTCAGCTCGCCCAGCGCAATGGCGGGGTCGCCGACACTAACCGCCCGCAGCAGCGCATCGCGGTAGTCGGCTGGATCGCCCGCCACGCGTGCGACCAAGGTGCCAAAACGAATCCAATTGGCTTCGCGTTGCGCGTATGGCGCGTATACGGAGGGCGCGTCGTCGCTGCGCAGCGTGCCACCGCGTACATCGCTGACCACGCCGACTACCCGCATCCACAAGGGCTGCTCGGCGGCTCCCGCCTCACCCGGTTTCCATGCAATGCGTGCACCGATCGGATCCATGTCCTGCAAGTAGCGTCGCGCAAAGGTCTGATTGACCCAGGCGATGCGTTCGCCGTTTTCATCACCAACCTGCACGCCGCGGCCCGCCAACGCGCTCATGCCCAGCGCCGCAAAATAGTCGCCAACGATCGGTCGATAGCGGGCGCTGGCATCGGTGAGTTCTCGCCCATCGACCAGTAGCGTGTGACTAATACCCTGCGCCGCCAACAACGGCGGGCCAACCACCAAAGCCGCGTGACTGACCCCGGGCTCGGCCGACAGCGCCTGCACCATGGCGCTGTAGGCGCGTGTTTGCGGTTCAATTTCGCTGTAGCGCGATTCGGGCAGCACCACCTCGGCGGTCAGCACCGCATTGGCATCAAAACCCAGCGGTATGGCCGATAGCGCCAGGAAACTGCGAGTCAGAAGCCCGGCCGCACCCAACAGAGCGCAGGCCAACGCAACTTCGAGCGTGATCAAACTGCCCAGCGTGCGCGCTTCGCCGCGCTGTTGTCCGATTCCGGATGTCCGTGCCGTGGCGCGCTGCGCGCGCACGCGCCAAGCCGGCAACGCGCTAAAGAGCAGCACGCTGATCAAGGTGCCCAGCGCGGCGATCAGCAATACGCTGCCATCGATGCTGGCGCCTGCGAGTCGCGGCAACGCGCCTTGCGCCTGCGCGCGCAGCACTTCAAACGCCACTAGCGCCAGCGTGATGCCCATAGCGCCGCCGGCCAATCCGAGCAATAGTCCCTCAGTCAAAAGCAGACGCAACAAGCGCTGGCGACTGGCACCCAGCGCGTGGCGCAAGGCCAATTCCGCCCGGCGACGCGTGCTGCGCACCAACACCAAGGCCGCCACATTGGCGGTCGCTAGCGTCAACAGCAGCAGCACCGCGGCAAACAACATCCACAAACCCTGGCGCGCGCTGGCGGTAACAAAGTCCACCCATGCAGTGGCGTCCAGAACCTTGTCAGGATTGCCGCGTTCTTTCGCCAAAGCCGCGCTGACCGCCGCCAATTCGGCGCGCGCCGCGGTCACACTGCTGTTGGCGCTGACGCGAGCGACGGCTTCGAAGGTGTTCGAGCCCGGTGAGCTTGGCGCCCAGGGCGCAAACGGTGGCAACGGCGCCCATAACGCGGTGCCAATCTCAAACAAATCAGCGCGATCATCGGCAACGCCGACAATTTCGGCGCTGACTTCCGACAGACTCAAGCGCCGCCCGATCACGCTCGGATCGCCGCCAAAATGCGAGCGCCAGTAGCTTGCGCCCAGCACGACCACCGGCGGCGCGCCCGCTACATCGTCGTCGTGACGCAATAGGCGGCCCAACAACGGCGGCAGGCCGATCACTCGGAAGAAGTCAGATTCCACCAGCGCCGCGCGCACCCGCGTCGGCGTGTCGCCGTCACTGCGATCCAGCGCAAAATCCGGTGACACCGTGGCGATCGCATCGAAGGAGCGCAGCCGCTCCCGCAGCTCGATTACATCCGGCAGGCTCAGATTGGCACTGTCCGAGAGGTGTCGATGCACCGCAACAATGTGCTCGGGCCCCGGCAGCGGCAAGGGTTCCAACAAAACCGCCTGCAGCAAGGCATAGACCACGGTGACGCTAGCAATGCCCAGCGCGATGGTAAAAATCGCGCCCAGCGCAAAACCAGGCACCCGACGCAAACTGCGCGCGGCAGTGCGGACATCGGCAATCCATGCAGTCATCAAGTTTAGTACCGAAGGGCGACCAGCCCTTCAAGCAAAGCTCGCGCCAAGTCTAAGATCACGCAGATATGCAGCAAAATCAATATGAAACTCAACGCAGGCAGGGCTGTTTTGTCAAAAGCGCGCGCTAGATGCTTCGAAATCGCACGCGGGCTGTAACCCGCAACCACCAACAATCCCTTAGTCCTCAAACCCATCGGCAAACGCAAACTGCCCGGCGACGATTTCAAAACAGCCAAGGTCGGCGGCATTGGGCGGGCGCGGTCGGCCCAGGATGTCGGTACTGGGTACATCGGCGCCCGCTGTCGCCGCATTGATGATCAAACTGCCGGGCGCTGGAGTGCCG
The DNA here is from genome assembly GCA_964561825.1 of uncultured Xanthomonas sp. Taxonomy (GTDB): domain Bacteria; phylum Pseudomonadota; class Gammaproteobacteria; order Xanthomonadales; family SZUA-5; genus JADKFD01. The sequence goes on from CAZLSB010000115.1 coordinate 5,383, forward strand.
TAGCTGTTGACCAGCGCAACAAAGGCATCCCGAATGCGCGCATGACCGCCGTTGAACAGATTCTGGCCGGGCAGCCAGTGCGGCGTTTGTATGCCGATTTGGCTGGGCAGGCCGGGATCAGCTTCAATGCGGTTGGAATCACCGCTGATATTGAGCACATCGCCGGCGTCAAACGGCAGCGCAGCGCCGCCGTTCCAATAGGCGTTGCGGCTTAGGGTGCTCGGTCGCGCAATCGAAAGGTCAGCTGGCAAGGTGTCGGAGAAGTCGGTCATCGTCGAGCTTGGATCACTGAACACGTTGTGCACAAAGCGCACCGCTTCAATGGGCGGATTGTCGCTTTCGCGGTTGATTCGCGTCGCAAACGCGTTGGCTGGCAAATTGCCAATCACCGTGTTGTGCCGGAAGCTGATGTCGCGACTGCCTTTTACGCCGAGCGGCGAGCGCATCGTATTGCTGCTATTGCCGATGAACAGATTATTCTCGGCGACGCAGTCAAACGCTTCGAAATTGGCCGTGCCATCTTCGCCGAATAAAATAAAACCGCTGCCAAATGACCCTTCCCAGTTCAAAAAGACATTGCCACGCAATTGCACATTGCGTGCACCGAGGTACTCGTCATTGCTGCCGTTGGAATCTTTGACCACCACATAACTGGAGGTGTCGTTGTTATTCACTCGACCACTGGCTGCAAAGTTATTAAAGAACACATTGTTCTCGACTATCACATCATCAACGCTGTTGATATCAATATGCTCATCGGAACCCGTCTGATTATAAAACATATTGCCGATCACGCGAATCTGGCTGGCGCCGTTGTTGATTTTTAGAATGTCGTTATTCCAGCTGTCGTGCAGAATATTGTCGCGCAAAGTAATGCGGCTGGTATCGGTTGCAAAACCATCCTGGATTTGGACCACCAATGCTGCCGCGCCGGCGCCGCTATGGGCAATATCGAAACCCTCAATACTGATGCCTTGGATATTGGCGCTGTCGTTAAAAATGGTCAGCACTGCCTCCGCGGCACGTAAAAGCGCCTGATACGGTATTTCTGAGCGCACCGTCACGCCCTGCGCAAAGTTGCCGCGAATGCGGATGCGCCCGGTGTAAGTGCCCGGTCGTACCAATACCAGGCTTTGATCCGGCACCCGATCCAGCGCATAGGTGATCGTTGCCCACGGCGCCGCCAAGGTGCCGCCCGCCGGCGCATCGACGCCATTGCTGGCCACATAAAAGGTCTGCGCAACAGCCTGAGTGCTTAGCAGGCATAAGCCGGCGAGGATTCGAATCAGCATCAGCGTGGCTCCGGTGGGTTTAGACGACGATACGTCATACGTCGCAGGGAAAGCCAAGCTGGACTTACTCAAAGCATCGCGATTGGGCTGCAAAAGGCGTAGTTTGAAGATCCGCGCCCACGATCTGAGCCCAGCCGATGTCCGTCCATCAGGATCTACTCGACGAATCCATGCAGGCGCTGAAAAATGCTTACGCGCCGTATTCGCAGTTGTACGTTGGCGCCGCGCTGCGCTCAATCAGCGGTTTGCTGTATTCCGGCTGCAACGTGGAGAACGGCGCGTTTAACGTGGGCAATTGCGCCGAGCGCAATGCCATTGCCGCCGCGGTGCGTGCCGAGGGGGCGGCCTTCCAGTTGGCCGTTATCGCCATATCCGCCACCGATCGCCACGGCCACGCGCTGCCCATTCCACCGTGCGGCGCTTGTCGCCAGATGATCCGCGAATTTGGCAGCCACGCGAGAGTGTTATTCCTCGCTGCCGACGGCAGCATTTTGCACACCCCCATCGGCGAATTGCTGCCGCACTCGTTCAGTTTTGCCAGCTGAGGCTATGGTGAGAGTAGGTCACGTTGGCCGAAGGCCTACGTGACAGCGCCGCACCGTCATGTTGGTGGCCTCGCGCAGCTTCACGTGGTGAGAGTAGGTCACGTTGGCCGAAGGCCTACCTGACAGCGCCGCACCGTCATGTTGGTGGCCTCGCGCAGCTTCACGCCGTCACGTAGCCCTGCGGGCAACGTGACCTACGACAGCGGTGCAATAAAAGGTCCTATCGCCCGCACTGGGCGGCGAGTAAATCCACCAATTGCGGCATGACCCAGGCCGGTAAATCGTGGCCCAATCCTTCGATGATTTTCAGCTGTGCGTGCGGTAAAACGCGCGCTAAATGATGGGCTGCGGCGACCGGCACCAAGGGATCGCGGGCGCCGTGCACGATCAAGGTCGGCGTGCGGATGTGGCGCAAGCGCGCGCTGCGATCAGGCTCTGCGCTGATCGCCAGCAATTGCCGCATGGTCCCGGCCGGTCGATACGCGCGGCTTAGGGCGGCAGTCAGGCCGCGCCGCAAACGTTCGATTTCGACCGGATCGTCGTGCTGGCCAATTTCGGTGAACAGCGCTACGTAGTGTTCAATGCGTTGTTCGGGCGTGCTGTTAAGACTCGGCGCGCGCAGCATTCTGCGCGTGACCCGCCAATGCGGCGCCGGCGCCGAGCGTGGCCCGGCGCTCGATAACATTGAACACAGGCTCAGCACACGATCGGGTGCCATGAGTGCCAACTGCTGGCCGATCATGCCACCCATGCTGATGCCGGCGACATGAAAGCGCTCAACGTGCAGCGCATCGGCTAAAGCGAGTGTGTCAGCCGCCATATCGTCCAGCGAATACGGCGCGCGAATCGGCAAATGCAGGAAATAGCGCAAAACAGCGCGCCGCACGCCCATGTGTGGTGCCAATGTGCCAGTACCTGACAAACCAATATCGCGATTGTCGAAGCTCAGAACGCGCAAGCCACGCGCCGCCAAGCCAGCCAGTAGCTCAGGCGGCCAAGCCACACGTTGCATACCCAAACCCATAATCAGGATCAGCACCGGCCCATCGAATGGACCGGTCCATTCGTAATCGAGATGCAAACCGCGGGAGGGCAGATCAATGCGCATGCGCGCAGCATGCTCTACCTGGACCGAGTGTGCGCTCGGATTGGTGGTTTCTTGGCAATCAATCTCGCCAACACAAAAACCAAGCCCCGCATGCGCGGGGCTTGGTTCTGCAACTGCATCTGTAAACGCGCAGGCCTTCGCAGGCCTGCGTGTTTTTCAACCAGAGTGGTTGATCAGAAGTCCATACCGCCCATGCCACCGCCGCCATGGTCATGACCGCCACCGCCGCCGGCAGCTTCTTTCTTCGGCGCTTCTGCCACCATCGCTTCGGTGGTGATCATCAGGCCCGCGATCGAAGCGGCGTTCTGCAAGGCGTAACGGGTGACCTTGGTCGGGTCCAGAATGCCCATTTCGACCATGTCGCCGTACTCGCCCGTTGCGGCGTTGTAACCGTAGTTGCCCGTGCCGGCGGCCACTTGGTTCAACACGACGCTCGGCTCGTCACCGCTGTTGGCGGCGATTTCACGCAGCGGCGCTTCCATCGCGCGTGCGGCGATCTGGATGCCGTGGTTCTGGTCTTCGTTGGAACCCTTCAGCGCGCGCACTGCAGCCAAACCGCGCACCAGAGCCACACCGCCGCCCGGTACGATGCCTTCTTCGACGGCCGCACGCGTGGAGTGCAGCGCATCTTCGACGCGCGCCTTCTTTTCCTTCATCTCAACTTCGGTCGCCGCGCCAACTTTGATCACCGCAACGCCGCCGGCCAGCTTGGCCACGCGTTCTTGCAGCTTCTCGCGATCGTAATCAGAGCTGGTGTCTTCGACCTGCTTCTTGATCTGGTCGATGCGCGCCTTGATCACGTCAGCCTTGCCAGCGCCGTCGATGATCGTGGTGTTTTCCTTCTCGATGACGATGCGCTTAGCGGTGCCCAGATCTTTCAGCGTGGCCTTCTCCAGCGACAGACCCACTTCTTCGCTGATGACCTGACCGCCAGTGAGGATCGCCATGTCTTCCAGCATCGCCTTGCGACGATCACCAAAGCCCGGCGCCTTCACTGCGCACACCTTAACGATGCCGCGGATGGTATTGACCACCAGAGTCGCCAGCGCTTCGCCTTCCACTTCTTCGGCGACGATCAGCAGCGGCTTGCCGGACTTGGCAACGGCTTCCAACAGCGGCAGCAGTTCGCGGACGTTGGAGATTTTCTTGTCGTGCAGCAGGATGAACGGGGCTTCGAGCTCCGTCTTCATGGTCTGCTGATTGTTGATGAAGTACGGCGACAGATAACCGCGATCGAACTGCATGCCCTCGACGATGTCGAGTTCATTGTTCAACCCCGAGCCTTCTTCAACGGTGATCACGCCTTCCTTGCCCACTTTCTTCATCGCGTCAGCAATGATCGTGCCGATTTCCGGATCGCTATTGGCCGAAATTGCGCCAACCTGAGCGATTTCCTTGTCATCAGTACACGGCTTGGAAAGCGCCTTCAACTGCTCGACGGCCACGATAACGGCCTTGTCGATACCACGCTTCAGATCCATCGGGTTCATGCCGGCGGCGACCGCCTTCATGCCCTCACGGATCAGCGCCTGCGCCAACACGGTTGCCGTGGTGGTGCCGTCGCCGGCGATGTCAGAGGTCTTGGAAGCGACTTCCTTGACCATCTGCGCGCCCATGTTTTCGAACTTGTCAGCCAGTTCGATTTCCTTGGCGACGGACACGCCGTCCTTGGTAATCGTCGGCGCGCCGAAGCTCTTTTCGAGCACGACATTGCGGCCTTTCGGGCCGAGGGTAACTTTGACGGCATTGGCCAGGACGTTAACGCCCCTCACCATACGGGCGCGTGCATCTTCGCCAAAACGAACTTCTTTAGCTGCCATTGGGATAATCCTTGAAAAATAAAAGATGAAAATGAAGAGAGTCGGGAAGCAAGCAACCGCGTCGCAGCGGCAAAAACGCCGCCAGTAGCGCTATCAGTCTTCGATCACGCCCATGATGTCTTCCTCGCGCATGACCAACAGTTCTTCGCCGTCGACCTTCACTTCGGTGCCGCTGTACTTGCCGAACAGAACTTTGTCGCCAGCCTTCACCGCGATCGGGCGAACCGTGCCGTTTTCGAGGATCTTGCCGTTGCCGGCAGCCAGAACGAGGCCGCGGACGGGTTTTTCAGTGGCGGAATCAGGAATCACGATGCCGCCGGCGCTGATGCGCTCTTCTTCCATGCGCTTAACGATCACACGGTCGTGCAAAGGACGAATTTTCATGGCGATTGGCCTTTTCTAATGTGTTGAATCAAGAGGTAACTTACGATGCGTGCCACGCCGGGCAATCCATATGATCGGTCCAGCGCGCGACGGGCCCATCAATGGGGGCGCCCCCGAACGTATTCAAGGGGGTTCGAGCGGTCGGCTTGCACGGCAGGACATGCAAGCGCCTGAACGCCCGGCGGGCTGGACAAGCAACGGCGGAGCAAGCCCAGGCCACGCATGCGTCGCAAGTCGCGAACGCCGGGCGGCGGCGCGATCGTGCGGTTGGAGACGGCAAAACCAGCGCATTTCGCGCGACAGTTGACCACATTCCGGTTGCAGTAGTGTGCGCTTGGCGCAGTGCCGCAAACTGGAGCGGGCATCGGCAGTGTGTCGACCGGCCCAACTTTGCGGGGGCTTGTGCTGCGCCGCGGCAGTGACCGTCAGCGCTATGCTGATCGCGCCGACGCTGACTCTGCACGAATGCGAGCAGCGCAGTCATCTGTGCCCATGGGTTTCATGACTACTGGGCGCGCCTTGAATGATCTTGACACGAGTGCTTCCCATGATGAATTGGATCAGCAAGATTACGCTTGCCGTCTGTATGACCGCTTGCATGAGCTCACCCGTTGCAGCAGTTGCCACTATCAGCGCTGGCTCGAATTTTGGCCTTGCCGGCACGACGGTTACCATCCCAGTTACCTATGTACGTCCGGCCGGTGACGCCTTCGGCGTGTACTCGGCGACTTTTCAGATCGCCCACAACAATCCGCCGATTACTTTCGTGAGTTTTGCGCTGGGTACGCCTCCAACGGCGGCGTCGGTGAGCTGTAGCGCCAACGGCGCAAATACGCTGACCAGTTGCGTGATCTTCACATTTCCGCCCACCCCGGTAGCAGTCGGCACCTACATGCTGGGTACGATTACCTATCAGATTGCGCCAGGCGCGCCGGTGGGCGCCCGGGCGTTGACGACAACCGTGGTCGAATGTACCGACGTCAATGGCGACGCCATCAACGGCGCGTGCGTTCCTGCCAACGGCACCATCAGCGTGATTGCGAATGCCTCGGGTCCTGCTATCGCCTACAACCCCGCTGCCGGGGCCGCCGCCGGCACCGGTGGTCCAGTGGGATTCACCGGTGTCACTACGGTAGGTGTGGTTGGCAATGGGCAGATCGTCGCTACGCCGTCCGGTGGCGCAGCTTTGGGCTCCACGACGTTGACCGGCTTCGAAATCAGCGGAACGGACGCTGCGAATTTCGCCTTAACCAGCGCAGACCCATTGACCTTCACCGCGGGAACACCGACGGCGCAGAACATCAGGTTGAATTGCACCGCGGGCCTTGCCCCGCGCACAGCCAACCTAAATGTCACGGAAACGGTTACCGGCGCTTCCACCAGTCAACGATTCTGGGTGTTGAACTGCCCGGCCGGCAGCCTCGAGAAGGTCTTCGGCGATGGCTTCGAATCAAGCCTGTTCAACCTAGAAACCTCAGTTGACCGCTTCCGATCACCCATAACGCGATGATTTATTTGACCTTTCAGCACTTTGATCAGTTCACCCATTGGGTGAGTCCGCTACGGGGTAGAGTGTGCGGTTTTACCCCGTCCAACTGAGGTTTCTAGGTTCAAGGACGGTTTCGAGACCTGACAGTGACCTCCGTTGGCTGGAAGCCTCAGTCGGAAGGGGTAGAGTGGGAGTGCACCGAAGTCGACACTTGCGACACTGTCGCCGTGATGTCCA
>CAZLSB010000116.1:0-12220 GCA_964561825.1 uncultured Xanthomonas sp.
AAGCATGGAAGAGCCATTGCCTGCGCGCCGCGCCTTGCAGCCGTCCAGCCTCACATCGCATCTCACGCGCAAAGCCCGACAGGCTGCTAGGTTTAACCACTTGCAGAGCCGCGAGCAAAAAGCCGCGGAGCCGGAGCAGTACTCGGCGTTAAGGCGTCTGCAGCGAATCGTGTTTCTGTCGCATTCGCAGGTTCAAACTAGCCTGTAACAGCGCCCAGCCGGGCAGCTGGTGAAGCGACTGTAAATCTTGGTGGCTCAGCATCGAGGCACTCCACTCGTCATGGTTCAATGCGACCTTGAGTGCAGCCAGTGCTGCGTCTAATTGCCCGGTACGCGCTAGATAGTGCGCGCGCGTCAGTTGCAATGTGGCCTGGTCGAGCACACAGGCCGCGGCGGCGCAGCGCGGGTCAAGTGCCAGCGCCTGAGCGTAGTGCTGCGCGGCTGGCCCAAATTGCGCCAAGTCAAGCTGAATCATCGCCAGCAGGAGCTCTGAAGCTGATTCATTGAGCGCATTCTTCGATGCATTCGCAAGCGCCAGAACTTGCGCGGCGGACTGGCTTGCCGCTGTGAAATCGCGCAGACCACGCTGGGCGAGCGCTAGTCTGCGCGTTGAAATGAGCCGCTGCTTGAGCGTGCTCGGATTATCAGGCATCAGTGCCAATAGCCCTTGTAACAGCGAAGCTGCCTCCCCGTAGCGGCCCCGCTCAAGCAAAATCTCAGCCTGCGTGCCGGTGTGAACAAAGCTGCGCGCGCTATTTTGCCCCAGAGTCTGTTGCAGAAGCGCCTGCGTTTGATTCAACAGGGCATCAGCCTCGTTCAGCTGCCCCAATCGCAGCCGCACCGAGGCCTCGTTGTGCATGCTGTCGGTACGAGCGGGGTGCGTTTTTGGGAAATTTATGTCCTCATTCGCGCGCGCTTTTTGAATCAGCTCAAGTGCAGAGTGTAGATCCCCAGCCTTGCGCTGCATCAGGCCCATATTGCTGTAGAGGGTCGAAAAATTGGGGTGATCTTTGGGCAACAGTTGCTCAAACAATCTGCGCGCTTCCTCCATGTTGGCGGTGGCGAGTTTGCGTTCACCCAGGTCACTTTGCACGATTGAAAGATTGAGCAGGGCGCCAGCTAGGTGTTCTGTGGGTTGGGTGCTGAGTGAGCTTTGTAGCGCAATTACTGAGCGGTAGGCTTCTTCTGCCTCTGCTAGTTTTCCGCTGCGCCGCAGCGCAATCGCCTTGTTGTTCAGCGCGCGCATGCCCTGCGCACTGCTTGCCAAGCCGGCTTGCAGCAGAACATCGTATGCGGCGCCGTGGCGCTCAATCGCCAGCGGGTAATCGCTTTTGCGATCGCGAGCGATGTCGCCCAGCTGATCCAGCACATAAGCCAGCCGCTTGGCTTGGGTGGGTTGTTCTTGCCGGCGCGCAGCGAGGGCTTCAATTAGCAGCGTTTCGGCGGTGTTGTAGTCACCCAGTGCCCAGGATGCTTCGGCCAGATTTTCTAAGACCAGCATGCGCACAGTCGGTGCCAGCAGGGGCGCGTTTTTTTGATCTTGCAGCTGAGTCACGCCGCGCGCCAGCAAATCGCGCGCACTCGGATCGCGTCCAGGTTCATTGCGCGGGTTTGCGGCCTTGAACAAGCCCAGCATGAATTGAGTTACTGATTCGGCCTGCGCTTGCGCCAATTGGGCCTGGTCGGCAGCGCGTTGCGCGCGCACATAACCATGCGCAGCCAAGGCCGAGCCGACCAAAACGGCTCCTATTGCAATGCCGGCCGCGGTGGCGAAAGCGCGATTGCGTTTTGCCCACTTGCGCAAGCGGTAGCGCCAATTCGGCGGCGTGGCTAAGACAGGTTTGTCGGCCAAGTAGCGGCGTAAATCCGCGGCAAATTCCGATACGCTGATGTAGCGCTGATCGCGGTCTTTGGCCAGCGCCTTGAGCACCACTGCATCCAAATCACCGCGCAGCCGCCGCGCCCACTCCGCGCTCGACAGGGAGCCTCGGTCTTTGCGCTGCACCTGCACGAGCTGGCTCGGTTTGGCAGTTTCCTCCTCGCGGATGCGCCGGCACATCTCGTCGAATGCGAAGCTGCGCAGCTGCGCCACGCTCAAGGGCAGCTCGCCAACCAGCAGTTCAAACAGCACCAAACCCAATGCGTACACATCGGAGCGTGTGTCGACGTCCACTGCGCCCAAGCTGGCCTGTTCCGGGCTCATGTATTCCGGCGTACCCAGCAGTTCGCCAAACCGTGTCGACAGCTGCGCATCGTCTGCGGGTATTTGCCTTATGGCTTTGGCGATACCGAAGTCGATAATGCGTGGCTTAGCGCTGCCGTCTTGCGCGGTGCTAACCAAGATGTTGCTGGGTTTAAGATCGCGGTGGATGACGCCCTTTAAATGCGCGTGTTGCACGGCCTCGCAAACCGGCAACAGCAGCTCAATACGCTCGCGAAACCCAAGGTTGTGCGACTCCACCCAGTGCGCGATCGAGATGCCATCAACCAGCTCCATGGCAAACCAGGGGCGGCCGTCGGAGTGCGTGCCGGCATCCAGTATTCGCGCGATGTTTGGATGGTCCAGCAGCGTGAGGGTTTGGCGTTCGGCCATAAATCTAACCAGCGCCCGCTCGTCGGAAAGCCCGGTGCGCAACAGCTTAATGGCAACGCGGCGTTGCACGGGCGCCACTTGTTCGGCCTCGAATACTTGGCCCATGCCCCCTTCGCCAATTTTGCGCAGCACCGTGTAGGGGCCGATCACGGCCGGATAAGAGGGTGTGCCGGCAAGCTGCTGAGCAGCCTGTGCAAAGTGATCCAGTGCGCGCTCAGCGGCTGCAATTTGACTCGACTGACCAAACAGCGCGGCCAATTCTTGGTGCAGGCTCGGTTCCTCTTGCGCGAGCTGATTCAGGCGCGTCAACCGGGTCGCATCATCCAAGTCAACCCATTGATGAAACAAGGTTTCTAGCCGACGGTAGCGCTCAGTTTGAGTCATGGCTGCTGGTTTTCAGATTGACGACCAGCCAGCGTTTTGCGAAGCGCCAATCGCGTTCAATGCTGGTGATCGACACGCCCAGAATGTGCGCAATCTCGTCCATCGACGCGCCCCAAAACACGCGCAGGCGCACCACATCAGCCTTGCGCGGGTCCAGTAGTTGCAATTGCTCCAGCGCTGGCGGCACGCAGGCTAGGTCCAAGTCCGTTTCTAAATCTGGTTCAACGACCACCTCAGACCAGCTCACGCGTTCGAATGCGCCGCCGCGCTTATGCGCTTGTCGTGCGCGGTGGTAGTCGATCATGGCGTGCACCATGATTTGCGTCGCGTAAGCAAAAAATTGGCCGCGGCTGATAAAAACCTGGCGCTGACTGAGCACTTTCAGCAGCGCATCGTGCGCAAAGATGCGCGGCTCCAGAGTGAGGCCGTGCGCGCCCCCGCGGCGCGCAAACTCCCGTTCTGCAATACGTTCGAGTGCTTGAATGACCGCCGCGGCGACTCGCTCGTCGGAATGTGCTTGGCCGCGCGAGAGCTCGCGCAGCAGCAGCGTAATGGGTTCGCTATTCATGTGTTTTTGGTGCGCCAGACAAGGCTTGAAATTAATAGGGATTAGTAGCCTATACGCGATTGCCGCGCATAACCCGTCATGGTTGCGGCACGCGGAACCCATAGCGCCGTCCAATGGAGGGTTTCACTGAGCATTCTTCGTATGCCTAAGGGACAGCCAGTAATCACTAGGATCGCACGCCATGTTCATTGAAACATTTGCACTTAGGATCACCAGAGGGCTTCCCAAGCTAGCGAGCTTGCATCGCGTTCAGAGAACGAGAAAGTGGCGCGCGTTACTCATCGGGGGCCTGTTGTTGAGTGCCGGGGCAGCCGCCGCGATCGAACAGTGCGCACTGAGCATTACCCAGCAGGGCCAAGGTCCGGTACGCACCACAGAAACCTACTCTGGTGGGGGCGAATCGCTACTGTTAGTGGGCGAGGGCTCGGTGCTGTCGATTTACAACGTCGCCAATCCGAGTGCGCCAATGCGGCTGGGTGCGATCACCCTGTTCGGGCCGGTTAGACACATTGCGATCAACAGCGTTGGTAACTTGGTTGCAGTGTCGGACGCAAAAAACAGCATCCGTCTTATCAATGTGGCAAATCGCAGCGCGCCGGTGCTGCTGAGCCAGTACGTGGTGCCGGAAGGCCGCATCCCGCGCGGCTTGGCGATTGATGGCAACACCCTGTATGCCGCGATTTCGCCAGCTGGGCTATCGGCGATCAACATTGCCAACCCATCGGCGCCATTACTGCGCGCCCAGGTGCTGAGCTTGGGCACGGATTTTGTGTTCGACGTAAAAATCTCCGGCAATCGCGCCTTCGTGGCCGATGATCTGGAGGGCGTGACGGTTTGGGATGTCGCAAACCCGAGCAACATCACCGCGCTGGCGCACTATCCGGCGGCGACGGGGGCATCACATCTGTTCATTAGCGGCACGCGCGCCTATGTGGCGCGGCGCAACTTGGGCTACGACATTCTGGATATTTCTGCCAGCGGCGCACCCACGCTGTTGGGTTCGATTGCCCAAATCGGCAGCTACTCCCACGGCGCCTTGGCGAACGGACATTTGGTCACAGCGGCGGGATCGGGCGGCATACGCGTCTTCAATATTGCCAACGTGGCGAGCCCGCAGCTGGTCGCCACAGTGAGCGATCAGGTCAACGTTAATGGCGTCAGCGCCCTGGGTAACCAAGTCTTTGTGCCGCTGGAAACCGCCAGCACGATTGGCTTTCGCAGCTATAGCGTGAGCAATCCGGCAAGCCCCGTTACGCAAAGCTCTGTGGCGCTGCGCGGCCGATCCGAGGTGCTGGCGGCTGCCGGCAATCGCGTCTACGTGCCGCAGTCTCCGCGTGGTTTGGCGGTATTCGATAACGCGACCGCCAGCCGCGGCGCACTCTTGGGCACGTTTGATGCGGTAAATATCAGTAATGCAACGGCCATCGGCAGCACCGTGTTCGCTGCCAGCGTTGTAGACGATGCAACGACTTTGCGCGTATTGAACGCTGCCAACCCGGCCAGTATCAGCGAGCTAACCTCGCTCGCGATGCCCAACTTCATTTTCAATATGGCCGTTGATGCCAACCATCTGTTCGTCGTGATGCCGGCGTTTGGCGTGCGCATTTATGACGTCACCAATCCCGCCAACCTGATTCTGCGCGCAACCTGGCAGCCGCCAGCAGGTATTCCGCTGCGGGTCATCGCCAGCGGCAATCGCGCCTACATTGGCGGCAATGATCGCGTGTGGGTGTTAGACATCACCCAGCGCGACGCGCCAGTGCTGATTGGTCAGCTTGCGAGCAGCGCAGCCACCCGAGGCATGGCGCTGGCCTTCCCCTTTTGGTATGTCAGCGACGGCACCGACAATATTCGCGTGCTCAACGTGAGCAATCCAGCCGTGATCGCTGTGGCCGCCACGTTAAACGTTCCGCTCAGCGGCAATCAGGGCTTGGCGCTGTCTGGTGCGCGCCTGTACGTCGCAGCCGGTCCTTTCTGGGGCACAGTGATTGTCGACATCAGCAACCCCTCGGCGCCGCTGCGCGTCGGCAACTTGCCCACCGCAGACACCGTCGTCGACGTCGCCTTTGCCAACGACACGCTGATCGCTGCCGAACGCGACAGCGGCGTGCGCTTTCACCATTGTCCACCTACGCTGTTTAGCGATGGTTTTGAGTGAGTGCGCCGATTGCACCTGCAAGCGCGCAAAATTTGTCGACAGCGTGCAATTGCGTCCACCCATCGCGCTTGGCATGATCGCGGGCTGATGGTCAGCGCTAATGCAGCTTTGCTCCTTCGATCGCCACTGAGTACTTCTGTCAAATGAGTCCTGAATTCGAGACAGCCTTTGTCGGCTTGCGAGACCTCTTGCTCCGCGCCGCCCCCGGCATGATCGTTGCTCGCGATGCGGTCGGCGATCTGATGCTGCAAACGCCGGAAGTCGATCCGAAAACGGGGGAGCCGACTTTTTTTGCGGCGGTAATGGCGAAAAAGGCGTACGTCGCCTTTCACCTGATGCCGCTCTATTACCACCCCGAGTTTTTAGTCGAGCTCTCGCCGCAGTTGACCAAGCGACGCCAAGGCAAGACTTGCTTTAATTTCAAGCGGCCAGACACTGCCCTTTTCGCTGAGCTGGAAACGCTAGTCGACCGCGTTGTGTCAGCCCCGAAGGGCTAATTCACGCGTGTGACGACTTTTGATTCCGGGCCCTGCGCTCCGCTGGGCCTTGCACTGTCCCGATGTGCGCCCTCGCCGCTATTCAAAACCATCGGCAAAGATGAGCTCTTGCTGCCCACTTGCCGCAGGACAGGTCAAGCCCCACGCAACCGGTGCTAGTGGCGTGCCGTCACTGGCGATTTGCCCACAGCTCAGGCGCGCGGTGCTCTGCTGTGCGGTGCGGGTACAGCGCATGGACCGAGTCGTTCGGATCAAGCAATGCGCCGTAGCTTGCGTCAAGGCTGCCGTCTGTATTCAGGCGCGCGATGCGGTTGCGCAGCGAGACACCGGTAAAATCGCCGACGATGACGATGCGCCCGTCGGCCTGCACACTGAGATCGCGCACCGCGCCGTTGAGCGCGGGCGGGACAAAACTCGGGTCCCCAGTGCCGTCCGGATTCAAACGCCGCAGATAGAACTTTGCGCCACCTTGACTGGTGAAATTGCCGCCCAACAAAATGCGCTGATCTGGCAACACCGCCAAGGCGTAGCCTTCGTCCGCTGCACCCGATGCGGCGAAGAAAAAACTGGGATCGACGCTCCCATCGGCGTTCAGGCGCAGCACCGGGCCCTGCGCGCTGGGTGCGCCTATCCTTCGGATGGATCCCGTGACCAAGACTTTGCCATCGCGCTGTCGTGCCAGTGCCAGCGCCAAGCCGGTCAAGTTGGTGGGCACGAAATTGGGCACCACATTGCCATTGGTCATCAGCGCAACGCGAGAGCGGTTTAGGCCGTTGACCTGAGTAAAGTTGCCGCCGACGTAATACAAGCTGGCGTCGTCCACCAGCGCCAAGGCCGTCACTTGGCCATCGAACTGCGGCGCTAAGCTGACCACGTTTGATCCATCGTTTTCCAACAGGACCACACTGCTGAGTGCCTGGCCATTGACGGAATTCAAGCTGCCGCCGATCAACAGGCGGTCATCGCTGGTGGGTGCGATCACGCGGATCAGTCCAGCCGGGATGACGGTATTGAACTCCGGGTCCAATCCACCGTGCCCGAGCAGGCGGGTTAAACGCGTCGCCGATTGCCCGTTCACTTGGGTAAAGCTGCCGCCAAACAGCAGCTTGCCGCGCTGATCCACCTCAACGGTGAGCACCGGCCCGTTGAAGTCGGGGGCGAACTCATCATGGATCGACACCGGCTGCGCCTGCACGATGCTGATAAGGAAAATGCAGAAGAAACCCACTCCCAAAGCGCGTGACAGCGCCGCAAAGGCGCGCCATCGCGAGTTGCTAGCCGTGATAAGCGTATTCAAAGATTTTGGCATCAGGCTGGACATTGCGCGCCCCGCTTTCGGTCTATGTTCGCCTTGTCATACGGTTTTTCGAGGGGCAAACCCTTCTGACAATGCAGATCTTGCGCGCACCGGTTCGGATCGCAGTGGCCTGTTGATCGACCCTTCATCGTCCCGCGACTAGAAATTCGCGTTCCAGGTCATTGCCTGGGCCCCGGTCGCGCGGGTTCCGCCTTCATTGGGCTGGGACCTCGCTGTGCTAGCAGCCTGTCCGACTTTGCGCGTGAGATGCGTTGGGTGGCTCCGAGCGGCTGCAAGGCGCGGCGCGCAGCCAATGGCTCCTCCGTTGGGGTCGCAGCGCAGACGCCGTTGCGACGCACAGCCCGCCGGACGGCCTTTTGGCAGAGCGCAGACTCGAAACTAGAGTCATAGCATTCAAAATCAATTCGAAAATGGGTAATGATCGCCAAAAGGACTCCCGGCGCACTCGCGAGGAAAGTCCGACAGGCTGCTAGGGGCGTCGCCATAGGACAAGCAGCAGTTTGCGCGCCTCCTCCAGCCACAAGGTGCTCGACGCGATGGCGGCCGACCACAGCCAGTCGCGTGGGGTGAGGTCAACGGTGTCGAAAATGGCCTGCGCCGGCGCCCAGTGCACGGCAAGGGCTTGCAGAGAAATCACGACGACCAGCGCCGACCACAACTTGCCATTGGCGAAGAACTGGCGGTTGAACGCTGAGCCGAACTCGGCGCGCGCATTGAAAATATTGAAGAACTGGAACAACACGAAGGTGGTGAACGCCAGCGTCACCGCGTAAGGGTGGCCGCCATGGCGCGCACCCCACCAATAGGCGCACAGCGTGCCCACTGCCATGGTCAATCCGTACAGACCCAGGCGCCAGAGGCGCGCGCCGGTGAGGATGTGGGCATCCGCGGCGCGCGGCGCGCTGGTCATGATGCCGGGACGGGCCGGTTCAACGCCCAGCGTCATGGCCGGCGGCCCGTCCATGATGATGTTGACCCACAGGATCTGGATCGCCGTGAACGGCGTCGGCAGACCCACCAGCGGCGCCCCGAGTACCGTCAATATGGCGCCGATATTGGTGGACAACTGGAAGCGCACGAATTTGATGATGTTGTCGTAGATAGTGCGCCCTTCCTCGATGGCGTGCACGATGCTGGCGAAGTTGTCATCGGTGAGCACCAGCGAGCCTGCATCCTTGGCGACCTCGGTGCCGGTGATGCCCATGGCCACGCCAATGTCAGCGGTCTTCAAAGCCGGGGCGTCGTTAACGCCGTCGCCGGTCATCGCCACCACATGGCCGCGCGCCTTGAGTGCCTCGACGATGCGCAGCTTGTGTTCGGGCGACACGCGAGCAAAAACGCCAGCGCGCTCGACTAGATCGCCGAGCGCGGCGCCGTCAAGCGTTTCAATCTCGCGACCCTCGTGTACTTCGCCAACCAAACCGATCTGGCGCGCAATGGCGGCGGCGGTTGCGCGGTGATCGCCAGTGATCATTTTCACCGCAATGCCGGCCGCCTGGCACTCGCGCACGGCTTGGCGCGCTTCCGGACGCGGCGGATCAATCATGCCGACCAGCGCAATCAGGGTCAGATCCTCGCTCCAGCGCATCAGGTCGCCAGCCGGATCGAATTCGCTGGCCGCAATCTCGCGGCCGGCCAGCGCAAGCACGCGCATCGCATCGTCGGCAAGCGCCGCGTTCTCGGCCGCGAAAGTCGCGCGCAGCGCATCGTCGATGGCGACTAGACCACTGGCGGAAATAAAATGGGACGAGCGGGCGATCAACACATCCGGGGCGCCTTTGATCCACATGCGGACGAAGCTACCGTCGTGGTGGAAAGTGGCCATGAACTTGTGCGCCGAATCGAACGGGATTTCGGCGATGCGCGGACTGTGTTCCGCCAGCGCCTGCGCATCTAGGCCGGCCTTGGCGGCCAGTGCCAGTAGTGCTCCTTCGGTGGGATCGCCGATCAGCTCGCCATTGCTAATGCGACTGTCCGCGCACAGCGCAGCGGCGGTCAGCAGCGGCGGCCAAGCCGGTGTGCTATGGCCGTCTGCGGGCGTGATCTCACCGGCGCCATCGTAGCCGGTGCCGCTCACGTCAAAGCGACGGCCCGCGCAGAACATCCGCCGCGCCGTCATTTGGTTCATGGTCAGCGTGCCGGTTTTGTCGGCACAGATCACCGTTGTGCAACCCAGGGTTTCCACCGCGGCCAGCTTCTTGACGATGGCGTGGCGCTTGGCCATCCGGTGCATGCCGAGCGCCAGCGTGATGGTTACCACGGCGGGCATTCCTTCTGGAATGGCCGCCACCGCCAGCGCGATGGCGGTCATCGCGGTTTGCACCAGAGGATCGCCGCGCAGCATGCCGATCACGAAGATCAGCCCGACCACCACGCCAGCAATGGCCGCCAGACGCTTGCCGAGCTTGTCGAGCTGCACCTGCAAGGGCGTCGCGCTTTCCGCGGTGGCCTCCAGCAAGCCGGCGATCCTGCCCATTTCCGTGTGCATGCCGGTCGCTGTGACCACCGCCTCGATGCGGCCACGCGTCACCACGGTGTTCATGAAGACCATCCCGTGGCGCTCCGCCAGCGGCGACTGCGCGTCGACTGCGGCGGAGTTCTTGGCCACCGCGTGCGACTCACCGGTCAGCGCGGCTTCCGCCACTTCCGCCGAATGCGCTTGCAGCACGCGCGCATCGGCGGCAATGCGGTCGCCCGCCTCCAGCAACAGCAGGTCGCCGGGCACCAGATCAACGGACGGAATCAGCGCTGGATGGCCCGCACGGCGCACGCGGGCGAGCGGCGCGAGCATGTTCTTCAGCGCCGCCAGCGCCGCCTCGGCGCGGTACTCCTGGGAGAAACCCAGCGTCGCGTTGATCAGCACAACAACGCCGATCACGATGGCATCTTTGAGATCACCGACGGCGCCCGCCAGCAGCGCAGCAGCGATCAGCACGATGACCAGGAAGTTACGAAACTGGTCGACAAACTTGAGCCACGCTGGGCGTGGCGCCTTGCTGGCAAGCCGATTCGGGCCGTGCGTGGCGAGTCGGCTTGCGGCCTCTGCCGCATCCAGCCCTGCTACAGGTTCGACGCTCAGCGCTGCGGCGACCGCCGCTGCGTGCTGGGCGTGCCAGACAGGCGCGCTGGCGGCACTCGGAACCGGTGCGGCTGACTTGCGTGTGGCCATGCCGGATTACGCTATCAGCAGGAAGTCGGTATCGCAGGCGTACAACAGGAACTGGGTTACGCTGCCGATGATGTGTTCGTCCAGCGCGCCGCCAGAATGCTTGCCAATGACCAAAACGTCGGGCTGCAAGCGATTGAACAACTCCAAGATCACCGACTCTGGGAAGCCGTGTTGCACATGCTTGATGGCGTGCGGCAGGTGATCGGCAAGCGTCTGCAGATCACGCTCAAGGTCAGGACGCCGAGCGAGGCGCGCGTCGGCAATCGCCTGCTCGGAAGCGCCACCCATCCGCAGCTGGTGTTCTTCTGGCACTCGATAGGCATGTGCCAGATCTATCCGCGCCGCGGGAAAGAAAGCGGCGGTTGCGGCAAGCACGCGCTTGGATACGGCGGTGCCGTCAATGGCGACAAGGGCGCTTTCGTAGACCCGTGCCGGGTCGTTTCGAGCAACCAACACTGGGCAGCTTGCCGTGCGCAGGATACGCAGCGCCGTGCTGCCCAGAAACATCTTTCGCGCCAGATTTTCGCGCGGGCCGGCCACGACGATGAGGTCGGCGCCGTTTTCCCGTGCGTAATTGGCCACTGCAGTCGCCGGCCTGCCGGAAAGCATGACCGCTTGCGCCAAATGCCCTTGGCTGCGCGCCTCGACGGCAAGCGCCTCCAGCCACGCATCGTCGTCCGGCTCTTCCGCGTCGCTGTTCATCCAGCGTGGAACCAGCAGCTCAGCGACGCGCATCAAATCGGCGAGTCTGCGCGCATGCACCAAGTGGATGCTGTCCTTGCCTGGGCGTGCCAGCGACAGCGTTCTCTGCAAGGCGCGGCGCCCGTTGTTACTGTCTCGCACTGCGACCACGATATTGCGACTGGGTGACATTCGCTTGCCTCCGTGATTTTGCATTCATCGTACTTGCACCTAGCTTGCGCTGATTTGATGCTCATCAAGGGTGCGAGTCAAACCGATGAGTCACCCTTGATTTAGGTCGAGAGCAAAGCCCGGAGCCAGCAAGAAACCCACCCTGCAGGAAAAGCGTCAGCGCACCGCGACTATAGATTACGCATTGCCCCGCTGCCGACGCTGGCAGCTGCGCTCCAGGCGGCGGTTTGATCCTGTGGCGCTGCGGCAACCAGAGTGGTGTCGCTCAGCAGCACTAGGTCTACTGCGGCGCGCAGGTCGACATTGCCAGCGCAGCGGCCATCGAGAAAGTCCGCGCGCTGCTCGCACGGAAGCGCGACAGCGGCGGCCACACACGCCCGCAACTCAAGCAAGAATTCCGGGGAGCGCTGACAATCCATCGGGCTAGCAGCCTGTCGGGCTTTCCTCACGCGTGCGCAGGAAGACCTTTTGGCGATCGATTTCTGGTCATTCTCGGATTGATTTTGATAGATTTCGATCTACTTTCGAGTCTGCGCTACGCCAAAAGGCCGTCCGGCGGGCTGCGCGTCTGGACGGCGTCTGCGCTGCAACGCTTAGGCATGGAGGAGCCATTGCCTGCGCGCCGCGCCTTGCAGCCGTCCAGCCTCACAACGCATCTCA
>CAZLSB010000117.1:0-12162 GCA_964561825.1 uncultured Xanthomonas sp.
CAACGCTGAAAAAAATGCATTAAAATCATTTGCTTGCGGTATGTTTGGTGAGAGTTTAAGCCCTGAAAGGGCGAACAAAGTAGCCCAGGGCAACGCCCTGGGTTGGCTTGCTCCATCCATGACAGCCCAAGAAAATCTGCCTTGAGTTTCGGCAATCTGATTCGCCCGGCTCGGGGTCTTCGCTCGTTAACCAAGTCACACCATATCCGTTTGACTCGCACCGTGCCGTAGCTCGTCCTGAGGGCACTACAAAATATAGCGACTCAAATCCTCATTGCGGGCTAATTCGGCTAAGTGCAAATCGACAAACGCGCCGTCAATAACCACCTCATCGCCGGCGCGATCGGATGCATCAAAAGACAGCGATTCCAGCACCTTTTCCAGCACCGTGTGCAAACGCCGAGCGCCAATGTTTTCCATGCGATCGTTGACGTGCGCGGCGATTTCGGCGAGACGCCGAATACCGTCTTTGGTGAACTCCAAGCGCAAACCTTCGGTGCCCATCAGCGCGCAATACTGGCGCGTTAGCGCGTTGGAAGGTTCAGATAGGATCTTCTCGAAATCATCGACACCCAGTGAGGTTAATTCCACGCGAATGGGAAAACGGCCCTGCAATTCCGGAATCAGATCAGATGGTTTTGCCATATGGAAGGCGCCGGATGCAATGAACAAGATATGGTCGGTTTTCACCGGGCCATATTTGGTCGATACCGTGGAGCCCTCAACCAACGGCAACAAATCGCGTTGCACCCCTTCGCGACTGATATCGGCACCGGAATATTCGCCGCGCCGGCATACCTTATCTATTTCGTCTATAAATACGATGCCATTTTGCTCGACGTTATTAATCGCCAGCGTTTTTATTTCTTCATCGTTAATGAGTTTGCCGGCTTCTTCTTCGATCAGCAATACGCGCGCTTTGCCAATCGGCAGTTTGCGTTTGCTGGTGCGTTGATTGGCCAAACCTTGGAATAAACCCTTCAACTGACTGGTCATTTCTTCCATGCCCGGCGGCGCGGCAATTTCCACGCCAATCTGCTGGGCAAGCTCGATTTCAATCTCGCGCTCGTCCAACTGGCCGTCCCGCAGCCGTGCACGCAGTTTGTTGCGCGTTTCGTTATCGCGATCGACCGACTCGCTGGGATTGTGTTCAAAAGACAAACCTTGGCGACGCGGCACCAAAACGTCAAGGATGCGTTCTTCGGCGCGCTCTTGCGCTGCCACTTTGACTTTGGCGACCGCTTGTTCGCGGGTCATTTTGACGGCGCTATCGGCCAGATCGCGAATGATCTGTTCGACATCTTTGCCCACATAACCCACTTCGGTAAACTTGGTTGCTTCCACTTTCACAAAAGGCGCATTGGCCAACGCCGCCAGCCGGCGCGCAATCTCCGTCTTGCCCACACCGGTCGGGCCAATCATCAAGATATTTTTGGGCATGACTTCATTGCGCATGGTCGGCTCAAGTTGCATGCGCCGCCAGCGATTACGCAACGCGATCGCCACCGCCCGCTTGGCAGCCTGTTGGCCGATAATGTAAAGGTCGAGAGCGCTGACGATATCTTTTGGGGTCATGACTTACAGGCCGTCGCTGATGATTGGATTAAAGTGAGCGTAGGGTACGGGTTTCAAATCCGCACTCGGAAAAGCTTTAAAATAATGGACTATTGTCCACTTGCCAGCACAAAAAGCCTCACAATTCTTCAATGGTCAAATTGTGATTGGTATAAACACAAATATCCGCGGCAATATGCAAGGCGCGTTCGACGATTTGGCGGGCCGACATATCGGTATTGTCTAATAAGGCTTTAGCGGCGGCTTGTGCATAATTGCCGCCAGAACCGATTGCGATCAGTCCGTTTTCCGGCTCCAATACATCGCCATTTCCGGTGATTAATAAACTGGCTTCTTTGTCAGCGACCGCCAATAGTGCTTCCAAACGCATCAAGCGGCGTTCGGTACGCCAATCTTTGGCTAACTCCACTGCCGCGCGCGTTAAGTTGCCGCCATGTTTTTCCAACTTGGCGTCAAACAACTCGAACAGGGTAAACGCATCGGCGGTGGCGCCGGCAAATCCGGCCAGCACATTGCCCTTGCCTAAGCGACGCACTTTGCGCGCATTGCCTTTGACTACCGTGTTTCCTAGTGAGACCTGACCGTCGCCACCCATGACCACGTCGGCGCCGCGGCGTACGGAAATGATGGTAGTGCCGTGGTAAGACTCAAGCATGGGGGCGATCTGCGCAATAAGGGCAATCGCATTGATGGGGGCGCTAGCTGCAACTTAAAGAGCGCAGTTGCGCGCCTAGCGCCGCTCACACATCTCCATCTGCCGGCCAGCCCATGCCGTTGCCACGCTGATAGACACGCTCGGCGTCCAGTACCGCGCCGGCCGGGTAGGCCTCGACGCCTTTCAAATCGTAATAAATGGGGCCAAAGTCTGGATCAACGGTAGCCCGAAACAGCTGCTCGAAGCTATCGATCACAAAATAGGTTTTTTGATAGGTATCAATACGATAGCGAGTCCGCATGACGCGTTTGAGGGCAAACCCCAGGCGATTGGGTGAGGCGCTTTCTAAGCTGTACAGACTTTCGCCCTTGCTTGACACAATGCCAGAGCCATAAATCCGCAAACCTTGTGGCGTGTTCATCAACCCAAACTCCACCGTGTACCAGTACAGGCGCGTGAGTTCGGTCAGCGGCTCATCGCCATAACGCGCTGCCTTCAAACCGCCCTCGCCGTAGGCCTGCATGTAATCGGCAAAAACCGGCAGCAATAACAACGGCACGTGGCCGAACAAATCATGGAACAAATCCGGCTCACTGATGTAGTCAATTTGTTCGGCTGTGCGAATCCACCAGGTCACCGGGAAGCGTCGATTAGCTAGGTGCTCAAAAAACGTCAGCTCTGGCAACAAGCCTTCCACGGCGATCAACTCCCAACCGGTGGCGGCTTTGAGGATTGGATTGAGATCGTCAAACTTCGGGATGCGCTCGCTGCTCATTTGTAAGCGCCGCAAGCCGTCGAAAAAGGCGTCACAGGCCCGGCCCGGCAGCAAGGCCATTTGTCGTTCAAACAACAATGCCCAAGTGCGATGCTCTTCTGCGCTGTACTGGTCCCAGGGTTGTGCGACGACATTGGTGGTGTACACCGGCACATAACCCTTGTCGGTCAATTGATGCTCGACACGGCGCGGCTGTTCCATGGGTTTGCTCCCGAGGCGGATTGTCTAGACTAACAATCTGCTGCTTTGGGTGACAGCACACAGCAAATCGACAGTGCGAGGCTTAGCCTGAGTTATCGAGCAATTTGCTGTCGTGATCATTGACGCGGCGCACTTCATCTGTGATCAATCGGAGCAGTATCTATGCAAGTTCTCATCACTGGCGCCAATCGTGGTTTGGGCCTGGAATTTACCCGGCAATTGTTGGCCCGTGGCGATAAGGTAATCGCCACCGCGCGCAAGCCGGCCGGTGCTACCGCGCTGAACAAATTGAGCAGCAACCATCCTGGACAGCTCACGGTATTGGGCTTTGAGAGTGGCGCGCCGGAATCAACCGACGAATTGCTGCGCGGCGTGGGTGCGTTGACCAAGTCGCTGGACCTGTTCATCGCCAATGCCGGCGTGCTCAAGCGTGGAGAGACTTTTGGCGATGTGCGCCAAGCCGATCTGGAGCACAGTCTGCGCGTCAATGCGATCGGGCCCATGTTGCTAACCCAGGCGCTGACGCCGCTATTGGCTCTCGGTACGTCACCGCGCGTGGTGTTTATCAGTTCGGTGCTGGGCTCAATTGGCGCGCGCGACAGCTTCTACGTACCCAGTTATTGCATTAGTAAAGCGGCGTTGAATATGGCGATGCGGGTGCTTTCCTTTGCTTTGAGTGAGCAACACATCATCGCCACTGCGGTGCATCCAGGTTGGGTGCGCACCGATATGGGAGGCGATCAGGCACCGCTGCTGGCGCCTGATGCGGTATCTGGCTTATTAACTTTGATCGATGCGCTGACCAGCGCGCATCACGGTGGCTTTTTTGCCCACGATGGCCGTGAATTGGCTTGGTGAGTTGTAGGAAAAGGCCGCATTTGACATGTTAGAGTGAAACGCATGCGAAGCGCCTTTCACCGTTTCATTTGCGCAAGCCCGCCGTCGTCGGTGCGGTGTCCGCGCTGCTGCAAAACACGGTCGCACGAGCGGTCATTCGTACTGATGCTGATGGCCTTGCACAGCCCAATCGCGTTTGCCGACAATGGCTGGGCGCCGGCGTCGCACTGGCTGATTGATGTGCTGATGCTGTTGCTGGTGGGTTTGGTGGTTTTGCGCTATCGCCGTCGCGTGCGCGAGTTGGCCGTCGCTCAAGCCGCGCTTAAACAACGTGATGAACGTCTAAAACTGGCGCTGGGCGCGTCCAGCGATGGTTATTGGGATTTCGATTTGCTGCGCGATGTGGTGTACCGCTCCGCAGTGGACGTTGAGCACGGTTTGGTGGTCGAACATACCTTCGCGCCAGCGGAGTTTCGCAATGCGGTGCACCGCGACGATATTGGCAAGTTTGAGGGCGCCATTGCGCGCCATCTGTCCGGTCAGGACCGCCAAATCGAAGTCGAATTTCGTTTAATCGATAACGCACAAACGCGCTGGTATCTGCTGCGTGGCGCCATCGTGGAGCGCGCACCCAACGGCCAGCCGATTCGATTGGCGGGTACCTTCAGAGACATCAGCGAAGTGCGCAAAGCGCAGCGCATTAGTCGCATCGCCGAAGAAGTCATCGAGTCGATGCAAGAAGCCGTCGCGGTGACCAATACCAGTCACGAGTACGTGCGGGTGAACCCCGCATTCGAGCGCATGAGTGGATTTCGATCCGACGAAATTGTCGGCCAATCCAACGCGTTATTGAACTCGGATCGTCATGATCCCGACTTCTACCGACGCTCGCGCAAAACCCTGGAGGCGCAGGGCAATTGGGAAGGCGAGCTTTGGCAGCGCCGCAAATCCGGCCCGGAATTGTTGGTGGCGATTCGCACCTCGCGCATTTTGCTCCACCCGGACAATGAACGCCTGTATGTGTCGGTGCTCTCGGATATCACCGAACGCCGCCGCAACGAACACCGCCTGCAGCGCCTTGCCAGCCATGACCCGCTAACCGGCGTCACCAGTCGCAACGCCTTCATGCAACAGTTGGACGGCCGCATCGCGGTGGCACAACCCGGCGTTGATCTATTGGGCGTGTTGGAGATTGATCTTGATCGGCTCAAACACGTCAACGAAACCCTCGGCCACGATACCGGTGACGAACTGCTGCAGGCGGTCGCTTTGCGTCTGGAAGCGTGTCTGTCGGAGGGCGATTTGTTGGCTCGGTTAGGCAGCGATGAATTTGCGATCGCGCCCATTGCGCTGCGTTCGCCTGAGGGTTTGGTGTGGTACGCACAATTCCTGATCTCGGCGTTCAGCGAGCCTTTTGTGGTGCGCGGTCGACCGATTGCAGTGACGCCCAGCATCGGCATTAGCGTCTGGCCCGAACACGGTCAGGATGCGCGGCATTTGATCAACGCCGCCGATTCGGCGATGTACGAATCCAAAGCGGAAGGTCGAAATACCTTCAGGTTTTACTCCCACGAGCGTTATCAAGCCATTCGCGATGGCATGGAATTGGAGCGGCGCATTCGCCTGGCCGTGGAGCGCAATGAGTTTTTGTTGGTTTATCAACCACGCTACTCCGTGGTCGCCGGGCGCGTCACCGGCTTTGAGGCGCTGTTGCGCTGGCGTCATCCGGAACGGGGTTTGGTCGCGCCGAACGAATTTATCAAAATATTGGAAGAAACCGGCTTAGTCGTACCGGTCGGCCGCTGGGTATTGAGTGAGGCTTTGGCACAGGTGCGCGAATGGCGGCAACGCGGATTCGCCGATGTCGCGGTCTCCGTCAATGTTGCCCAGCGGCAAATCCGCGAAGGAACTTTGCATCAATTCATCGCGATTTTACTTAACGAACTCGGTTTGAATGGCTCCGCGCTGGAACTGGAAATCACCGAAAGCGAATTAATGGACGATCCAGATGCCGCAATCGCGCAATTGGAGGATTTGCATCGATTGGGATTACGCGTCGCCATTGACGATTTTGGCACGGGTTATTCCTCATTGTCCTATTTACGCCGACTGCCGATCGACATCCTGAAGATCGATAAAGCCTTCGTGAACGATTTGCCAGGCGACGCCGATTCTGGCGTGATTATCGAGACCATCCTCGGCATGGCGCGTACATTGAAACTCAAAGTAGTCGCCGAAGGCGTAGAAAACGAAGCGCAAGCGCGTTTCCTGTGCAATTTGGGCGTCGATGAAATCCAAGGCTACTGGTTTGCGAGGCCCATGCCCGCCGAAAACGCACTGGCGCTGCTGGAAGGGCGCGGACCGCGACATGCCGGATTGCCAGCGTGGGCGGCTGATTGTTGATCTGATCGCGTCGCGTGATTGCTACAATGCCGCTCACCGACCCAAGCAGGAACCCCCATGCGCACTTCTATTTGCTGGTTGATCGGCGTGTTCGGGATGTGCTCACCGCTGCACGCGCAAAATTCGCCGGATTGGCTGGGCGTAGATGGCTTTGAATTCGCTACGCCGACCGTGTTTCGCTTTACTGATCTTGATTTGCGCGATCCGCATGTATTTTTGCCGATCACCATCGCGCCGTTTCCGACCCTCTGTGTGGACTTCACCGATACTGCGATCCCGACCACCAGCATTTCGTTTAATAGTTTGATTCAAAACAGCTACAACGGCGATACCAATCCAGCCGACGGCATCCTTGACGCCAGCAGCCTTCTGTGGTTTCGACCTTTACGGCAGAACGGCAGCTTGGCGCGCGTCGATAACGGCGCCGCGGATTGTCTGGCGCCTACACCTAGCGCCGGCTGCGTGGCTTCGCTGACAGCCAGCCCGACACCCTACGTCTATGCCAGTGCCAGCGGCAGCTGTCTGGCGCCGATTGCAGGCACCATTGGATCACCCGCCTATATGCCGGCGATCAGCACACCGTCGGCCGCGTGTTTTGTCACCGCGGCAAAAACCCTGGTCTTCGACAATGGCGGCACGCCGATTACGCTGACCAGCGCACAAATCGGCGCCAACTTCATCGGCAACCCGGCCACTGCGCTCAACAACGGCTTGATACGCGGATTCCTGCGCGAGGTTGACGCCAATCAGGTGATCATCAGCAACCCGGCGCTCCCGGGCGGCAGTGTGCCTTTGTCTGGTTTGTTGCCGGGCGGCCAAGGTTCATGTTCCGCACGCAACGATAAGGACACCCATCTGGGTGAAACCGGGTGGTGGTTTTACTTCAACTTCACCGCCAGCCCAGTGGTCTATTCTGAGTAACGGTCATGGCTGGCAGCCACCCGTAATCATGAAAGCCCCCGCGGCCATGAGCGTTGTTAGCCCCTTCCCAAACAACGGGGAGGGGGTAAAAGCCCGAACCTGAACGACTTTCACGGCAACCTGAGGATTTCAGCTTGATCCACACTAAGCGCTCGTTCGTCAGTAACTTGGACTTTTTGCTCGCCGGCTTGGGCGCGCTGCTTCGTTGCGACTCGCTTGTGGGGCGCGCCACACCGCGCTCACCGCGCCTCGCATCGCATCCCAATCTGACGGCCAAAAGTCCAGGTTATTTCCTCACGAGCCCTAAGCTGCGTGGTCTGGCCTTTCTGCTAGTGCTTTTATTTGGCAACGCGGCAATTGCCGATACCGCCGACAGTGGCTATATGAGTTACGAAGGCACCGCGGTGGATCGCAAGAATGGCGATGTGCTCTATCGTGAGTCGCATTTTCTTGCGCTGCAGGGCGAAAAGGTGCGCGAGCGTTTGGTTTTGTACCGCTGCGCGGACGGCAAGCCGTTCGGTCGCAAACGGGTGGCGGAGGTGTTGAGCACGCCTTGGCTGCCGGAATTTGATATGACCGACGCACGGCTAGGCTACCGCGAAGCCGTCAGCAGCGAAGGCGCGGCGCTGAAGATCTTCGTGGACCAACCCGACGAAGAACCGGAGCAAGAAACTTTGGCCCAAGTGCCCGCTGATTTGGTTGGTGACGCCGGTTTTGACCGCTTCGTCCAGGATCAGTGGGACAAACTAGTCGCTGGCGAAACGGTGTACTTTCACTTTCTGGTGCCCAGCCGCTTGGACTACCTGGGATTTAAGGTCAAACAAATTGCCGAGCTGCAAATTGAACAGCGACCGGCGCGGGTATTTCGCCTCGCGCTTGGCGGTTTGCTCGGATTAATCGTGTCGGGCATTGATGTGACATACGACGCCGAAAGTCGCATCTTGTTGCGCTTCGAAGGCCTTTCCAATATGCGTGATGCGGAAGGTGAAAATTATGTCGCACGTATCGACTTTCCGCCCACCGCGCGCCGCGAAGAACCCAACTCAGCAGCGCTAGAAGCGGCGCGGGTGGTGCCTTTGGTGAGCACTTGCGGGGCTTTATAGCGGGCTGCTAGTGCTGGCCTTTATCGCGCCGCCAGCCGCGGTGTTTGATATCCAAGTGCAAGCTATACAGGGCGGTGAAACTGGGGAACAAATTCTGCAATACGCCAACCGAATCTTGTTTTGCTGAAAATAAAAAATAACTGAGCGTCATCAAACTACCCACCACGCTCATATACCAAAACATACGCGGAATGACGGGCCTGCCGGCGCGACGTGAGGCGACAAACTGCAGTAACCAGCGCCCGCCAAACATCAACGCACCCGTGTAACCGATCAGTTTCCACCAAGTCACATGCAGACCAGTCCACTCCATCCATACCAGTTCTTCATTCACCGGCGTGTTCTCTCAGAAAACGTTCCATAGGGCCTTGATCGACAGTGGTGATCTCGCGGGTTGGGACCTGTTCGAACGCTTTGGCGGCTCATCGGATTTCATCCGTTACCGTGACTTTGCTGCGTTGAATCAACCAAGCTACGCCGCGCAGATCTTTGAGTCCAACCCAAGCGCGACCCAGATTGCCGTATTTGGATTGCCCTGCGGTGCGCTCGCGGTGGTTGACCGGCACGCTGACACATAACCAGCCTGCGCGTTTGACCAATGCCGGTAAATAACGATGCATATGGTCAAAATAGGGCAAATCCAAAAAAACCGCCCGTTCGAATAACTTAAGTCCACACCCGGTATCGGGTGTGGCGTCGCGCAACAAACGCGAACGCACGGCATTGGCAATAATCGATGCCCAGCGTTTGCTATTGCTGTCTTTGCGCTGCACGCGCCAGCCGGCGTACAACTTGATCGCTGCGTCGCCCGCATCCCGTGCCGCTAACAATTTGGGAATATCGGCCGGATCATTTTGGCCATCGCCATCTAAGGTGGCAATCCAATGGCCACGTGCCGCCTTGACGCCGGTGCGTACCGCGCTGCTCTGCCCACTTTGGGTGCGCTGGTTCAACACCCGCAAGCGTGGATGGCCGCGCAGCAGCGAGCGCAGCACCGGGAGCGTGTCGTCGCGACTGGCGTCGTTGACGAAGATCACTTCCCAAGTCAAGGCCATTGTTTCGAGTGCCGCTTCAATCTCGGTCAGCAACGGCGCCACGTTATCGCCCTCATTATGGACCGGGACGACGACAGAAAGGTCTAGCAGACTGTCGGCCTGTGTTTGGGTTTTATTCAAAATTCTGCTCCGGGATGCGCCAAAAGCCCATCCGGCCCTGCGGGTTGCGCTGCATGCTGTGCCTCGATAAAAACGCGGTCAGCGGCGAAAATGGGGCGCGAATCGTAACGGAAAGCCGAAGTGGCATCCAGCAACCGCGACCGCGCCGGGTCAGCGCTGGTATTGTTAGGTACAAGGGCGCCGCGATCACATTGTCGCCCTTTCAACTCGATTAACGTCCGCCGTATCTGCGGCAACGCTCAAGGCACCCATGCAACACATCCGTGAACTGATCCAAAAGGGCCAGCTGGACGAGGCCGAATACCGTCTGCGCGACCGCTTGAACGATGCGCCCAGCGATCCGGATGCGCTCAATATGTACGGCGTGGTGTTATCCCGTAAAGGCGATGCCTTGGGTGCGCGTAGCCATTTCAAACGGGCGATTGAAGCCAATCCAGACGAGCCCACCTATTTGGTCAATTACGGCTTGTTGTTGGCGCAGCAGGGTGATTCGCTGCGCGCAACCGAGTTTTTAGAGCGCGCCGCGGCACTTGATCCCAACTGGTCGCGCGGTCATGCGCAACTCGGTGAACTGGCACTGGCGTCTGGCCAAATTGACTCCGCCGAACAACGCTTCCGCACCGCGCTACGCGCTGACCCGGGCGATGCGCAGGCGATGGTTGGACTAGCGCAAGTGATGTTGGTGCACGGCAATGCCGATCAAGCTCTCACACTGGCGCAAGGCGCAGTCGAAAAACTACCAATCGATGCGCGCGCGCAAGCTGTGCTGGGCATGGTATTGCTCGCCAAGGGCCATCACGCTTTTGCGCGTCAAGCGCTGGAAAACGCGCTGCGACTGGAACCGGCGAACCTGCGCGTGCGCAAATTGGCCGCCAAAGCGCAAATCGCCGACGGCGACGGACTAGCGGCATTGGCGAGCCTCGGCCGCACCACGGAATTTGTGGACGACGATCTGTCCATGCTCAGACAACTAGTCGATTTGACCATGCGCGATGGGCATTTCAATCAGACCATCGAACTGCTCGACCGGGTGCTGGCCAGGGTGAGCTCGGATGCGCGACTCATTCACGCCGCGGCTGAGGCACGCGTGCGCGCCGGACGCATCGACGATGCGATCTCGCTGCTCGGCGCCTTTGCCAAGCCGCAAGCGCATGTGTCGATCTGGACCCACCGTTTGGGCCTGTTGGCACGCCAGAATCGCTTGGATGATGCCTTTCAACTGGCCCAAGCTTGGAGCGCGGCGCAGCCGCATCAGGCTGAAGCGCATGCCGAGTTGGCTACGGGTGCCGAAATGCGTGGTGAGTCCGCACTCGCGCGGCTAGCGGCGGACAAGGCGCTTAGCCTGGATGCACAGCAACCCAAGGCGCTGAGCATTGCCGCCGCCTACGAATTGAAATCGGGAAAGCCCGGGCCGCATTGCGCAGCCTTGGCTAATTTGAGCGTCGACAAACTGTCGCCGGCCGCACGATCTACGCGCGGGTTTCTGTTGGGTTATGCCGCCGATCGCGTCGGCGATTCCGATGCGGCGGTCAGCTATTGGTTGGACGTGCACACGGCGCTGCCCAAACAACGCGTGCCGGCTTTGGCCGATCCCTTAAGCGCGCCACGCGAGTTGCCGTTACCGGTGAGCGCGGCAGACGGGCGCCCGCTGGTATTTGTACCGTACATTCCCGGTAGCGGCGCAGAATCGCTGCTCCGTGCGTTGGCGCGCAGCACCACGATCGCCGTTTTGAGCGACCGCCTGGGCCCTCAATCGCGCCATGATGGCCTGTCACCCGATCAGCGCAGCGTTATCGAAAACGGCCTGGGCGAGGGCACTTTGCGGGTCTTCCGACGCCGTTATTGGCGTGCGTTGGAGCGATTGAAGTTGCCGTCACAACGCTTGGCAATTGATGTATTGCCATCCTTGGAATGGGTACAGTACGCAGCCTTGTCCGCTGCCTTACCGGAAGCGCGCATGCTCGCTTTTGTGCGTGATCCGCGCGATGCGCTGCTGCACTGGTTGGCCTTTGGCACCACGCCGACGCGCCCGATTGGCAAGCCCGAGTTGGCGGCCAATTATTTGTTGCGCCAATACCAACACTTAGATCGCATGCGTGCGTCTGCCGGATTGGCAGTCAGTGTGATACGTGCGGAGGATTTCTATGCCGATCGCAACGCGCTGCGTGAACGTTTAGGCCAAGCGCTCGGTGTACCCGCAGCGTCTCTGGTGCTCGAGTCGGTGCAAAGGCCGGTACTGGCTGGCTTACCGGAGCGGCTGGAAGCCGGCCATTGGCGCCGCTACGCCGCCCCGCTAGGCAAGGCTTTTCGTCTACTGGCCCCGGCCGCACGCGCTTTTGGCTACGATTGAAGCTAGGCGCTTGTGGGAGCGCGCTTGCAATCGGCGCTGACGAAATTCCGAAAGCCGGAACGCGAGCAAGCGCGCTCCCGCAGGCTGCTGCTATCCATGGACATCGTAAGTACCTTAGGGCTCGTTCGTCAATAACTTGAACTTTTTGCTCGCCGGATTGGGCGCGC
>CAZLSB010000118.1:0-12158 GCA_964561825.1 uncultured Xanthomonas sp.
TCTATTTACTGGGTACCAGTACGGGTCTCAATAGTCTCAGCGACTGGAGGGGCTGAAACGCGGAACCGCGGCCTGCGGCACATTTTATTAAATTCTCAATAGTCTCAGCGACTGGAGGGCTGCAACCGTCAGTATATCCTAGCTGAGTTTCCAGCCTGGTCTCAATAGTCTCAGCGACTGGAGGGGCTGCAACCCTACCCAATTTCAGCCCTTTAAAATCAACAGCTTGCATGGTGCTTTTGGCGCATCTACCGCTTTGTTTCAGCCCCTCCGGCCAAATGGGCGCTTTTGGGCTCGACTTTGTGGTGCAAGTCTCTGTTTTTAAAGGCTTGGCCGGTCGAACTTCAGGCGTTCCCTGAACTATACGCGCCAAACAGCTATTTTCAATCGAAAATTTGCAAAATCAACAAATCCATGCAACTTGCCGCCAACGCTGCGCCAACTACCAGATTTGCACGGCTGGTGGCTTGCGTGGTGGATTCGCGTTTAGAGCGCCAGAATCGCCCAACGCGGTGTCACTTAGACGATACCAACGTAGATTGTTATTGGCCGTCAGCAATTTGCGCAAATCGATCTGTAATTGGCGAAACTGCGCCGGTGTGCGAAACCATAACTCAAAGACCGATTCTTGTACGCGCTGACCGTGTTTCAATAAGCGCTGCGCAGTGCGATCACGCAGGCGATCGTCGTCTAAATCGTAACAGAATAAATAACAAAGCATTAGCGATACCTTATGGCTACAAATTGGCCTTTGCCGCGGCAGGCCAGGGCAAAGCCGGTGGCCTGCTGCCAGAGGTGCTCGTGCAGGGTGCCGGCCTGCTCGCTGCCCATCAGTTTGGATGGCGTGGCAAATTCATGTTCTAACACGGTGATATAGGCCCGTTTGGCCGATACGCTCAGACGCACGGCGCCGGAGGGCTCGGCTTGAAAGTCGCTTAGGCGTAATTGCCCGCGGCGCAGCATAGAAAGCGCCACGCGCTCAACCCGATGGCGCACGGGCTCAATCAGATCACTGGCCAGCGTGGCATGACGGCCATGCGGCTGATGATAA
Organism: uncultured Xanthomonas sp.; assembly: GCA_964561825.1. Lineage (GTDB taxonomy): Bacteria > Pseudomonadota > Gammaproteobacteria > Xanthomonadales > SZUA-5 > JADKFD01. The sequence goes on from CAZLSB010000118.1 coordinate 1,052, forward strand.
AAACCGACGGTGGGCAGCAGGCCACGCGCACGCAGCACCAGATCCACATGGCTGTGCAAAATGACGGCGCCCAGACTGAGCAACGCGTTGTACGGATCGCGCGGCGGGCGTTTGTCGCGACCGTCAAATTTGAATTCGGCCGGAACAAAGGCCCGCAATGCCTCGAAATAGCGCCGCGCCGCCGCGCCCTCTACGCCGCGCAGCTGATCTAAATCGGCCGCGCGCTCAATCTGTGCTTGCGATTTGTCTAGGGCTTGAACGGCCCCGTCTGTACCGGAAAGCCGCCGGCGCAGCGCTTCGCGCTGGTGGCGTACGCGCGCAAGCACCATGGCTTTGGCGCAATCCAGCGCAAACGCCGGGTTTTGGCACTGCTGGCGCTGCGCGATCCATAGATCAATGGTGTCTGGCGCGGGCCACGGCGTGGTGGCGCCCAACCACTGACCACGGCCATCGGCTACATGGATGGGCGTGCCGGCGGCCATCAGCGCTTGCAAAGCGCCGCTGGTGAGGCGCTGACGGCCGAGCAGCAGCAGCGCCGCCATGGGTGCGATGGGCCAGCGTTGCTCGGCTTGGTCTTTCCAGCGACCGATCAGTTGGCCGCTATCCACCGCCAAGGTGCCACCGTCGCTTGCCACCACCACCAGCGTGCCAAATTCGTCGGCGGCGGGCAAATCAGCGGGCGGCAGGGCAAAGGCATCGGCGGCCTCAATGGGCGCATCGGCCAATTCTTCGGCTAACGTGTGATCGGGGATCAGCGGGCTGTCGTGACGGCGATCAATCGCAATGCCCGGCGCAAAGCGATAGCCCAGAAAACTAAAACCCTCATCGAAACTGCTGATGCGCGTTTTTTCGCCTTGCAGACGCAGACCTTTTTCAGCCAGTGATTGTTGTGCCAGATTCAGCGCGGCGCGGGCACTTTCCGCATCTTTGGCGAGAATCACAAAATCATCGGCGTAACGCACCATTTGATAACCGGCGTGATCCAGATCGTGATCCAAATCGTCCAACATTAGATTGGATAATAGCGGCGATAATGGCGCACCTTGCGGCAAGCCGCGCGTACGCTCCTTAATTTGACCGTCCACGTCTGCCGGAGCCGACACGAAGGCCAGCACCTGATCAATCACCGGATCCTTGCCGAGGAAAGCGCGTAGACGCACGGCAATGCGCCAGAAATCCACGCTGTCGAAGAAATCGGCCACGTCGGATTCCACGACATAACGATTGCCGGCATCAAACAAACGCAAGATGCGGTCGCGCGCTTGCATGCGCGAGCGGCCGGGCCGAAAGCCGTAGCTGCGATCACTCATGTGGGCGTCTAGCGCCAGCGCCAGCTGATCAAGCAGCGCGCGTTGTAGCACCCGATCGAGAAACGGCGGAATGCTGAGGCTACGCACGCCACCGTTTGGCATGGGAATACGCACTGGGCGCAGCGGCTGCGGTTCGATCGGTCCCTGTTGCCAACGCCGCACGCAGCGGGCAATCCATTCCTCGCGGGCTAGCTCGCGTGGGCGATCATCGGGCCGTTCGCGATCTTCATCTTGATCTGCGCTAGCGCGGTCAAACGCTGCGTTTAGGCGATCGGGGTCGGCCATCCGCTGCAAAGCGCGCAACTTGGGCAGTGATTCTCCTTTGAGCGACTGGCCATCTAGGCTCTCCCACGCAAACTGGCCATAACCGAAGGCGCGGCGCTGGCCCACGCCTAAATGTTGGGCCAGCGCGAACCAATCGGCTTGGATTTCCGAGATGCCCTTGGGCCAGTTTAAAATCAACTCACCCAGCAAACCGCCAGAAATTTTGTCGCGACCGTCAGCATTGCGATAGCGCAGTTCGGTCCAAAACAATTCGGCGGCGAGCAGTTCGGCTCCGAGCGCGGGCGGATCAATGCGATCGATAGCCAGGTCACGGCGCAAGCTCAGCCACGTTTCCCGTAGACGTTGATCAAGGACCTCCGCTGTTAATTCGCGTTCGTGGTGCAAATAGCGGTCTTCGTCGCGCCGCTGCCGGTGGTCTGAATGCAAACATCGCGCCGGCGAGCGCAGACACAGGCGCAGCTGGCGGTGCGCCCTCAGCAAAACCGCCTCCGTGGCAACTTGCTCACGCAACGAGTTTTTATCGGCCAGCATTTGCGCCGAAACAAAACTGAGATTGCGGCCAATCTGAAAGCGCCCCGCACCGTGCGGCGCTGACCCTGGTAGACCTTTCAATGCGCGGATCAGCCGCTCCATGCTTGCGTGAGCCGCCGGCAAGGCGTACAGCGTCAGGGTCAACTCGTCCCCCGCCTGCGCCGTAGTTTCCGCCAGCCGCGGCCAGCTGAACCACCACAGAGCCGGCCGCCCGTCGTCGTCATGCTCGCTGAGCAGGTGTTTAAACAAGCCGGCCCAACGGGCTTCTGGAAATAAACCAAGTGAAATGGATTCACAAGCCTGCAGGGTAATCGTCCAGGCTTGTGGGATTAAGGCGCTTGGCAACGACATCATGCTAATCATTCCAACAATAAAGGGACTATTCGCTAATGACAGTCATCATTGGAACTTAGTGAGTAGGATGTGGTGAGCCTAGCGAACCGCATCAATCGGTAAGAATTCACATCAAATACAATCGATGCGGTTGGCTACGCTCACCACATCCTACCTCCCCTGCTTATTAATTTGTTCTCCGCCGAGGAGGTTTCTGCAACCATTCGCTAATGATCGCTGCCATTAGAACTCAGTGTTGGTAATTTGACGCCTTGATTTGGACTCACCGCCGCTAGCACCTGTGGTTGTTGGGCACGGTCGTTAGCCACAAACCAAGCGAACAATTTTTCTTCCCCGATTGGCACACCGTTCTGTCGCAACTGTTCATTACTACGTGGGTAATACACCGGCACATCACTTTCAAGACTCGCAACTGAACCGAGTTTCACCAATACGGCTAGGCTATCGTCATCCACCAATGCTCGCCCGCCTACGGATTTCCACGGCGCTTGTGCCGCCCAGGTTTGTACGCTATCCGCACACTTAATTAGTGCACCCCAAGACTGCAAGGTGTGGGGCAGTGCATTAGGTAAACTCTGCCGATCAGCCCAAGCCAGTGTTGCGGCGCCAAAAAAGCCAACGCAAGTATAGCGGCCAGGCCGATTACGATCCATCAGCGCCAAAACGTAGATACGCGTATGCCCAAAGCCTAGAGCTTTGGCAAGGCCTAGTCGATGTTCAAAACCTGGATCAGGTCGTAGCGAGGTTAGTAACAGACCGAGTTCATCTGAACTCAAGTTCTCATAAATCACTTCGAAATAGAAGGTTTGTCCCGACTCTATTGGGCTGACCACCAACTTCTGTTTGTCTAGGTTTGGATCGTTTGCGGAGCTTCTAGCATTGCCGGTATTTCGCTGATTCTGCGGGAAAGGCAGGTAGAACTTGCGCCCATTGGACTGATGTTGAGCAAGCGTCAAACTCGCCTTGCTGGGAACTGGACTATTGCGCTGCCCAAAATACATGGACGGCGAAGGCGGTTTGGGTGAAGAAAGAATTTGCAGTTTAATTGGCTGCGCCACTCGCACCGTGCCCGGGGCTGCTTGGGCATCTGAGAATCGAACTCTGGAGGCCAGCGCCTGAAAGGCTGGAATTGGCGCAGGTGTATCGGGATTGTCGGTGCGTTTTTCCTCGCGCACGACGCCAAATAGGAGCTCGGCCGGGGTAAGGCAGTCACGATTATTATCTAAAGGCAACAGGATTTCATTGGATTTTTTGATTGAGCCGTAGAGCGAACCGGGAGTTTGCATACGCCAGATTCCCGAATAGGAAAACTCAAGGACGTTCTCACCCGTTTCTTCCACATCGAAGTAGAAGAGCTGTCCCTCTTGTGCTGCGGCTTGCAAACTACGCGGTGCCCCGGCGTTGCGAAAAGGTAAGTATGCCTCGCGCTGCTCAGCGTCAGCCACCAATTGTCGAAAATTCTCCAACGCGGTGGGTGTAATGGGCAATAACGGAAGCGCATTTTCTGGCTCGAAGATAAACAGTTCGTGCTTTTTACCGTGAGGTATTTCTGACTCGTGCCCGGCAAATCCAAGCACCTTGATAAAACCCGAATAACCTGCAGGGTCTTGAATGAGACTAGGGGATGCTTGTAAACGAGCCCGCATCACCTTTTGGTTATTGTGGAGTTGCTCATTTTGATACCTAAGGGTCCTTTCATTGGAATTCCAAACTAACCCCTCCTCCAACGGCCTAGCATACCAACGGGCATCTTCTGCGCACTTAGACGAAACCCGAGCCGAAGGATCAGCCAGGAATGACCCAGGTTTCACCGAAACAACCAGATTATGGACCGCGTAACCGTCTACGTAGGCGGGCAAATACGGGCTAATCCATTCGGCAATATCGGGTTCGTCGGGATCAATTTTAAATGCCTTAAGCCATTTCTGAGGAATCCGCGAGCCGGATATAAAAAAAGGAAAAGACAAAGGCTCAATTTTGTATTCGCCTTGCTCGGTGCGGTGCAAACGTCCAACTGCGGACAGTGTTTTTCCTGGTCTAGCTGCTTTGCGCACGGAGTAGGACTTGTCTACTAAAACACGCAAGCTAGACTGGCTGAGTGTTTCCGCCACGTTGGCAATCAAACCGCGCAGGCTACTTGCAGGCAATGCCGGCCGGCCGTCATCCGCAAGGTAATTGTCTACCTTGGTGGGCGAGGCGTTCCCTCGATTTGGCTCCGAGCGCGATTGCTGGCCGCCGACCACGAGCGGCGATGTGGTAGTCAGCCCACATAAGATTCGCCCACTGAGTTTGCCACCCTGCCACAAATCGTGGCGGGCAGGATGATCGCTGGTGCCTTTGGCCAATTCATCACTGCTGACTGTGGCTGTGGCGGACCCGTTGCACTGGCCGGTTGCCGGAACGAAATTGTACGGCGCGTAAAAGCGTGGCATTAGCGACTCCCCGATGGTGCTTGGACTGACGGCCTGGCGTCGATTGCAGTTTGGGCAAGTTGCGCAACATGAAGATCAAAAGCGTCTAGGCAAAGCCTGCCTTCTGGATGAGCGCCCACAAGGTCACACAAGGCCCGTGTGTCTTGCGCCGCAACACGGCCTGCAGTCAAATTTGTTATTCGAAACGTGCCCAGACCTTTGCTTTTGCCCCACCCCAGGGCCAAATCACCGTCAAAGGCGTCTTTGAGCACATGTAACAACAGTCCTTTCTCCCAGTCTTGCAATTCGCGATCGATGGAAATCGAACATCTAAGGCTGCAGGCGCGTGCTTGTAAGGCGTCATAGAGCTTTTTGTGCGCCGCGCCGCCAGTGAACCGATCAACCGCTACAAAAGTCCGCAAGAAGGCCACATCGCGGACGTCTGATGTCGGCCAAGTCGCATCAGTGATGCTCAACCTGGAACGCTTCTTGGTGTCGCCAAATAACGAACTTAGCGCTAACTTGGCGGCATCAGTGGCCGAAAGTGCGTTGATATTTGGTGGGGCAGCGGCGATGGCGGTGGCCATAATTCGAGTTGCATGGCCCCTGAGCAAACCCTTCAAAGTGCTGCCACGGACCATTGGCATGCCGTTGGCGTCGCGCGTGTATTGTTGTTTGGCGTTTTCTTTGCTGCCACCTTGTATTGCGGGTTCGTTGCTTTTCTGTTTCGGGCGCGACAACATGGGTTCGCCAGCGAGTAAGCCGAACGGAAAGTGCAGATCAAGCACAATTGGTTTGCTGGCAGTAGCCATTTTCGGCTTGATTAAAATATCCTTCTGGGCTCTGCGCAGCGGGCCGCCAGAGCTCAGCCAGGATTTCAAGCTGGCCGCGTCCAGGGCCCTAATTTGGTTTATCTTGACTTCGGCGAGGCCGAAACCCTTAGATGTGGCGTGGCCAATCGCAAGTGCTGGGCAGCTTCCCACTTTGCTCAAGGCGCCGACAAGATATTCCAAGTGTGCCGTGGTAATTAAGTGACCATGCGGAGGAACAATCTGCGCATCAAGTTCAAACTGAGCCCCTGCTGGTACGTACTCATAGGCCCAAAACGCGCCTTCCGCTGCGGTGCCGGTAATCGGATCAATCCGAATTCCCTGTGTCACCCCGGTGCCCGCAATTCGCTCCTGCATTGGCAGATTACGCATTGCACCTAACAAGCCCCGGTCTTGAAGTTGCAGATCACTAATGCGCAGCCAACCTGCGCTTAGATGCTGCTCATCCTCCGCGGACTTACCGAAATAGGAGTCGACAATAGGGGTCTCGGTTGCAGCACGCCGCCAAAGCCCACGAAAACTAGACGCCGGAATGGCCGCGCGTCCGTTGCGTAAATACACGCGTCGATAACGGTTAATCGGCCGATCAATCTTCAGGACTTGCTGACACTGCTCCCAATCAGCAAATTTGGGGTCACGAGTATTGTTGATGGTTTTTAGTAGTCGATCGGCGACCGCTGCCTCTTCACCCGATTCAACACGGAGCGCTGACGTAAATCGCACGGTGGCGCGAATGAACACCCGGACATAGTTCATCGCGGCAGCTCCATCGCGTTCCCCAATTCGATTCTAACCATTTTTTCAGCGGCCATTGTGCTTTCTTTCGTGCCCGTGCCAATGCGAATTTCACCGTAGCCATTGGCTGGCAGATAAGGATTATTCTCGTAGTGATCGCCGTCGGCCGATGGCAACCCCGATTGCAGCCATTCATTAACGAATTGCGCGGCTTTTTCGCGATCGCGGATTTGAAATACAAATACGCTACCCGCAAGGGTTAATACACGGGCGCAGTAATGGGGTTCTTGGCTCCAATAGCGCTTCTTAAAATAATAGCCGCCCACCAAACGCTGGTCCGCGTAAAGATCGATCAATTCCAATGCGCCGCCACTCAATTGCTCGAAATGGGACTGATAATCCGGCAAAGTGGCATGCGCTCGGCCAGATTGCACCTGCGGCAATTGGCTGAGCAAGGCATCCGATAACAGCGTGAGTACCAATCGATCACCTTTTGGAAAATCTGTGGATTGCGCATTTGGCGCCCAGCTCAGCTGCTCAGCGCGCGCTTCAGTTTTACCCAAGTGATTTAAGGCTAACGGCAACACGCGGGACAAACATGACAAGAGCACTTGATTGTTACCGCCCAGCAGCACAATTTCGCTGCGAAATGGGTAGGCGCCGTTCTCATCCGCTGGCGCTCGGCAATCTAGGCTGAATAAATTATTTTCCAACGCAGAACCGGTCTTTGGATCAATTGCGGTTCGCACTTCGACTAAACCGACTGGAACTAGGAACTCGTGCAGCTTATTGAAACACTCAGTTTGGGCCTTCCAATCGGAGGGAAATGCGGGGATGGTGCTTAGGCCAGTCTCGCTTGCAACCAGAAAAGGCTGAGAATTACAAGGTTCACTGGCGTCCACAAACAGGTCATCGCCAATCGCAACGGCGGATTGTGGAATAACCGCGGGAATGCGGATCCCTGATTTGCAGGCCCAGCCGTGACGAATCTGAATACTGTGTGCGGCATTCAAAATTTCACACGCATCATTGGCTAGCGCACCGTTGACCAGTTTTTCTCGCTGGCACCATCCAAAAAGTGCGCCGCGCAATGCACCACCCGGCACGAAGGCCATGCTCTCAAAGCGATTATCGGCAATCTTTCTGGAGCCAAAACAAAACGGGCGATCAAGCGTAAAGCTTAAGTTGCGCCGTACGCTGGTGTCATTTGCCTCCAGTGACAAGCTCTGCGTAGCGATTGGGCTGGCCTTTACGCTGAAACTGTCGAGCTGACCAAATCCGATCCCTTTCAGCGCGCCCAGTGCGGGGATCCACTGCAAGGCACGCTCAATCCACCGTTGCAGTTCTATTTCTTCGGATTTTTTCATGGAGCCGGCGAATATATGGCCTACAAATTTCACTTTGCTTCCAGCAACATGCGTTTGGCCGATTAACTGAAGGGCGCCTGGATCGGCAACACCACTGTCATCGTCGATCTTTACGCGAAATCTGATGGGTACATCAGCACTCTGCATCGCGCGAACAGTAGGCATGGATAACCAAAGGCCCTTGCCCAATGTACCCATGCCATTTTGGGGCGCGGCACGCCAACTGCCATCAAAATCCAAACGTCCACGCTTAGGTTCATCACTGGTGTTTTTTATGCTCTCCGAACCCAGCCACTCATCTATGAACGCCTGTTTAAGGCCGCCAAGCGCGGCAAACTCCCGCCATGCATGCGATAAGTGCCCACGCAAATGACTGCCAGGGATCACGGCGGCGCCCTCGTTATTGGTGAGCGTGGCTGCATCCAGTCCCAATGGCAAAGCGGCGCCTGATTTAAAGAGAAAGGGCGCGAGCAGCTCCAACGAGATTTCGAAGCGAACTGCGCTCATGTCCGGGGCTCCTCCAGTTGGAGGTTTCTTGCGAGTTCAGGCGGCAAGATGTAGTCCCAGATTTCCCGGAGATGGAGCCAGCCAAGCGCGCGATTTTCCTCTGCCAACGGCGGCAGCAATGCGCGCACTGCATCGAGAACGGCAAGTCCCTGCTGCGTTTTTTGCCATTTTTCGGTTTCTTTTGCGTGCGGCGATTGTGGATCTGCGATCAGCTGCGCTGACGCATACACTTTGCGCCGAGAGTCGGCGTCGTCCAGGGCTTTGGCAAGTACATGTAAGTTCTGGCCGTAATCCTTGCAGGCCAAAAGTGGCACTGGGGCCTTTGCGCCCGGTAAACGACGTTGCCAATAGGTATCTAGATCCATGGTTGCCGAATAATCGAGCGACTCCAACACTAGGTAATCCCAAGCATTGTGCAGCTCTGGTAACGTTTTCACCTTCTGTTTGGCGCGACACTGCAGATCCTCGGCCAATTTCAGCGCGCGATAGATCGGCATTTTGCGCGAGCAAATCAGCAAGCCCGCAGAAAGCGTTAAAGGTTCGGCGTTGGCGCTTTTGCTCGCCCGCCAAGCACGCGTCTCGTCGAATACCTCCTGCAACAAGGCAAAACCCAACCAAGCTGGCACGATGAGTTGGAACTCGTCGCCCGCCCAAAGCAGCACTTCCATGCGCACGTCACCGCCGTTTTTACGTTCTCGCGGCGCCAATTCTGGCGCCTTCATGAAATTGACAACCCGAGTCAGTAGTTGGCCACGCAACTTCCGTAGATGAGCGTCCAGTTGCTGGGCTTCCGTGGCTTCGAGTTTCGCCGCAATCTTGCCGAAGCTGTTACCGTCCATCGACAGAACTGCCATCTTCCCGCTGGATGTGCGGCACGGCCCGTGCTCAGCTAGGCGTTCCAAGTCGTTGGTAAAATGCAAGCCTTGGGCAACCGTTGAGCCCGCTTCGCGCGCGTAGAATGCTGCGCGCTTGGCTCCTTGCCCAAACTTCTGACGGCAGACGGCGGTACGTGAGAAGAACATGCCCTCATCATTTTTCGTTTCGGCAGGCCGCACCTTGGTGAGATCACATATTTCTGAGGTTTGCGAGGTCGCTGGCGGCATCACTAAACGTACCTGTCGCGGCTGCATCCAGCGCACAACTGCAGCGGTACGGTCAATTCCTTCCGCATCGTTATTGGCACGCGCTGATGCCACCGCAAAGGTAAATGCGGGCGCCTCGTCTGCCAACGATTGGCGGACATCGCGAATACACGCTGCCGAGTCAACTTCTGATTCCAGCTTGAAGACCGCCGCTTCAGCGCCTACCCGAACTGGCGTCGCCCTAGTCTCCAGCGCAGCACCAACGGTTAGAATGGCATCGCGCAGCATAAAACTGCCACCACGGATGACATTAAGTTTGTCAGTATCAAATAAGGTATTAGCGAGATTCTGCGCTTCAATGCGCAGATAGATTGAGCTCATAGACGGCTCCAAGTAGAAATGCAAGGAACAGAATCGTGTGGCAAGTGGCGAATCTAGTCGCTTGAATACAGGTTGGCAAGTGGCCAACCTTGTTTCTGTTGTTTACTGAATGCCGCCGCCCGCACCGAACAGCTTACAAAGGTCCAGTCGGTCCCGCTCCATACCAAATCAGTTTACAATGTCGCGTGGAATTTAAATGACGAAATTGCGTTTGATGAGATTAAGCTTGAATTCTGTTGTATGACAAAAATTAGCGGTCTCTGAGTCCGGATGACATTCATTTTGTCGGTGTCAAAAAGGGTGTTCGAGAGGTTAAGTGCTTCCACCCGAAGATATCTCATGTACATCTCCGTGAGTTCAGAATCGCATTCGAAAAAGTGCCAACGCGCTGCCACTGAGTTGGTGTTAGGTCATCAGTGTGCTCATTTGATCTGCTATCAGAACTATCGTCCATGCCTGCCCCGTCACAGTTGGATACCTGAGCATACGACATCGACCACCCCGCACCGCAAGCGTGGAAAGCTGAGCTGCTTCCAAAGTGCGTTGGTTTCCGGGTGGGATTCGAAGACCGACAGGGCTTGCAGGATTAGGGACTGGTACCAACCTGCCGTGAGTCGAGCAACTGCGTCGCGCGCGGGGCGCGGAAAGCTGATGCTCAAAGATGCAGTGGTGACGCCAGAGGCTGTGAGCGAGGAGCAGATGATGCGGTCGATGGGGCTTTGAGTGGCTAGATAGATACGTGCCTGGCAAGTTTGAGCGATGCGGTTCGTTTTGGGGACGTTGAGGAGGCGGCTGAGTAGGTGAACGTCACGCCCAGTTTTCCAGACGAATGCCGGGAACCCGTTCGAATTCCCGCAGGTTGTTGGTGATCAGGATGAGGGCGCTTGATCGCGCGTGCCCCGCGATCGTGTGGCTTCACGGGCAGGACGCGGCTATCCAGCGCTGTGCCTGGATTGCCAGGTTACGCGCGCGCAGTTCCAGGATCATTGCGGCTTCTCGCGTGTCTCTCGTCTCTCCGTGAACCCATCACCTAACTCATTGATTCGCCATTGCGAGGCATGCGCCACCGTTAAATCTAGCAGCCTCAGTTGGACGGCGTGGAATGTGCGGTTATGGGTGTGCAGGGCAAGGCGCAATGAGGCGGAATGGTTGCTCATGCTGTTGCGCCGGAACAGCGCAAAGCCAAAGAGCCGACTACAAGTCGGCGATCCGGAAAGCCCGCTGGAACGCCGAGTTGTCCGGTGGTGGACGCGAAAGATGCATACGCCGGACTGAGCTGCATTGTCGCGACGCTGAGATCTGAGGATTTCATGT
>CAZLSB010000119.1:0-8484 GCA_964561825.1 uncultured Xanthomonas sp.
GTCCCACTCAGTTTGATGCGCGAATAAGCGCGCCGGGGCGACCGGGACTCTCACAGATCACTTTCATTTCCGCTACGCAACTCAGCGGAGCAAGCTCTGCGAAAAACGCGCTGCGTGAGCGTTTCCCATGTTGCATAGGCCTTATGGCCTATCACCACGGTATCTGTTGACACCGTGTCAATGCGTCCACTATCGTCCATCCCATGAACTATATCGCCGAACGCCGTCTGGAAGAAAAGGAAGCGCGCCGCAAGCAGATTGTGGATGCGGCCGAAGAAGTGTATGCGGATAAGGGGTGGGACGAGCTGACCATTGACATGGTCGCGCGTCGCGCGCGCTTGTCGCGGGCTTTGGTGTATGTGTACTTCAAAGACAAACTCGATCTGCATTGTGCAATTTGCGAACGCTCGCTGCTGTTGTTAGGTGATCGTTTTGAGCAAGCTGCGTTGCGCCACTCGCGCGGACGCGATCAAGTGGAGGCGCTGGGTCGATCGTACGTGGCTTTCTCGCAAGAGGTGCCGCATTACTTTCAGGCCTTGGCGCGCTTTGAGGCCCATTCACCCACTCACGAGGCCGGAGACGGCGAAAGCAATGAAGCCGCCTGCATGCTTGCCGGTGATCGAGTGCATTCGATCATGGTGGCGTGCATCACTTTAGGCATGAAGGACGGTTCGGTCCGCGCTGACCTGGGCAACCCTTACCTGACCGCGGTGACGTTGTGGGGCTTTATGCACGGGATCATTCAGATCGCCGCGACCAAGGCCAATATGCTGGCTGGCGATGGTATCAGCACGCAGCAATTGATCGATCACGCGCTGCGCATGTCCAGCCTGGGCTTGAGCCCAAAAAATGAATGATGAACGAAACGAGCCACGGCTGGGCGGGTTTGATATCCACCCCTACGACGCTCTCATTTGACTAACTTTTGACACCTGTCTAAATACTCAACTAAGTACAAGCACATGACAATGCGTCGATGGATTTTGGGAGCTACGCTTATTCTGGCCGCCGCGGGTGCACAAGCGAGCGATGACTATGCGCAACAGGTGGCGGGTTTTATTGCCGTCGGGCGCGAATCCAATTTGGCTTTGCGCGCTGCGGGTGCGGATGTGCGTCGCGCACAGGCGCAGTTGGACGAAGCCCGAGCGCGTTATCGGCCGATTGTGTCGCTGTCGGCGCGCTACAGCCGCGCCAATGGTGGCCGCACGCAGGCCTTGCCGGTGGGCGATTTGGTTAATCCGGCATACCGCACGCTCAATGAGCTTCTGCAAGCGCAGGGACTTGCGCCGCGCTTTACCGATATCGGCAATCAGGAAATCCGCTTTTTGCGCGAACGCGAGCAGGACATCAAGCTCAGCCTGACGCAGCCCTTGTACGCGCCGGCCATCGGCGCGGGTATCGCCGCTGCCGACGCCACGCTGGCGGCGACCGACGCCGCGCGGGCTGCCTATGAACGCGCCTTGCAGCGTGACATTGAGGTTGCCTATATCGATTGGTTGCGTGCCAACGCCGCGCTACAGATCGTTGCGGCCAGCCGCGCATTACTCACCGAGAATCTGCGCGTCAATCGAGTGTTGCACGACAACGGCAAGATCACGCTGGATCAGGTGCTGCGCGCGCAGGCCGAAATGCTGAGCGTCGAACAACAGGGGCTGGATGCCAACAACGGCGCCAACCTAGCGCGCAACTACTTCAATTTCCTGCTCAATCGGCCGCTTGATAGCGCCATCGAAAGCACTACAGCGCCCGATCCGACGGTCTATGTCGATCAACAATTGGCGGCGCTCGGCGTGGCCGCGCTGGACGCCAGCGATGCGCGGTTGGAGCAGCAAGCGCTGCGTGCGCGCGCTGAATTGACGCAAATAGGCGCGCAGGTACGCGCCGCCAACGCCGCCATCGATCTGGAACGCGCCACTTTTCAGCCCTCGCTGGCACTTGCTGTGGATGCCGGCATTCAGGGCGAGGACTACGGCTTTGGCTCCGGGCAGAACTATGCGATTGCGTCGCTGGTGCTGGATTGGCGAATCGCCGATTTCGGACAGCGTCGCAGTCGTGTCGCCAGCGCGAAGGCGAGCATGGAACGCGTCGAGATCGCGCAGCTGGAAATCGCTGATCAAATTGCCTTAGAAGTGCGCCAGTCCGCCGATCGCCTGCGCACCGCGCGCGCTTCGCTAGATACCGCACTAGCTCGCCAAAAAGCTGCCGCCGAAGGCTTTCGCATCGCCGCTCGCAAACGTGACGCCGGCTCCATTGCGCAAGTCGAGTTCATTGATGCGCGCAGCACGCTGACCAGCGCCGAGTTGAATCTCAATCTGACTCGTTTCGACGTGCTGGTGCGGCTCGCCGAGCTGCGTGCCGCAGTGGCGCTTTGAGCCTACAGCCCGCCGCTACCCATCGCAATACAGCGTATCTCAGGAGCTTGTTATGTACCGCCTTCTACTTAGGACTCGTTGGTCATTAACTTGGACTTTTTGCGCGCCGGCTTGGGTGCGCCGATTCGTTGCGACTCGCTTGTATGGCGCGCTACACCGCGCTCATCGCGCCTCGCATGGCATCCTAATCCGACGGTCAAAAGTCCAAGTTATTTCCTCACGAACCCTTTGCGCCGCGCTCGCCCTTGCTCTGGCGGCGTGTTCCAACGGCAACAGCACCATCAGTGCACCGGTCGAACAGCTTGTGCCAGTGGCGCTGGTTGCGGCGCACAACGGACCAGCGGCGCCGACTATCCGCACCACCGCGATGCTGGCGCACAAAGACGAGATGCGACTGGCATTTAAGATCAGCGGGGTGATTTCCCGTATCAATGTCGACGAGGGTGCGACTGTCAAAGCCGGTCAGGTGTTGGCCGAACTGGAGCTGGCCGAAATTGGCAGTCAAGTCGAGCAGACCCGGCAATTATTGAGCAAAGCCGAGCGCGATCTGGAACGCGGCGAACAATTGTATCGCGAACAGGTCATTGCGCTGGAAGCGCTGCAAGACTTGAAAACGCAGCGCAATATTACCGCGCAGACGCTTAAAGCGACCAGTTTCAATCGCGAATATGCAGTGATTACGGCGCCGACCGATGGCGTGGTGTTGCGCAAACTGCTGCAAGCACGCGAGACCGTAGCGCCTGGCGCGTCGGTACTAGTGCTCGGCAGTGCCGCAACCGGGTATGTGCTGAAGGCCAGTTTGGCTGATCGCGATGTGGTGCAACTGGCATTGGGCGACAGCGCCAAGGTGCGCTTCGATGCATTGCCCGGCACTAGTTTGAACGCTACGGTGACCCGCTTGCCGGCCGCAGCCGACCAACGCACCGGTCTGTTCGACGTCGAGCTGGCGTTGACCACGCCGGACGCGCGCCTGCGCAGTGGTTTGCTCGCGCGCATCGCGCTTACCCCGGCTAGCGCTACGGCCAACGCGTTGGTGCATGTGCCGATTGCCGCCATTCTGGAAGGCGAGCGCGCGCGTGCATCGGTGTTTGTGTTCGATGCCAGCACCCAAAGCGTGTCGCGCCGCGCGGTGCAAGTGGCCTTCATCGACGGCGTACAAGTGGCCTTAAGCGGCGGCCTGGAAGCTGGCGCACTAGTGGTCACCGACGGTGCCGCATACGTGGAAGAGGGCAAAAAGGTCAAGGTGATAGAGCGCTGACGCGCTTGCAGCCGGACACGGCTGCTACGAGCTATCGAAGTGCGCTGAACAACTCACACGAGCATTAGTCATGACATTTCTAGAATTCCCCATTAAGCGCTATCCGTTTACGTTGATCGCCTTTCTGGGCTTGATCGCGCTTGGCATTTATTCGTTCAATAGCATTGCACGGTCGGAAGATCCGTATTTCCCAATCCCGGCTTTTGTTATTTCGGCGATTTTGCCAGGTGGTGATCCGGTCGAGATGGAGCGGCTAATCAGTAAACCGATCGAAGATCGCATGGCAGAGCTAGATGATATCAAGGTTATCAACTCGACCAGCTCGGATGGGTTGGCGGTGGTCATTCCGGAATTTATTGCCGGCGTTGATGTGGAACGCAAATACGAAGAGATCGTCCGCGAAGTTAACGCACTTCGACCTGCATTGCCGGCCGAGATTGTTAAACTGGAGATCCGTAAGGTGAATCCAGGCTTGGTTAATATCGTGCAAATGGCGCTGGTCAGCGCTGATGCACCGTATTCTGAGCTGGAAGACTTGGCGCGCGAGCTGAAGGATTCTTTGAAAACCCTACCGGGTATTCGCACCTCCGAATCTTGGGCCTATCCGGCGCGCGAATTACGAATAGCGGTTGATTTTAAGCGATTAGCGGAACTGGGTCTGACACCGGGTCAAGTATTGCAGGCCGTGCAAGGTGAAAACGCCAATATCCCAGCCGGAAGTATTGATGTGGGGCCGCGCAGTTTCTCTCTGAAAACCTCGGGCGCTTACACATCGCTGGATCAAGTGCGCGCAACGGTGGTGAGTTCCAGTGAAGGCCGAACGGTGCGTGTGCGAGATATTGCCGAAGTGAGTTGG
Source organism: uncultured Xanthomonas sp. (assembly GCA_964561825.1). Lineage (GTDB taxonomy): Bacteria > Pseudomonadota > Gammaproteobacteria > Xanthomonadales > SZUA-5 > JADKFD01. The sequence goes on from CAZLSB010000119.1 coordinate 4,487, forward strand.
GACACCGCTGAACAGCGTTATTTAGGGCGTTACTCCGGTCAACGCGCGGTATTTGTGACCGCCAACCAAAAAGACGGCGTCAATATTTTTGATATGCAGGCGCGTATTGATGTCGCTTTGGATCGCTTTGAGGCGGGTCTACCAGCACGCGTCAAGTTGGAGCGCGGATTTCGGCAGAGCCAAAATGTCGGCAACCGTTTGGATCGCTTAGGTTGGGACTTTGTTATTGCGATTGCCTTGGTTGCGCTGACTTTACTGCCACTCGGTTTGCGTGCCGCCAGTTTGGTGATGATTTCGATCCCGTTGTCCCTGGCGATGGGCTTAGCCGGATTGTACGCCATCGGTTATTCACTGAATCAATTGTCGATCGCCGGTTTCGTGGTGGCCTTGGGTTTGTTGGTCGATGATTCTATTGTGGTAGTTGAAAATATCGCGCGGTTTCTGCGCGAAGGTCACAGCCGAGAAAGCGCTGCGGTAGAGGCGACCAAACAGATTTTCGTTGCCATTCTGGGCTGCACTGGAACCTTGTTGTTTGCCTTTCTGCCGTTATTAGCCTTGCCTGGCACCGCCGGTCAGTTTATCCGCGTGCTGCCGATGGCGGTGGTGCTAACGGTCATTGCATCGCTGATTGTCGCCATTACGATCATCCCGTTCTTGGCCAGCCGTATTCTGCCGCGCCATGAATCTCCCAAAGGCAATCGTATCCTGCAAGCGGTCATGCGCGGAATTCATCGGTTTTATCGTCCACTGCTACATTTCGCATTGGCGCGTCCAAAAACCACCGTGCTGGGTTCTCTGGGTTTATTCGTGCTGTCACTCGGGCTGGTGCCGGTCGTTGGTTTTAGCTTATTTCCAAAAGCTGATACGCCACAGTTTTTGATCACCGTGACCGCGCCCAATGGAGCCAGCATCGATGAAACCGATCGGGCCTTACGGTTTGTCGAGGCCGAGCTTGGCCGCCACGATGAGATTGAGTTCTGGTTTAGCAATCTAGGTAAAGGCAATCCAAAGGTTTATTACAATATAATTCCGGCCGAACAATCATCCAATCTGGCCGAAGTGTATGCGCAGGTGAAAAAGTACGATCCAAACGAAACGCCGGCGTTCATTGATCGTCTGCGCACTAGTTTCAACGTGTATCCCAACGCGCGGATTGTCATTAAGGAGTTTGAAAACGGGCCACCCATTGATGCACCGATTGCGATTCGTGTGCTGGGGCGCGATCTCGACGTCTTAAAGCGTCTGTCAGCGCAGGTGGAATCCATCATTAAAGGCGTCCCGGGCTCGCGTGACGTGGATAATCCGCTGCGCCTAGATCGAACTGATCTCAAACTGAAACTGGATTCCGAAAAAGCGGCGATGTTGGGTGTGCCAAGCGTCGAATTTGATCGCGCGGTGCGTTTGGCGGTCAGTGGCGTGCATGTAGGCGATTACCGCGAACGTGATGGCGAGAGTTACGACATCGTCGTGCGTAGCGCGATCGAAGGGCGGCCGACGCTGGAACAACTGGATCAAGTTCGCGTGCCCTCACTCAATGGGGCGCTGCTGCCGGTTGCACAATTGGCTAAGTTGGAATTTGATCGCTCGCCGCCACAGATTCAACGCTACAACCGCGAGCGCACGGTGATCGTCAGCGCGTTTACGGCGACCGGCTACAACACCGGCAAAGTGACAAGCGCGGTCATCGCGCAATTGGAAGCGCTAGATTGGCCGCGCGGTTATCGTTTTGAAGCCGCCGGGGAGGTGGAAAGTCGGGCGGAGAGTTTTGCTGGTCTTGGCGCCGCAAGCTTGCTGGCGGTGTTTGGCATCCTTGCCGTGTTAGTGCTCGAATTTGGCAGTTTCCGCTCCACCTTGATTGTCGCCACCGTGATTCCGCTGGGCGTGCTCGGTGGTCTGGTCGCACTTTTTTTGTCCGGCTACAGCCTGTCGTTCACCGCGATGATCGGTTTCATCGCGTTGATTGGGATTGAGATCAAAAATTCGATCTTGCTGGTCGATTTCACCAACCGATTGCGCCAGGACGGCTTGAGCATCGACGATGCGGTCGAACGTGCCGGAGAGGTGCGCTTTCTGCCGATCTTGCTAACCAGCGCCACGGCAATTGGCGGCTTGTTGCCTCTGGCGGTGCAGCAAGTGGGCATGTACTCACCGATGGCCTGGGTGATCATCGGCGGACTGGTGTCATCCACCGTTCTTGCCCGTTTGGTGACCCCAGTGATGTACAAACTGCTGCCCCCGGCGCTGGAAGATTCCTGTCAGCGCACCATCGAGCGCGCGCCGCTGGCGGTGCTGACCTGAGGGGCGAGTCGCACTGATCTATCAACGGCGGACGTAGGTCCGCAGCCGTTGATGCCGTTGACTTAAGCGATGGATCGGGCTTTCAGCCCTTGGCGGGGGTGTTTACCTGGGGTTGCACCCCAGGCTGGGATGGCAGCGCGCCGTTGGCGCTGAGGCGGCGCGAATCAGATACGTCGATCTTGCCGTTGTCGGCGGAGATAAGGGCAAAGCAGCGGGGTGATTCGGCTCTTGATGGGCCAAGGGTCCGCCCGCGAGGACCCGGCCTGCCACGGCAGGCCCGTGGGGGCCACCTCACAAAAGCGGCCCAAAATGATGATCAGCACAAACAACAACGGCCACTTGCGCGGCCGTTGTCATTCAAAGCCTCAGTCTTACGCTCAGAACTGCGTGGGCTCACGCAGTACCGCACCCAAATTAACCGGTTTGACGCCGTTCATGACCAATCCGTAACTAATGCGATCAAAGGTTCGGAAGATCATCAAGTGGCCGGAAAATTCGGCGGGTAATTTGACCTTCTTATCTTTGGGATTAAAAAATGCGCGCATCGACATCGGCGGATAATCGACTTCATCAACGATGGTTTCGCCCGGTTGATAAATCGAATAGACCTCACCGACTTCAATGCCGTCCTGCGCGCCTTTGGAGATCACCACCACGTCGTTCGGACCAGCGTGATCAAAATCACCGGTGACGCCGACCACCCGCGTATTGTCTGGAATACTCGCCGGTGCATGCGGGTAGAAATTCAATGGCAGCGGCGATTCTTCGATGGGAAGAAGCAGATCACCCTTGCGAATTTCGATGTCGGAATAGGTGACGTACAAAGTTGCCGGATCGCCGACCACCGTTACTGTTGCATTGGCGACTTCCATTAACTCGTAACCGAGCACGTTTTCACCGCGCGAAGAAACCCAATTACGTAGGCTGGTATATCGATAATCCGACGAGCCCCAAGGTTCCACGTGGGTGCGGCGCTTATCTTTCTGCCAGAACCAACCCGCTGGCACATCGGTGTACACCAATGTGGGGCGGGCGACCACAAAGCGTTGCCCGGTGGCCAAGTCGGCAGCAAAACGACGCGAGTAGATCAATTGTTGGTCTGCACCGAGCACGCGATTCTCTTCGATCGCCACCACATACGGCGCTGACTGATAGTCCTCTTCAGTCAACACACGCGGGCGAGACAAAAAGCTGCGAATTGACGAGAGCGGCAATGGCGGGATGGACTCCGCTGCGCTTTCTTCGCGTGCTCTAGGGCCGACGTCGGGCGGTGCTTCGTAGACGCTAGGCGCGCTACCGTTCACCAGCAGTCGCGGCTGCCCGTCAATGTAGACCAAACTGATCACATCACCCGGATAGATCAGGTGCGGATTCTCAATCTGTGGGTTGGCTTGCCAGATTTCCGGCCAATACCAAGGGTTCTTCAGGAACATGCCCGATATGGCCCACAGCGTATCGCCCTTCTTCACGACATAGCTGTCGGGATGATCGGGACGAAGATCCGGGCTCGCGGCGTGAACCGAAGCGGCGAACAACATTGCAGCTACAACTGAAAGTGCTTTTTTAAGCATGGCACCCATCTGCCTGATTCCCCTGCGCTTCCTGAGTGTAGCGGAAGATTGTGTAGGTGAAAATGAGCAGCACCACACGAAAGCAAAAGAAAGTGGCTCGAACGCACAAATTTGCTGCGGAAGGCGCCC
>CAZLSB010000119.1:8584-12080 GCA_964561825.1 uncultured Xanthomonas sp.
AACAGCGGGTCTCCTGCATGCGCGTGCCGGTGCGGCGCTCTTTACGGCAAACAATCCCGCCTTCTTCAATCTTCACAATGCCAAGCTCGAACTCACCCGCCATCACTTGTAAGTCACTGGATGCACCTTGCACGGTATCGGCGATCTGCACTTCGGTACGCAGATCGGCTACTTGTTGCACCATCCAGCGCTTTTCTTTAGCGGTAACGGTGTCGTAACGGCCTTTTTGCAAGCGGCGGTTAATCTCGTTCACATAGTCGGTGATTTCATCTAGGGATTTGTCGGTACGCATTTCTACGCCGCCACGTATCGGCGATTGGGCTAGGCATTGTGCGGGCACGAAGCCAGCAGCCAGAGCCAGCGATGCAGTCAACAGCAAAGTCTTCAACATAGGGTGAACCTCGGGTCTTGGGGAACAACTCAAAACTACGACTCTCTTCGTACTATGTCAACAAACGCAGCATATACGCGTTTTCAATCCTCACGAAACCAGCTACGATAGTCGTCGTCGTTGTTGTTGCCAAACACACGGAGACGAGTGCCCATGGGCAAGCACGATTTACAAAAACCCACCGAAGCGGAAATCGAACTACTCAAAGTGATGTGGGATCGCGGGCCGTGCACGGTGCGCGATATTCATGAGTCGCTGCAGACCAGTGATCGGCAAACGGGCTACACGACCACCTTGAAGCTGCTGCAAGTCATGCACGGCAAAGGTTTGGTGATCCGCGATGAATCGCAACGCGCACATCGCTTTGCGGCCACCGTGTCGCGTGAGGCCACTGAGCGGGTGTTTGTCGGTGCATTGATTTCCAAATTGTTTAACGGATCAGCGACGCGTCTGGTGCTGCAAGCCTTGGGCAATGATGCGCAGGCCAATGACCGGGAACTGGCCGAGATTCGCGAGTTGTTGAAGACCATCGAGCAGGAGCGCACTTGATGGACGCCGTCGATCTGGTCGTTAAGGCCATTGGCTGGACCTTAATCCACTCCATTTGGTTGGGCGCGTTAGCGGCGCTGGCCTATGCGATCCCGGCGGCGCGCTTGCGCAACCAGGCGCCGCAATCGGCCTATGCGTGGGGCTTGTGCTGTTTGCTGGGGCTGGTGTTGCTCTTGCTTGCGGCTTTTGTGCATGAGTTGGAGCGGGTGCGTGGCGGCGCGGACCAGCAGGCTATTGCTGCAGCTTATGCGGCCCTGCCGGTGCCGTTTGAGACTTCAACCAGCGTGACACCGCGCGCGCAAGAGGAGATTTCCAGCGCCATTGAGCCTTTGTTACCTTTTTTGGTGTTGCTGTGGGCGGCGGCCGTCATTGTCATCGGCAGCGGGCTGTTGCGCAGTCAGTTGGCGCTGCGCCGGCTGGTGGCCGCGGGCGTGGTAATGCCACAATTGGTCGATTCGGTCGTCGATTTGGCGCGCCATTTTGGCGTCGGTCGTTCGATCACCGTGGTGTCGTCGGCGCTGGCCCGCGCGCCGTTTGTGATCGGACATTTTTCACCGGTGATCGTGTTGCCATTGACCGTTGTGACTGGCATGCCGTGGCCGCAATTGCGCCTCATATTGGCGCATGAAATCGCCCATTTGCGGCGTGCCGATTATCTGGTCAACTGGTTGCAAATTGCGCTGGAAGTGCTGCTGTTCTTTCATCCGGCGGTGCGTTGGATGAGCGAAGAGTTGCGGCGCCTGCGCGAGGCCTGTTGTGACGATATGGTGGTCGCGTTTGCCGGAGGCCGAGGCGATTACACCCGAGCGCTGCTGTCTCTGGAAGAAAATCGCCACGACGCGCCTCTGTTGGCGCCGAGCGCGGTGGCAGGCGGCTTATTGTGGCGGGTGCAGCGCATTGCCGGCCGCGCGCCCAATCATCGTGGCGCTTTTCAAAAGCTCGTTTTACCGGCCCTATTCTTAAGTTTGATCGCTACGCTGGTGAGCGGTGGCCTGCAAATTCAGCCGGGCTTTGGACCACGCGACATTTCTTTGCCACAAGCCGATCTATTCGGTCGCACTGAAATCGATCGAGGAACATCCGCGCTTCGTTACGCTTGGCAAGCGCAACTGCCACCGCTGGGCAGGGCAAAGCTAGCCCCGACGACTGCGCCGGCGCCGGCGCCGGTTTCCCAGGCGCTGACGCCAACGCCAGTGGTTGATGCGCTGCCGCTGCCCTTACCCATAATGACGGCGCCAATGGAGCTCGCGCCAGTTGCGATTCTACCCAACGAGTCGCTGCCCAGCGGGCAATTAACAACGGCGGCTGCAGGCGATGAACCTGCGCCCATCCGCTTTTCTGCGCCGCTGTTTCCGAAGGGCAAGCGACTACCTGCAGATAGCACTTTGGCCGTCGAAGTGAGTTATGGGGTTGATGCAAATGGCCGGGTAATTGATATCCAGACCATAGAGGCACCGGCCGACGCAGAGGCATTTGTTAGCGCCACGCATCGCGGTTTGTCCACCTGGCGCTATCCGCCGACCACGTCCACCACTTTGGCCGACATGCGCTTGCGGCACCGCTTTATATTTCGCGATGACGGCATATCGAACGCTGACGGCGATTGCACGATGGTGCCGGGCACTCGCGTGTGCGTGGTGGGCGCGGGCCCGTCGCGACACGCTGATATTCGGCCCAGCCCACGGCGTTGCACATCCACCACTGGCTCGCGGCTATGTCGGCGCTGAATCGGTGCTGCTCATTCAGCCTCGCGGCTACGCCGCCAGGCTGAACGAGCTACGCGCCAGGTTTAAAATCGGTCTGCTATACAAATCCATCCATTCTTGGCGGGAAGTGCGAAAATAGTTCACCTTCGTTGCAGGACACCGCACGGGCGATTCCCTATTGTTCTACTGCAACGCCGCCCCCATTTGATAAGACATGGCACTCTTACCCATCCTGGAATATCCCGACGAGCGGCTGCGTAAAGTCGCTAAACCGCTGGAGCGCTTTGACGCCGCTTTGCAGCGCCTGATTGACGATATGTTCGAAACGATGTACGACGCGCCGGGCATAGGTCTGGCGGCGACGCAAATCGACTTCCACCAGCAATTGATTGTCATGGACGTCAGCGAAGAGAAAGATCAGCCGCTGGTGTTCATCAACGCGCGCATCGTCGAAACCGAAGGTAGCCAGACCTGCCAGGAAGGCTGTCTGTCAGTGCCGACCGTGTTTGCCGATGTCGCGCGTGCCGAACGGGTCATTGTAGAAGCGCTTGATCGGCACGGTGAAGCGTTCCGCCTGGATGCGTCGGGTCTGTTGGCGGTGTGCATTCAGCACGAGATGGATCACCTCGCTGGCAAGGTTTTTGTCGATTATTTGTCGCCGCTGAAACGCCAACTGGTGGCTCGCAAAATGGACAAGCGCCATCGGCAACAGACGCCGACGCGCGCCGCGGGATGAGTTTGCGCGTCGTATTTGCCGGCACGCCGGAATTTGCGCTGCCTTGCCTGGATGCGCTGCTGGCCAGCGACGCGTCGTGCGTGGCGGTGTATACACAGCCCGATCGCCCGGCGG
>CAZLSB010000120.1:0-12072 GCA_964561825.1 uncultured Xanthomonas sp.
TCCAAACACACGCGTTTGCGCGACAAATTTGAGGGCAAATACGCGCCATAGGCGCTGCCAAAGGACGTTTCAAACCCGCACCGTAGGCTGCGTGGGAAGCTCTGACTTGCTCAGAGCCTTTCTCAATGCCACAAGATTAGGCCCAAATCCCCACGGGCCGCCCTGCCGTGGTAGACGCGCATCCCCGCGGAGCGCGACCCCAAACTTGCACTACGGTTGATTTGGGACATCCAGTCGGCAGTCCCGCGCCTTGGACGCTTCGGCACCAACACCATCAAATAACTCCGTTCACCGGCCACTTGACTTGTGACCGCCGGCCCGCTTAGGCTTCCTTCCAACAGACGTCTAGACGTCTAAACATCTATACTTCCAGACATCCGTGAGAGAGCCATGAGCAGCGCCAACAACTATCGTTTCGAGACCTTGCAATTGCATGCCGGGCAAACACCAGCGCCGGGCACCAATGCGCGCGCGGTGCCGATCTACCAAACCACCAGTTACACCTTCGACTCGACCGAGCATGGCGCCAAGCTGTTTGCGTTGCAGCAATTTGGCAACATCTACACGCGCATCATGAATCCGACCACCGACGTCTTTGAGCAGCGGATTGCTGCGCTGGAAGGCGGTGTTGCGGCGCTGGCGACCAGTTCGGGTCAGGCCGCGCAGTTCCTCACCATCGCCACGATCGCGCAGGCCGGCGACAACATCGTGTCGACCAGTTCCTTGTACGGCGGTACTTACAACCAGTTCAAGGTCAGCTTGCCGCGTTTGGGCATCCAAGTGAAGTTCGTCGATGGCGACGATCCGGAAGCATTTCGCCAGCTGATCGATGCCAACACCAAAGCACTGTATGTCGAGACCATCGGTAATCCTGGCAATAATGTGCCGGATTTCGAGAGGATTGCCGAGATTGCGCATGAACACGGCATCCCGCTGATCGTCGATAACACTTTCGGGGCGGGCGGCTATCTGGCGCGACCGATCGATTTCGGCGCCGATATTGTGGTCGCGTCGGCCACCAAATGGATTGGCGGGCACGGCACCAGCATCGGTGGCGTGATTGTCGATTCTGGCAAATTTGATTGGGGCAACGGCAAGTTTCCGCTGTTCACGGAGCCGTCGCCGGCCTATCACGGCCTGAAATTTTGGGAGGTGTTTGGCAAAGACGGTCCCTTTGGCAATATCGCTTTTGCGATTCGCGCGCGTGTTGAGGGCTTGCGCGACTTTGGACCTTCGCAGTCGCCATTCAACAGCTTTCTGCTGCTGCAAGGCCTGGAAACCTTGAGCTTGCGGATGGAGCGACATCTTCAAAACGCCAATGCGCTAGCCCACTGGCTGCGCGCGCATCCGCAAATTAGCAACGTGAATTACTTGGGTTTTACCGACCATCCCAGTCATTTGCGCGCCAAGAAGTATCTGCGCCACGGCTTTGGATCGGTATTCACCTTTGAAGTGCTGGGTGGCAAAGCGGCCGCCGAAGCTTTCATCAACCGGCTCAAGTTAGCCAGCCATCTGGCCAATGTCGGCGACGCCAAAACGCTGGTCATCCATCCGGCGTCTACCACGCACCAGCAGCTTTCCGATGCCGAACAACAAAGCGCCGGTGTCAGCGCCGGTTTGGTGCGCGTATCGGTGGGCATCGAACACATCGAAGACATCATCGCCGACTTCGCCACCGCGATGGAAGCCTGATCCACGCTGGGCGCAGCCCACGCACTTACTTTTGCCCCTTTCTATAGCTGAGCCGCCATGTCCCACACCGATCACATCCCAGCCAGCGTGCAGCGCTACACCCCGACGCAAGCTTTGCGCTTGGCGAGCGGCGCCATGCTGAACGGTGCAACGGCGGCCTACCAAACCTGGGGCAGCTTGAATGCCACGGCGGATAACGTGGTGTGGGTTTGCCATGCGCTGACCGCATCCAGTGACGTGGAATCGTGGTGGCCGGGTGCATTTGGGCCGGGGCGCACGCTTGATCCGACGCGCCATTTCATCGTCTGCGCCAATGTGCTGGGCAGCTGTTACGGCAGCGCCGGTCCAACCTCGATCAATCCGGACAGCGGTGCACGCTACGCCGCCAGCTTCCCCGAACTGACGATCGGCGATCTGGTCGAGCATCAGCGCAAGCTGGCGGATCATTTGGGCATCCGCTCGATTGAACTGGTGATCGGTGCCTCGATGGGCGGTTTCCAGGTGCTTGAATGGGCGCGCCGCGATCCGCGCGTGCAACGCATCTGCATCATTGCGGGTAGTTGGCGGCAGCCGCCGCAGGCCTTAGCGCAAGCGCGCCTGCAATGCGAGTTCATCCGCCGCGATCCGAACTACCGCGGCGGTGATTATCCCGAACACGATGGTCCGGTCGAGGGGCTCGCGCTGGCCCGTCAACTGGGCCATTTGACCTATCGTTCGGCCGCCGAACTGGACCGTCGTTTCGGTCGGGCGCTGCGCGAGGATGGTCACCCGCAAGTGTTGTCCTATTTGGATTATCAGGGCGACAAACTGGTCAAACGCTTTGATGCGCAGAGTTATGTGCGCTTGACCGAGGCGATGAATCGCTACGATGCTGCGGATGGCGGCGCACCGGAAACCGCGCTGGCGCAGATCACCCAGCCGGCGTTGGTGATCGCGCTGGATAGCGATCAGTTGTACTACCCAGCCGAACAAGCGCGCTTGGCGAAGGCATTGCCGCGCGGTCGTCTGCTGGAGATCGAAACACTTTACGGTCACGACGGTTTTCTGGTCGATGCGGCGCGCATCGATCCGCTATTGGTGGCGTTTCGAGATGAAGCGCTCATTGATGCCAGCGTGACGCGCTTAGCGACTCGCACGCCAAATTCGCGCGGCGGCGTTGCCCTGGCGTTGATCGGCGCGACCGGTCGCGTCGGCCAAGAATTGTTGCAGCTGTTGGCGCAACCGCAACTCGATATGCCCGTGCAGTTGCTCGGCATTGCCAACTCGCGCGCCGCGCTTTGGTCAGCCGATGGTCTGCCCTTGGGACTGGCCGCCGCTCGGCTGCAGGCGCACGGCGCAGGCAATGCCGAAGCGTTGATTGAACAACTACTCGCCATTGAGCGCCCGGCGCTGTTGGTGGATTGCACCGCCAGCGCGGCGATTGCGGCGCACAGCGCGCGTTTGTTAGAGGCTGGGGTGGCGCTGGTGACGCCCAATAAGATCGCCTTTGCCGGCGCGGCGCGCGACTACAACCGCATTCGAGTCGCCAGCGCGCATACGCCGGCCGCCTGGTCTGCCACGGTGGGCGCCGGCTTGCCGATTCTGTCGACCATCCGACGCTTGCGCGCGGCGGGAGATCGGCTGGTGGGCGTTGAAGCGAGTCTGTCGGGCACGCTCGGCTATCTGCTGACGCGCACGCAAGAGGGCGCCACCTTGCGCACTGCGCTCAGCGAAGCCGTGGATGCTGGTCTGGCTGAACCGGATCCGCGCAGCGATTTGTCCGGCCTGGATGTGCGGCGCAAGCTCACTATTTTGTTGCGCGAAGCGGGTTTTGATATCGAATGCAGTGAGATCGCGTTGCAACCGCTGTTGCGCTTGCGCAGCGATCTGCCCTGGCAGGAAGCGATAGAACTGCACGAACGCGATTGGCTGAATTTGATGCAGAGCGCGCGTGCCGCTAACTCACGCTGGGTTTACCGTGCCCACTTTAGTCGTCCGCAAGGCGCCTACATCGGCATGGCGCTGTTGCCCAATGATCACCCGCTGGCCGGCGCGCGTGGCACCGAGAATCGCGTGGTCTTGCGCAGTGAGTTTCAAGGTGATGCGCCAATCGTCATTGCCGGCGCCGGTGCTGGCGTGCGGATCACCGCCGCCGCCGTGTTGGCCGATATCAAAGCAGTCGTCGAACAATTGCAGGCCGCGCCGCGCGCGCTGCTGCCGGAGCGAGCTCGGCGCAGCGCCTGATAAGCCTGTCGGCGTAGGTTGGGCTACGCGCAGCGTGCCCAACATCCTTCCTAATGAGTTGGGCACGGCTGCGCCTTAGCCCAAACTACATATTGCGCTTGCGGCAAATGTCCCCTGAGGGACTACAATTCCGTTCACCCTAGATGGCCCCACAACGCAATCAGCCCATGGCGGAACGCGAATTCGATACGCTGACCACACAGCGCGGCAGCCTTGCCAAATTGGCAGAGGCGATTGCGACCAAAAGCAGCGCGTACCTTACCGTGACCCAGGGTGAAAGCCAGGGTCGGCGGCTCAAACTGGCTGACGTCCCAGTGACCCTTGGGCGTTCCGCGGATTGTGATTTTCGACTGCTCAATCGGGCGATCTCGCGACTGCATTGCCGTGTGTGGCGCGATAACTCCGGCTTCTGGTTGCGCGACCTCAACTCGACCAACAAAACCTATCTGAATGATCGCCCAGTCGTGGAAGCCCGATTGAAAGACGGCGATTTCATTACGGTCGGTGGCATCGTCGTGCAGTTCACCCAGGAGCGCGATGTCGATCACGCTGCGCAAAGTGAATTCTTTGACTTGGTCACCCACGATCAACTCACTGGCCTGTCGCAACGGCGCGTTTTTGAGCAATCCTTAGATCAAGAAATCGCGCGCAGCACACGCCGCAATCGCGTCTTTGTGCTGGCTTTGGTCGATGTCGACGAAATGGCCAAAATTAATCGCGAATGGGGCAATGCCGCCGGCGATGACGTGCTCAAGCAGGTCGCCAAAGCGCTCAAAGCAGGTTTACGCGAAGAAGATCTGGTCTGTCGATACGGGGGCGAAGAGTTTGCTGCTTTGTTGCCGGAAACCGATCAAGAAGAAGGTGAAAAGCTGCTTAACTCGGTGCGTTCGGCGATCGCCAACGTCGAGTTTTTCATCAAAGGCCAAAGCCGCAGCGCCAGCGTCAGCCTCGGTGCGGTGCTGTGGAACCCGGAGCTAAAAACCGCGGCGGCCACCTTAGAAAACGCCGATTCCAAGCTCAAAGCCGCCAAACAGGGCGGACGCAATCGGATTGTTTGGTAGCAATGAGTGGTGCCTGGTGGCGCCGATCTGACCTATCCCGTCGCGCGCTTGGCTGCATTGTCTTCGCTGTTGATAAACCAGCCGGGATCGGCAAATTTGGCCGGCTCCAGACCAGCCAATATGCGGCGTAGCGACGGCAATTCCAACTGCGGCGCCAGGCCGTGCAGCAATTCCAGCGTGTAATCGCGCGGCACCCGATTGGCCGGCAACAATGCAAACGTGGTGCACGGCGCCACCGCCAACTCCAACGGAATGGCGCGCACGCTGGGTGGCAAACCACGTGTGGCTAAATCGGCGACGATGCCAATGCCAATGCCGTTTTCCACATAGGTACGGATCAGCTCGGCGTCACTGGCGGTCACCGCGTAATCTGGCGTAAGGCCTTGATCGGCGAAGGCCTCGGCCAGCGACGAACCCGGCCGTACGGTGGACGGGTAGACCAACAGCGGATAGCTGGCAATATCGGCCAGGCGCAGCACGCTGCGGCTCGCCAGTGCATGGCCTTGTGGCACCAAGGCAACGCGTCGCCAGCGAAACAGCGGCACCGCCAAGCCGCTCTCTGGCGGTAGGCCGGCACTGCTGGACAAAGCGACATCCACATCGCCACTGCCCAGTGCTTCGACGATGCGCGCCGGATCGGTGGTTTCGATCGCCAAGCGCACGCGCGGGTAGCGGCGGCGCAATTCGCCCAAGGCTTCCGGCAAGACGAATCGCGCCAGCGTATGGGTGCAGACCAGCCGCAATTCGCCCTGCGTTTCGGCGCGCGTATTGGCCGCAAAGGCGCGAATACTGCGTGCCTGATCAATGATCAGCCGTGCGCGCGCCGCCACTTCGGCGCCTAGTTCGGTCAAACCGGTCAAGCGTTTACCGTTGCGCAAAAACACCGGAAAACCGAGTTCGTCTTCCAGTGCACGCAGTTGTTTGGACAAGCCTGGTTGCGTCGCATGCACACGCTCAGCGGCGACCGTCAAATTCAGCCCAGCATCCACGATGGCGATCAGATGTCGCAATTGAATCAGGGTCATAAGCGCTTCTCAATAGACGTATAGACGTCCGAAGCAGCAGTGTAATAGCGAGCTGTGGAGGTGGCAAGTCAAGAGCGCCCGCTTTGCGCTGAGCCTTCATAACGCGCCGTTGGCGCTGTTGCGCGCCGCATCGGGGCAAAGCAAAGTACTCGGCGCTCCGGAGGCGATCCGGATCGCTGACTTGCAGTTGGCCCCATACAGTGAACGCCCACCGTCAAGGTTTGCGTGCCAGCGCCCAGCACTCCACCCACGCGACGCCGGCATGTTTCAACACCTTGGCGGCTTCGTTCAGCGTAGAGCCGCTGGTCATCACATCGTCGATCAACGCGATGCGCACCGGCAGCGGCTGGGCTTTGATCGCCATGCAGCCGCGCACATTGGCGCGCCGCGCGGCTAAGTCTAAGCCGGGCATCGGCGCGGTGGCTCGCACACGGATCAGCGCATCGCTCAACACCGGCAGCGCGAGCTGATCGCCCAAATCACGCGCTAGCTCCAGCGCTTGGTTGTAGCCACGCGAGCGCAAGCGCGAGCGGTGCAGCGGGATGGGCAACAAGGCAAGCGGTGGCGCCTCCACGCGCTTAGCCAGATGCTCGCGCAGTGCGACAGCAACGCTGGGTGTCAATGCACGCCCGGCGGCCAGCGCAGCGTTGAACTTGAAGCGCTGCAGCAGATGATCGAATGGCGCTCGATAAACAAACGCGGCCCAGCTGGCGTCAAACGCTGGCAGTCGTTGCAGGCATTTGCCACACAGCGGCGTGGCCATCGGTAAAGCTTCGGCGCAACGCGCACAGGCCGTTTGCTGACGCGCCAGCAGCGCAACACAGTGCTCACACAGGCGCGCGCCGGCCGCCTCCACCCCACACAGCACGCAGGCCGGGGCCAGCAAGGAATCGGCCAAACGATGGATGGAGGCGAGGGCGCTGCGTAAGCTCATCCGCAAGTCTAGCGCGCCAGTGGTTGACTCGCCGCCGCGCTTGCCGTCGAATCACGCCCCTCTATCGCTTTGACAAAGACCCATGGACACCATCCGCCACGATTGGACGCGCGCACAGTTGGCGGCCTTGTTTGAGCTGCCCTTACTTGATTTGATTTTTCGCGCGGCGGGTCTGCACCGTGCACATTTTGATCCGCGAGAGGTGCAGATTTCGACGCTGCTGTCGATTAAAACCGGCGCTTGCCCGGAAGACTGCGCGTACTGTCCACAGAGCGCGCATTTCAAAACCGGCTTGGAAGTGGAACGCCTGCTGCCCTTGGACGTGGTGCGCGAGCACGCCGCGCAGGCCAAAGCCGCCGGTGCGACACGCTTTTGTATGGGCGCGGCGTGGCGCAGCCCGCGCGACAAAGATCTAGATGCGGTCATCGAGATGGTACAAGCGGTGCGCGAGTTAGGTCTGGAAACCTGCGTCACCGCCGGCATGTTGCGCGGCGAGCAGGCGCAGCGTTTGAAGGCCGCGGGACTCGATTATTACAACCACAATCTGGATACCAGCCCGGAGTATTACGGCACCATCATCAGCACGCGGCGCTTTGAAGACCGCCTGGAAACGCTGGGCGCGGTGCGCGATGCCGGCATGAAGGTTTGTTGTGGCGGCATTGTCGGCATGGACGAAGTGCGCGAGGATCGCATTGGCCTGCTGCAGGCTTTGGCCAATTTGCCCAAACACCCGGAATCGGTGCCGATCAATCTGCTGGTGCGCGTGCCGGGCACGCCGCTGGCCAACGCTGCAGCGCTTGATCCTTTCGAATTTGTGCGCACCATTGCGGTCGCCCGTATCGCGATGCCAGCGTCGGTCGTGCGGCTATCGGCCGGCCGCGAAGGGATGAACGACGAACTGCAAGCATTGTGTTTTATGGCTGGCGCCAATTCGATTTTTTATGGCGAAAAACTGCTCACCCGCGGCAACCCGCAAGCGCAAGCCGATCAGCGTTTGCTGGAGCGTTTGGGATTGTTTGGTTTGGGCGCGCAGATGGCCGCACCTGATGATGCGCTCGTGAACAGCGAAGCAAGGCAAGACCGCGCGCTCTCACCCATCATTCCGTAAGCATGAACCGCCCCGCCTTCGCTGATCGCCTGTTGCAGCAGCAGGCGCAGCGTTTGACGGGCAGTTTGCAGCGCCGTTTGCGCACCGCGCAGGCCTTGCGCGCTGGGCGCATTGTGATCGATAGGCGTGAGTTGATCGATTTTGGCAGCAACGATTATTTGGGCCTAGCGCAGCATCCGCAGTTGCTCGAAGCCTTACGCGGCGCGGCGACGGTGGGCGCACGCGCATCGCATTTGCTCGGCGGCCATCGAGAAGAACACGCGGCACTGGAAGCCGCGCTGGCTAACTGGCTGGGTTACCCGCGCGCGCTGTTGTTTTCGACCGGTTATATGGCGGCAATCGGCAGCTTGTTTGCGCTGCTCGGGCGTCACGATCTGTGCCTGCAAGATCGCTTAAATCACGCCTGTTTATTGGACGGCGCGCGCTTGGCTGGCGCTGATTTGCAGCGTTATGAACACCTTGATGTGCAAGACGCGGCGCGCTTGTTAAGGTGCGCGCCGCAGCGCCGCGCACTGCTGGTCAGCGATGGCGTATTCAGTATGGATGGCGATATCGCGCCGCTGGCGCCATTAGCCGCGCTCGCGCAAAGAGAAAATGCTTGGCTGATGGTGGATGAGGCGCATGGCTTGGGCGTGCTCGGGCCGCAGGGTCGCGGCGCTTGTGCGGCGCTCGGTCTGCAAGCCGCTGAGGTGCCGGTATTGATGGGCACGCTCGGCAAAGCACTTGGTGGATTTGGCGCATTCATTGCCGGCAGCGAGTTGTTGATCGATACGCTGATCAATGGCGCGCGAACCTACATTTACACAACGGCGTTGCCGCCGGCCTTGGCGCAGGTGCTATGCGTGGCAGTCGAACTGGCGCGCGCCGCTGACGAACCGCGGGCGCATCTGCAGCAGCTGATCGGCCATTTTCGAGCCGGCGCCTTGCACCAGGGCTGGTCTTTGCTGCCATCGGCCACACCGATACAGCCATTACTGATCGGCGACAGCGCCGCCGCGCTCAATCTGGCGCAGCGCCTGGAAGCCGCCGGCTGTTATTGCCCCGCGGTGCGCCCGCCGACCGTGCCGATCGGCAGCGCACGCCTGCGCATCAGCCTGACGGCCGCGCATCACATCGCCGATGTGGATCACTTGTTGGGTGCCTTGGGTGCGGGCTCGCGGTAGATCGCCACGACGCGCTTGCCACGGCCATCGATAGCCGCGCGGTACATGCCGCTGGTATTGAACGGCATGTGCACGCGACCCTTGGAGTCCAAGGCAATCACGCCGCCGTCGCCACCGAGTGCCGGGACGCGCTCTAACACCACCGTGTCAGCCGCTTTGCTTAAAGTCACGCCGCCGTAGCGCACCCGCGCGCAGATGTCGTGGGCGACGTTCAAGCGGATGAAAAATTCGCCCCAGCCGGTGGCCGATACCGCACATTGATCGTCGGCCCAGGTGCCGGCGCCGATGATCGGGGCGTCACCCACACGGCCGTATTTTTTCAGCGTCATGCCACCGGTAGACGTCGCTGCCGCCAAGTGACCCTGGCGATCCAGCGCAACCGCGCCGACCGTGCCAAAGTAGTTAGACACCGGCAGCGCCGCGCGTGGACTGAGCGCCGCCGCTTTGGCTTTCAGATATTGCTGCCAGCGGCCCTCGGTGCGGAAGTAACTGGGCTCGACAAAGGCAATGCCCACCTCACGCGCAAAGGCTTGCGCACCTGCGCCGATCATCATCACATGCACCGAGCGCTCCATCACCGCGCGCGCCAGCAAAATCGGGTTTTTGATCTGCGTAAGCGCCGCCACCGCACCTGCGCGCTGGCCGACGCCATCCATAATCGCCGCATCTAACTCGTTTTTGCCGTCGGCGTTAAACACCGCGCCCTTACCGGCATTGAAGTGCGGCGAATCTTCCAGCAGCGTGACCACCGCGGTGACCGCATCCAGTGCCGCACCTCCCTCATTCAACAGCGTATATCCGGCATCTAACGCGGCTTCCAAATCGGCCCGAATGGCCGCTTCCTGCGCCTCACCCAATACGCTGCGGTCAATCGTGCCAGCGCCACCGTGAATTGCCAGCGCAATCGGCTGCGCCGCCTGTCCGGCGCTACAAAACCAACAGAAAACCAGTAGCCAACGCATCGACAGCCCTCCGCAGCAAGACGCGAAAGATTAGCTGATCAGAGTGCGGGCCGGAGCGCACCGCGGGAACCAATGCCGCTCTGCGCGTTCACATGCCACCTTGTTCGCTAACTTCCGACCCCCCCAATGACTGAAACTGAACTGCTCGCCAAAACATGGTTTTATCGTTTTTTGCTGCCAAGTGGCGCGGTCACGCGTAGTTACCACGACGGTGCGCTGGAAGCGGTGCACACCACGCGTTTGGCGATGATGGCGCATGCGATGCGTGAGCATTTCGGTAGCACCGACATCGCCAGCGCGGTGGATCTAGCCTGTCACCAAGGCTGGTTCTCGTGGAAGTTGATCGAACAAGGCGTGCAACGGGTGACCGGCATTGAGCCACGCGATGAACATGTCGCCGATGCGCGCGCGGTGCTCGCGGCGATGGGTTTGGCCGAACGTATCAACATCGAACATTGTGATGTGCATGACACCACGCCAGAGCGCTTCGGCACGCATCCGCTGGTGTTGTGTTTTGGCCTGATCTACCACTTGGAAAACCCGATCGGCGCCTTGCGCCGGGCGCGCGCCCTCACTAAACCGGGCGGTCTATGTCTGGTGGAAACGCAGGTGGTGCCGGGCATGCGTGGTTTTGTCGACTGGGGCAATTATCGTTTTGTGCGACCGCTGAAAGGCAGCTTTGGCATCATCGACGAAACCGAAGAAACCCACGGCGCCGAAGCCTCCACTTTAGGCATTTGTCTGGCCCCCGATACCGAGGGCCTGCTGTGGATCATGCGCAAAATCGGCTTCAAAGACGTCGCGTTGGTGGCACCGCCTGAGGACGGCTACGAACAACACATCTACGGCAAACGCGTGATGGTGCGCGGCGTGGCGGTGTAGATCAAGCGCCTGTGCGTTTTCACCCGCTCAAGCGTGCCTCAAACCACAAGGCCAAATCGCGGATTTCCTCGGCGCACACGGAGTGTGGCATCGGGTAACTTTTCCATTCAACTGGGCAGCCCAGGGCGCGAATCCAGTCGCGGCTCATCAAACCCAAGGATTCGGGTACCACCGGATCATGCCGCCCATGTCCCATGAAAATTGGCACCGCGAAACTCTCCGGCGCGGCCTCGGCAGGGAAGGTGTGATGCAGTGGCAAATAGGTCGACAAGGCCACCAAACCAAGTAGCGGCTGTTGGCGACGCAGACCCGCCGCCAATGCGATCGCACCGCCCTGCGAAAATCCCGCCAGAATGATGCGCTGCGCCGGAATGCCGCGCACATTTTCACGCGCGATCAATTGCTCGATGGCCGCGATGGAGCTGCGCACGCCAGGGGCATCTTGCTTGTGGGCGATGTCCACGCCGCCGATGTCGTACCAGCCGCGCATCCGCATACCGCCATTCACGGTGATCGGCCGCACCGGCGCATTCGGGAACACAAAACGCAGCGCCGGCCAGTTGCGCCGCACCAACTCCGGCACGATGGGCTCAAAGTCATGGCCATCGGCACCCAGCCCATGCAGCCAAATGACGCAGTAGCGCGGCGCGGCGCCCGTTTCGACTTCAATCGTTTCTAGTAGATCGGCCATGCTTTTTCCGTTTTGAACCTACAGCCTGTCGGACTTTGCGCGTGAGATGCGTTGTGTGGCTTAAGCGGCTGCAAGGCGCGGCGCGCAGCCAATGGCTCTTCCGTTGGGGTCGCAGCGCAGACGCCGTTGCGACGCGCAACCCGCAGGGCCGGACGGCCTTTTGGCATAGCGCAGACTCGAAAGTAGAGCCCAAGCCTTCAAAATCAATCCGAGAGTGCGTAGAAAACGATCGCCAAAAGGACTTCCGGCGCACTCGCGAGGAAAGCCCGACAGGCCGCTAGTCACTAACCAGTTCAGTCTTGACAAATCATGCGAAGACTTTTGTGTGTTT
>CAZLSB010000121.1:0-10876 GCA_964561825.1 uncultured Xanthomonas sp.
AACCCAACATCCACACTAGGGCACGATAAGGCTGACTCATGAACGACTCCGCAGATCAACGCGGCTTCATCCTGCCCAAGCGCACCTGAACAAAGAGTCGTTATTGCGCAAAGCTCGATGGATTGAGCCGCGGTGCTCGGTTGCGCATTGCCGCTTTTCGTGGGTTTGGATTTGTCCAAACGCCTCTGCTATGGCCTTTCGCTCTCTAATCTTTGTGTAGAGCGGAGCTTGCTCCGCTGCTGTGGCTCTCCACTAAAACTTGCCAGCGCCGCAGCGCAGCCCTCAAAGCCGAATCGCCCGCCCGACTTTGCTACCGTCATCGCGATCCAACAAACTGCTGATCCAGCGGCCAGTGGTAACCAGTGCGTTGAGATCAATCCCAGTTTGCATGCCCAAACCATGCAACAGGTAGACCACATCTTCGCTTGCCACATTGCCACTGGCCCCCAGCGCATAGGGACAGCCACCCAGCCCGGCGACCGACGCATCGACCACGCGCACCCCGGCTTCCACACAGGCCAAAGTATTGGCGAGCGCTTGGCCATAGGTGTCGTGGAAATGCACTGCCAACGCCGACATCGGCAGCTCGGCGGCCACCGCATTGAGCATTGCGCGCGCTTTGCCAGCCGTGCCAACGCCAATCGTGTCACCCAAAGAAATTTCGTAACAACCCATGTCAAACAAGGCTTTAGCGACAACCACCACATCCGCAATGGGCACTTCGCCCTGGTACGGACAGCCCAGCACGGTGGATACATAGCCGCGTACGCGCACGCCGTCGGCACGCGCACGTTCCGCCACCGGTGCAAAACGCTGCAGAGATTGCGCCACGCTGGCGTTGATATTGCGCAGGCTAAACGCCTCCGATGCGGCCGCGAATACCGCAATCTCGCTCACGCCTACCGCGCGTGCGCGTTCGTAACCCTGCAAATTGGGCACTAAAACGGGATAGCTGACGCCTACCTGCCGGTCAATTCCAGCATAAACCTCGGCCGCATCCGCCATTTGCGGCACCCACTTGGGGCTGACAAAACTGGTCGCTTCCACGGTCCGATGACCAGCCCTGACCAGACGTTCGATCAGTTCGATCTTCTGCAAGGTCGACACCGCCACCTGCTCGTTCTGCAGGCCATCGCGCGCCCCGACTTCGACCAGGCGAATATCGTCACTGTTCATAACTTGCTGTCCGCCAATCCTGAATAGGCTTGATGCTGAAGGCGCCAGCCAGCGGAATCAAGGCGCTAGCGCACGGAGTAGGTTGAGTAGGCGCACGGTCTGTCGATCACACGAGCCGTTGGGCACCGCTGCGCGTATTGACCAATCTACTTTGGCCCGCTATGGTCCGCGCCATTGTAATAACGCACTAATACACAATGAAACGACGCGCAGTGCAACCGGAGGTGAGTCAGGTCACTCCGCTGGATTTTCTTTGCGAGGGCCTGCTCACCTTGCGCAGTGTGGATGAGGTGCGCGCCTTTCTGCGTGATTTGACCACGCCGGCGGAGTTGGAAGCCCTAACCGATCGTTGGCGCGTGGTGCCGTATCTGCAAGACGAGGTGGCCTATCGGGAAATCCACGATCGCACCGCGGTCAGTGTGACCACCATTGGCCGCGTCGCGCGTTTTCTCAGCGGCGAGCACGGCGGTTACGCGCTCGCCGCCGAACGGCTCAAGCGCGCTGGACCATGGCCTTCGACCGACCCTGAAAAGTAGAAAACTTCAATCGTGGGATGTGGTGAGCAAAGCAGACCGCATCATTAAGTTCTTTAATCTCGATTCCAAATTCCTAACCGATCACATGCTATGACCAAGCCCAGAGACAGGCTACGAATTGCAGTGCAAAAATCCGGCAGACTCTCCGAGGCTTCGCAGGATCTATTAACGCGCTGTGGCCTAAAGTTTCGCCAAAGCCGCGATAAGTTATTTTGTTTCGGTGAGTCTTTCCCAATCGACCTATTATTGGTTCGCGACGACGATATTCCCGGCTTAATTGCGCAAGGTGTGTGCGAGCTGGGTATTGTCGGTCGCAATGTCGCCAGCGAGCATCGCATCGAAGCCGAGAAAAAAGGCGACGCGGCTTTCGTCGAACTGCGCGAACTCGGATTTGGTCGTTGCCGACTATCCATCGCGGTGCCGCAAGAACAGGAATACAATGGCCCGCAAGACCTCGCCGGACAGCGTATTGCGACCAGCTATCCGCATTTGCTTGGTGAATACCTGTCCGCAAATGGAGTCAGCGCGCAGATCGTCGTACTTAACGGCTCGGTGGAAATCGCGCCGCGTTTAGGGACTGCTGATGTGATCTGCGACTTAGTATCTTCAGGCGCAACACTCATCGCCAACCAATTACGAGAAGCGGTATCCATTCTCGATAGTCAGTCGGTCTTAATCGGCTCCCGTCAGGAATATGCCGATGAGCGCGCAGAATTGCGCGATTCCCTGCTGCGGCGCATCGATGGCGTGATTCGCGTGCGCGAATCCAAATTGGTATTGCTGCAGGTCGCTCGCGAGAACCTGGCCGAGGTACTGGCAACGCTGCCCAAGGGCGATCCTGCCACCGTGATGCGTTTGGATACGCCGCCAGACAGTTTGGCTATTCAAGCGGTATGTCACGAAGGGATTACTTGGCAACACTTAGAAGACCTCAAACGGGCAGGCGCCACTAACCTGTTGGTATTACCGGTGGAGAAAATGCTGGCATGAGCACGAATTCAATATTTTCGAAGCTGCGCTGTATTTCCTGGGCCGATGCCAACGCCAGCGAACGCAATGAGGCACTGGCGCGCCCATCCAGCAGCAGCAGCGCCGAACTGGTGAATGGCGTACGTCGCATTCTCGATCAGGTGCGCGCCGACGGCGATGACGCGCTGCGCCTGCTGACCCGCCGCTTTGATGGCTGCGAGTTGGACGATTTAGCCGTCTCAGACGCCGAGTTTACCGCCGCCGAGGCTTTGCTTAGCGACGAGTTAAAAACCGCAATCGATGATTCGCGCAGGCGCATCGAACGTTTCCACCGCGAAACACGACCGCAGCCAATCGCACTTTCCACCGCGCCCGGCGTGATGTGTGAACGCTTGCCCTTGCCCATCGTCAAAGTCGGTCTGTATGTGCCGGCCGGCAGTGCGCCTTTGCCTTCGACAGCATTGATGTTGTGCGTGCCAGCACGCTTGGCCGGCTGCCGCGAAATCGTCTTATGCACGCCACCGCGCGCCGATGGCAGCGCCGACCCGGCCGTTTTGTACGCGGCAAAGGCCTGTGGCGTTCGCCAAATATTCAAATTGGGCGGCGCCCAAGCGATCGGCGCGATGGCCTACGGCACGCGGCGTGTACCACGCTGTGACAAGGTATTCGGGCCGGGTAACGCCTTTGTGACCGCGGCCAAGTTGGCGGTTTCGCAAGAGCCCAATGGTGTGGCGATCGATATGCCGGCCGGCCCGTCCGAGGTTTTGGTGATTGCCGACGCGATGGCGGACGCGCAGTTTGTCGCCGCCGACTTGCTCTCGCAGGCCGAACATGGTGCCGATTCGCAGGCCTTGTTGGTCACGCCAAGTGCTGCGCTGATCGAATCCGTCAATGAAGCCTTGCGTGAGTTGTTGCAAGGACTTCCGCGCCTCGCGCAAGCCAGTGCCGCGCTCACCCATAGCCGCGCTATTTTGGTTGACAGTTTGGACAGCGCGGTGCAGGTGTCGAATGACTATGCACCCGAACACCTCATACTAAATGTGGCTGATCCGCGTCGTTTGCTGCTGTCGGTAGAAAATGCCGGCTCAATTTTTCTCGGTCGCTACACGCCAGAATCCTTGGGCGATTACACCAGCGGCACCAATCACGTGCTGCCCACCTACGGCCACGCCCGCACTTTGAGCGGATTATCTGTGCAGAGCTTCCAAAAACTGGTCACCGTGCAAGAAGCTAGCGCCGAAGGTTTGCTGGGCATAGGCCCAACCGCCATCACGCTCGCCAATGCCGAGGGCCTGACCGCGCATGCGCTGGCGGTGCAACTCCGTTTGCGGGCCATTGCCCTGGAAGGTCGGCCATGAACGTACTCGATTTAGCCCGGCCCGAATTGCGGCACCTGAAGCCGTACAGCTCAGCGCGCATGGAGGCGGGCAGGGCATCGGTGATGTTAAACGCCAACGAATCGCCGTATGCACCCTTCAGCGACGATACGCTCGGCCTAAACCGCTATCCGGATCCGCAGCCGGCCGTATTATTAGACCGTTTGGCCGATATTTACGGCGTGCGTCCCGAGCAATTATTTGTCGGCCGCGGCAGCGATGAGGCCATCGATTTACTGGTACGTGCATTTTGCCGGGCTGAACTCGACGCCGTGCTGATTTCACCGCCGACCTTTGGCATGTACGCGGTCGCCGCCGCTGTGCAAGGCGCCGCGGTGGTATCGGTCCCTTTGCGTGCAGCTGATGACTTCGCGCTTGATGTGCCAGCGCTGTTGGCCGCGCTCACCGTGCATCCGATCAAGTTGATTTTCGTGTGTACGCCCAATAATCCCACCGGTGCAAGCGTGCCCATCGCGCAAATCACCGAGTTGCTCGCAGGCGTCGCTGGCCGTGCCTTGGTGGTGGTCGATGAAGCCTACGCAGAGTTTGCTGATACGCCGTCCTTAACCCAAATGTTGGACCTGTATCCGAATTTGCTGGTACTACGCACTTTATCGAAGGCCTACGGATTGGCGGGCGCGCGCATCGGTGCATTAATTGCCGCCAATTCGATCATCAGCCTGATCCGTCGCATTATGGCGCCTTATCCACTCGCTACGCCTTGTGTGGCCGCCGTGCTTTCCGCATTGGGGGCAGACGCAACAATCGCACGCCTGCAGCATTTACAGACAACTCGAACCGAACGGCAACGATTGAGCGCCGCATTAGCCGCCCATCCGGCGGTTCGCCACGTTTGGCCCAGTGCCGCCAATTTCCTGGTGTTTCGCGTGGATGATGCGAAAGCAAGCTGGAATGGTTTAATTAACGCAGGCGTTATAGTGCGCGACGTCAGTCATTATTTAGGTTTGGCGAATTGCCTTCGGGTCAGTATCGGTACGCCACAAGAGAATGATGCATTTTTGGCGGCATTGACGAGACCACCAACCGCATAGCGTCCCATTCGCGACTGCGCGTAAACTGATCAATATTTAGAAGACGAGCAAATTATGCGAAAAATTCTTTTCATCGACCGCGACGGCACGCTGATTGAAGAACCTGCAGACCAGCAGATCGATTCGTTCGAAAAGTTTCGATTGCTGCCAAACTTAATCGTGCCGCTCAAGCGCCTAGTGGATGCGGGTTACGAGTTAGTCATGGTCAGCAATCAAGATGGTTTAGGCACAGAAAGTTTCCCAGAGGATACTTTCTGGCCGCCACAAAATCTACTGCTACATTTATTGAGTTCACAGGGAATTAATTTCTCGGCGATTAAAATTGATCGAAATTTCGCCCATCAGGCCAGCGATACCCGCAAGCCAAAAGTCGGAATGATGCTCGATTACCTAGCTGATCCAAGCTGGGATCGTTCACGCAGCGCGGTCATTGGAGATCGCGAAACCGACATGCAATTTGCGCAGAATCTGGGAGTTGCCGGTATTCTATGCGGTCCCTTGGGGCATAGTTGGCCAGAAATTACCCACCAGCTGTTAGATGCTCCGCGTGTAGCGCGCATTGAACGTATCACTAAGGAAACCCATATCGAAGTCATCGTCGATTTGGATGCCGAGACCGCACCGCTTATTTCAACCGGCATTGGCTTTTTTGACCATATGCTAGAACAACTCGGCAAACATGGGGGTTTTGGACTCACACTCATTTGCGGCGGCGATCTGCATATCGACGAGCATCATACCGTGGAGGATTCAGCGCTCGCTCTGGGCCAAGCACTACGCCAAGCATTGGGTGACAAACGTGGCATCGCGCGGTATGGATTCACGCTACCCATGGACGAAACCTTAGCTACAGCGGCATTAGATCTATCCGGCCGAGCGTGGTTCCAGTTTGAAGGTCAATTTCCGCGGGAGCGCGTAGGTGAATTACCGACGGAGTTGGTATCGCATTTTTTCCGATCCTTATGCGATACGCTCGGCGCCAATCTGCATTTAACGGTGCACGGCGACAACGCACATCACATGGTTGAAGCCTGCTTCAAAGTGGTGGCTCGCACGCTGCGACAAGCACTACGCCGTGAAGGCAATACGCTGCCGAGTACCAAGGGGGTGTTGTGAACTCGGTTGTCGTTATCGATTCGGGCGTTGCCAATATCGGATCCGTCGTTGCAGCATTGGAGCGTCTGCAAGCGAAAGTCACGGTCAGTCGAGATTGGGAGCAGATTCGCCACGCCCCTCGGGTATTATTACCGGGCGTGGGATCCGCAGCTGCGGCAATGCGAGAACTCGATAAACTACAATTGACTGCGCTATTACCTACGCTAACCCAACCGGTGCTCGGCATCTGTTTGGGTATGCAACTGATGTTCGAATCCTCGCTAGAGGGCAGTGCCGATCAAGTTAATCCGCCAGCGGGTTCATCGCCTGTGCGTTGTCTAGCCATGTTGCCCGGCATCATCCAGCGTCTGCCCGAATCGCCCGGCGTGCGCATTCCGCATATGGGTTGGAATTCATTAAAGCGGCGCCACTCTCATCCTTTGGTGGACGGACTGAGCGAACGCGATTACGCCTATTTTGTGCATAGTTTCGCCGCCGCCGAGAGTGATTTCACGCTTATGGCCTGCACACACGGCATTAGTTTTTCGGCGATTGTCGCTCGCGGTAATTTCATGGGCGCTCAGTTTCATCCCGAGCGCTCAGCCGCAGTAGGCGCCAAGTTGTTGAATAACTTCTTAAACCTCAATGCGGAGCAAATTGCAGCATGATCATTTTCCCCGCTATTGATTTGCGCGCCGGCCGTGTCGTTCGTTTGCAGAAAGGCGATTATGAACTCGAACAACGCTATGAACTCGATCCCGTGGCACTCGCCAAATCCTACGCCGATGCAGGCGCGAGTTGGCTGCACGTGGTCGATCTGGACGGCGCCCGTTCCGGGGACAGCGCCAATTTGGCCGCTATTGCAGCCATCGCATCGCAGGTGTCGATGCGCGTACAAGCGGGCGGAGGCGTGCGCAGCGAGGCTGATTTTCAGCGTTTTATTGCGGCCGGTGTGTCGCGAGTGGTCGTCGGAAGTTTGGCGATTCGCGAACCCGAGACCGTCCGCGACCTGCGCCAACGCTATGGCGTCGATAGCCTAACGCTGGCGCTAGATGCGCGGGCAGACGCGCGGGGCGTGTTTCGCGTGGCAACCGCCGGCTGGTTGACGCTCGAGAAAGTGTCACTCGAAAGCACGCTAGCGGGCTTTGCAGAGGATGGATTCCGGCATTTTTTGGTGACCGATATAGACCGCGATGGCATGCTCGCTGGTCCAAATGTCGATCTATATCAAAGACTTCAAGCACAGACACCGGGTGTGGCCTTGCTCGCATCCGGCGGTGTGCAAGGATTACAGGATTTACGCGACCTGCGAGACATCGGCGTGGCCGGTGTGGTCATTGGCAAAGCCTTGTTGGATGGTCGCTTCTCCTTGAAGGAGGCAATGCAATGATCGCCCGTCGCATCATCCCTTGTTTGGACGTGCGCGACGGCTTAGTCGTCAAGGGCGTGCGGTTCCGCGATCACGTGGTGATGGGCGAAATCCTTGATTTGGCCTTGCGCTATCGCGACGACGGCGCAGACGAATTGGTGTTCTACGACATCACCGCCAGCCCCCAAGGCCGCAGCGTGGATCGCGATTGGGTGCAGCGTGTGGCGCGCGCCATCGACATTCCGTTTTGCGTTGCTGGTGGAATTCGCAGCGTCGACGACGCCCGCGCCGTGTTGTACGCCGGTGCGGACAAAATTTCAGTCAATTCACCCGCATTAGAAAATCCGCAGCTTATCAATACTCTATCGACTGAATTCGGGACCCAATGTATCGTCGTTGGCATTGATAGCCGGCAAGTCGACGGTGAATACCGCGTCAATCAATATACGGGCGATCCAACATTAACACGCGAATTAGCCAGGCAAACCCTCGACTGGGCAGTCGAAGTACAAGAACGAGGTGCCGGTGAAATTGTCCTTAATTGCATGAATGTCGATGGCGTTCGCCAAGGTTTCGATCTTACGCAATTACAAGCCGTACGCGCCATCTGCCGCGTGCCCTTAATCGCCTCCGGAGGCGCCGGCGCAGCCTCCCATTTTGCTGATGTATTTCGGAGCGCCGACGTAGACGGCGCTCTGGCGGCCAGCGTATTTCATAGCGGCGCCATCAAAATACCTGATTTGAAAGAGGCGTTACGGGCAGAAGGATTTGCGATCAGGTAACGAAGCGCATTGCAAGTGCGAAAAGGATATCGCTTCGCTATCGCAATTGCGCACTAATCGTTAGCGATCTAAAGGGCTCAAGACGCCAATTGGTCCCCGATTTAGCACGTGAGTGTCTATCTGCGTGGTAGTTACATCCTTATGCCCGAGCAACTCCTGAACGGTGCGAATATCGTGGCCTGTTTCAAGCAGATGTGTTGCGAATGAATGACGTAGCGTGTGACAAGAAGCAGGCTTCGCAATGTGCGCTTTGCGAACCGCGGATTTCACTGCAGATTGCACCGCGCTCTCACCAGGTGGTGGCGTCGTTCAATACCGTCCCGGCGATCGACGCTTCTTCGGCCGGCCGGGAAGACATATTGCCAGCCAAAGTCCTTGGAAGCCGATACGTATTTCCTTGCGAGTGCATGGGGGAGCCAGACTACGCCGAAGCCCGCTGCCAAGTCACGGGTGTGAATTTCCCTGGCATCCTCAATGGCTGCGTGCAGTCCGGGCTGTAACTTCAAAGGCAGTAGGGCAAACCGATCCTTGCCGCCCTTTCCATCTCTGATTACGAGCTGTGAGGCCGAGAAGTCCACATCTTTCACTCGTAATCGCAGTGCCTCCAACAAACGCAGGCCCGATCCATAGAACAAACCCGCAATAAGCGCATTGCGGCCGTTCAACTCAGCAAAAAGACGTTGGATCTCGTCCCGCGTGAGAACAACAGGCAGGCGCCGCGGCTTTTTGCTTCGGTGGATATCATTCAGCCAGGGAAGCTCAATGCCGAGGACTTCTCGATACAAGAACAGCAACGCTGCAAGGGCCTGGTTTTGAGTTCCCGGCGCCACCTGGCCTACCACCGCCAAGTGAGTCAAGTACTGCTCTACCTCCGCAGCCCCCAACTCGCGGGGATGACGCCGCCCATGGAAACGAACAAAGCGTAAAGCCCAGTCCACGTAGACTTCTTCGGTCCGTTTGGCCATCCCTTTGCGCGCAATCCGCGCCCGAATCGCATCCGACAGTCGCAAAATCTTTCCGTCACCCACGTTCCCTCCTAACGATTTCGCCAAAAGCCGCAGGATTAGACCGTTTCGTTAGACCGTTTGTCGTAAGGCTAAGTGACTGATTGACTGTAGGAAAAATGCTTGCTAGCTTGTCAGACAATTCCTACAAGTGGGCTGGAAGCGCGGTACAATCTCCAAGCCCAATTTATAGTCAGTTGGGCCTCGCGTGGAAGCATGAATCGAACTCCGACTCCTGATGAATTAAATGAAATTCACCGACTAATTGGCCAGAGTATTTGTGCGCTCCAATTTCTGGAGGAAGCACTTAATATCTTGCTCTCGATGAAGATCGACCTAAAGACTCCCGGCATTTTCACAAAGGCCGAGGCTCAGGATGCATTGGCAAAGAGGGCTCGTAGTACGCTTGGCATAGCACTGAAGAACGTACGAGATTACTCTGTAATGTCCCCCATGTTCATGGAGCGTCTGACTCGCTTTACCGAGGAGCGCAACTGGCTTGTACATCGTTCGCTTGATAGCTTCGCTGAAGGTCTGTACTCAATTCAAGGCCGCACCGATGTATCAGAGAGGCTGTCGAAATTTCTTGTTGAAGCTGAGCATCTAAAAAAGTTGATAGTTTCAGAAATTTATAATTTTTCGGAGAGCCATGGAATTGACACAGACGGTGCCACCCGGCGGGCACACGCAAGTCTGCGTAAACTCAAGGGCGAGGCCTAACTATAAATAAGTTCACGCCGACGCCGGAACTGGCCCTTCGTTCAACCAAGCTGTGCCGCCGGCGCGGCTTAACATGGCGTTAGCTTTCACACCAATCACCTAAGCGATCATGGACAACTACCAAAATCCCAAGCCTGGTAAGACGTATATCAGTCAGTCTCTGCCTGCATTTGGGGACAATAAAAGGCGGGTCAGAATCGCCTCGAAGGTGCTTCCATCCGCTGACGGCTACGAGTACGTCAAAGAGCGCGACGAGTGCGTGTTACGCAAGAAGCCCGACGCCGCTACGTACATAACTGCGAAATTCATAGAAGACACAAGGCAAGTGTTCGTTCTCACCGTCCAGAAATTCTTGTCTGAAAGTGGAATGCCCTATGGAAGTGGTTTTTCATTCGTCGGTGACGAGATCGGCAAATTCTGCGAGTTTCTGGCCAATATCCAGTCGGTGGCATTTCAACACAGCGGCACCGTAAACATCTCCGATTCCGAGCTACGAAAGATCGCTCTGACTTCTAATCAGGCAAAGAATCTGATCGCAGATAACGAAGAGCTTTTTGCTGAGGTCTTGCGCCACTCGATTACCAAAAACGATGTGATTGCGATTGCCTACCGCAAAAAACAACTAGGCATTTTCAAGAGGTTGCTGGACGATCCGGACTACTTCAACGAAGTGAAATCAAAGAAGAACTGCAAGGACGAATCACTTTGGCAGAAATTCTTTGAGAAGAACTCATGGATCTTTGGGTATGGGCTGAGCTATGTCTACTCTTCCGGCCTTGACGAGAAGCGATTGGAAC
>CAZLSB010000121.1:10886-12056 GCA_964561825.1 uncultured Xanthomonas sp.
TATCAAGTGGCGCAAGGTGGAAAGCGCGTGGACGCGCTTCTCAAGTCAAAGGCACTAATTTCAACGTTGTGCTTTGCAGAAATTAAGACTCACAAGACAGACCTACTTAGCAAATCGGCTTATCGTGGCGGTTGTTGGGCGCCCTCCAGTGAGCTGAGTGGCGCCGTTGCGCAGGTTCAAGGAACAGTTTCTTACGCAGGCGAGACCATCTTTGGCAAGCTATCGCTCACGGACCCGGAAGGCTTTCCTACCGCTGAGGAAGTGTTCAATTTTCATCCAAAATCCTTTGTTGTTATTGGCAGCCTGTCTCAGTTCTCTGGCGAACACGGTGTCAATCAAGAGCAACTTCGCTCGTTTGAACTCTATAGACGGAATATTTTTCAGCCAGAGGTCATAACCTTTGACGAGCTCTACGAGCGAGCAGCTCACATCGTGGAAGCAAGTGAAAGCTAACAATTCATTCAACCCAATGCGCCTTTGGCGCTCGGGTTAATTCAGGCGTTAGACCTCATGGGGGCCTTATGAAGACACCGTTTCGCCTTCAGGCAACTGGTTACGACTGCGTTCCAACGACCTTTATCAATGCCTTGGTGTATTTGTTTCACCGCGGAGAGATCCCGCCCGCGGTATTGCAACGTGTGTACATGCTGAGTATTGATTGTATCTTTCACACAAACGAGCATGGCGAAGGAACGTCGGATTTGGCAATTAATTACATTGCGAGTTGGTTAAATGAGTTTCGGTCTACCAAATTCGGAGCTTTCTCCGTGGAGGCGGAATATATAAAAGGTAGTGCGTTGCACCCAGGATCTACCGGCCGATTAGCACAGTGCCTTAATTATGGAGGCGTTGGTGTGCTAGGTGTTAAGCATTTTCGCCGGTTGGAACATGAAATTCTAGCACTCAAGATTGAAGATGAGTGGCTATATGCATTTGACCCATATCCAAGATCACCTTCCCTAAACAGACGTAATTGCTTCCAGTATCTCGCTCCGGTCGGCAAACATGATCCTAATCTCCGAATAAAATGTAGTTGGCTGAATGTCTCCTCGGATGATCAACCATTCCAACTCGGGCCATTGGATGAACGTGGCGCTGTTTTAATGCGGCGTTAGGTCCAACGAATAAGGTTAGATCGCGCGCAGCCGCGATCTGAACCCTTTGTTGGAC
>CAZLSB010000122.1:0-11902 GCA_964561825.1 uncultured Xanthomonas sp.
AATGGTTGTTCCATTCCAACGAGTTGCAACGCAGCCATGCGCCGCCACAACGGTGCAATCTGCCCCGTAGCGTACTCACCCAATGGGTGAAACAGCGAAATTTGCTGAAAAGCCAACCGAATCATGGTGCTATGGGTATTTAGAAGCGGTCAACTGAGGTTTCTAGGATCATGCTTTGTGTCTCCGTGGTGACTTGCTGCAAAGGTGAATGCGGGAAAATGGAAAAGTTGGATGGCTAAAGCGCGCGCAGCCGTTCGGCAGGTCCAAAAGTGGAGCGCATCGAACTTCGTAGATGCTTCACCCTGCATGCTAATCCGAAACAGACGTATCGCGCAGGATGGCGCGGGGTGCGAGGCAAAGTGGTGTGGTCTAGCTGCGGGTCAGGGCGCTGGCGGCGCGGCTGTGACTTAAGCTCTTGCGGGGGCGCGCTTGCGCGCGATCGGTGCTGATGAGAACACCGTAGTCCGGATCGCGAGCAAGCGCGCTTCCACAGGCTGCTCCTCTCAGTTTGACTCGCTTCCACAGGCCGCTCCTCTCAGTTTGACTCGCGCGCAGCGCTCGCCATGCGCAATTGACAAAGGTGTAGGCTTAAGCGTCTGTTACTTCCGACTACCACCGAGGCTAAAAATATGTCTGCTGATTCGTTTCCGCCGTCTTCTTCAAGCAATGACTTGGTTGCTTTGCGTGACTGGTTTGCCGGTCAAGCATTGTCAGGATTGATCCCGATGCCGCGTATCCCAGGCGTGCTGCCGCTCAGCAATGATGGCATGGCCAAACAAGCCTACGCCTACGCTGACGCGATGTTGCGGGTGCGTTTGGAGCCGCCGGTGGAGCCGCCCAAAGCGCGTGTTTGAGGCGCTTAACGCCACGCAAAATCGACCACCACCGGGCGATGCGCGCTCAGTGGGATGAACTGTTCGGCGCTCAGCCCCAGTGCTTGGCGCTCAGCGGCGCTCATTGTTTCCGGATCAAAAACGAGTGCGCGCAGCACGCGCAATTGCGCGCTGTGTAGCATGAAATCGATCGGCCGGGACGGGAATGGTGTGCCGCGGCCGTCCCAGGTCCAGCTGTCTTTTCCGTTGGCATGACGCGCAGGCGCGATGCGCAGGCGCTGCGCCGGTCGGGCGCGGCTGCCCTGCATCAACATCACGGGTTTGAGGCCACGTACGGCGTTGAAATCCCCGGCGACGATGACGGCGTCCGGCTGGCGCGTCGACCACGCCTGGTCCAGGGTGCGGCGGATAACCCGCGACTCCACGTGGCGTCGACGTTCTTCCCAGGCGTCGTCACTATCGCCACAACACTGCAGGTCCACGCCAACGATCAATAGGCGCCGGCCGTCATGGTGGGCCAGGGCTGCAAACGCGCCGATTCCAGCATTCAGGCTAGCACCTATCTGTTCTTGCTGACGCGGATTCATGGGCATTGCTTTCATCTCGCGCACAAAACGCGGTGGATAAGCGAGGTACTTGAAGGAGGGCAACGGGCTCAAACCCCCGCGTATCGCGAATACCACGCGCTGGTTGTGACCGCTGCTGCCATACACCACTTGCCATTGCGCACCGTCGACTTGCCTGAGCACCGCCGCGACATCGTTGGCGTCGCGCTGCGCAGGCATCTCGTCCAGGATGATCAAATCGGCATCCATGGCCTTGAGCGCCGCCACGAATCCCACTTGCTGATCGAAAAACTGCTCGCGCGATACGTTCCAAACCAACGCGCGCAGCGCCGTTCCCGACGCGCGCGGCAGCGGTTGCGCTAGCGCAGGACACGCGAACAGTGCCAAACACACCAGCAAACAGGCGTTACGCAAGGAATTAGGCATCGTTGCTGTCCCGGTGGCGAGCGGCCTTTATGCTGGAATCCGCAATGTCTGGCAATTCGCGATGCGCTCTGATTTGCCGTTATTCGCGAATTGAAACGAGAAATTCCAGTTGGTTGCCTCTGTATAATCGTCTCACGCTGGCGTTTTTTGCTCTCCTCTAGGACAGTTCGTGTCCGGGCCGCACAGGGCGCTGCAACCGTTTGATATAGAAGCATTGTTGTGCCAGGCGGTCGATTCGGCACTGCCGTTTGTGCGGGCACGCGGCACCTCGCGCAAGCTGCCGACTTTCACTCGCTGTTTCAAAGCGCTACATTCGCAAGGAAGGCCAAAGTTACAGTTGAGCTTGCCAGAGCCTTCGAAAGTCCTATTCACCTGAGGGCAACATTGTGCAGACTCTGGCACTTGGGCCAAATGAGGGCGCTATGCAAATAAGCGAAGGTTCGGCACGCACGAAGGCGGCCGTCAATCCCGCAACTGCGCTGGGGGAAATCCTGTTGCGCACCGATGCGGTGGCATTCCGCTGGATTGCTGCGCCCGGTTGGCCGGTCGATTTGGTCTCCGACAATGTGCGGCGCTGGGGCTTTGACCCAGCCGCGTTGCGGCGCGGTGAGCCGCTGTTTGCCGATTTGATTCACCCAGAGGATCTGCAGCGGGTTGCGGTTGAAGTCGAGCGGCACAGCGTTGTCGGTCGGGATCGATTCCGCCAGGAATACCGTCTGCGTGACGGCCAGTCTGGCTGGCGCTGGGTGGAAGATCACACTTGGATCGAACGGGGCACAGATGGGCAGCCTTGCGCCTACAACGGCGTGCTGTTGGATGTGACCGAGCGCAAACAAGCGCAATTGGGCCTGGAGTTGGCCGCCAGCACGGTCCCGGCATTACTCGAAAATGTGCCGCTGGCGCCCTTAGTGCAGCGCGTACTTGAGCGGCTCGGCATGGGCATGGGTGCCGACCGCGTCTACATCTTTGAGACGCATGCCGATCCCAGCAGTGGCGAAATACTGGCCAGCCAGCGCTTTGAATGGTGTCAAGAAGAGATCGCGTCGCAGATCGATAATCCCAATTTGCAGAATCTGCCATTCGAAACCCTATTTCCGCGTTGGCTGGCTCTATTTCGCGCAGATCAGACGGTTTCTGGTTCGGTGTGTGAATTCCCAGCAGCGGAGCGCAACTTGCTGGACACTCAGCAGATCCAGAGCCTGATTGAAGTGCCGGTCAATTTACATGGCCGGCTGTGGGGTTTTGTCGGTTTTGATGCCGTGCGTCGGGTGCGTGATTGGTCCTCATCGGAGGAGCGCGTGTTGCGTTTGACCGCCGCCGCACTGGGCGCGGCGATCGAACAAGCGCGCATGGTCGAAATGTTGCGTGAAAGCGAGCAACGCCATCGAATGGCGCTAGAAGGTGCCGGTGCCGGCACTTGGGAATGGCGACCGGGGCGCCACAGTGTGTGGTCGGCTGAACATTTCCGCTTGCTGGGTCTGGATCAGGAGATTCACGAGTCCAGTTATGAGCGCTGGTTGGAATCCGTGCATCCAGACGATCGCGTTTGGGTGGTGGACACCATCGTTGAAGCCAATGAGTCTGGTGCGCCGCTGTCCGTTGAATATCGCATCGTCACGCCGGACGGGCGGGTGCGTTGGGTGCATTCCGTCGGCCGCCAACGCATTGATGCTGACGGACATGTTGACGGTCGCGTGGGCATCTTGCTGGACATTGACGCCCGCAAACAGGCCGAAGAGCGTTTGCGCCTGTCAGCAGCGGTGATCGACAGCACCCAAGACGGCGTGGTGGTCACCGATCTAAACGCCAAAATCATCGCGGTGAATCGCGCCTATTGTGAGATTTGTGGTTACGCCGAAGCCGAGTTGCTTGGTCAGAATCCGCGTTTATTGCAGTCTGGCCGCCACGGCGCGGATTTCTTTCGGGAAATGTGGCGCAGTTTGGTGCTTGATGGACATTGGCAAGGGGAGTTGTGGAGCCGGCGGCGTGACGGCGAGGTCTTCCCCGAATGGCTGGCGATCAACACGGTGCGCGATCACGCCGGCCAACCGCGCCACTACGTGGGCGTGGTCACCGACATCACCCGACTCAAACAAACCGAGGCTGATCTAGCCAAACTGGCGCATTACGATCCGCTGACCGGCTTACCTAATCGGGTGCTCGCGCAAACCCGATTGGATCGGGCAATCAAGGCCGCCGAGCGGGATGGCGGTCGGCTGGCGCTGTTGTTCGTCGACATGGATCGATTCAAAACGATCAATGACAGTTTGGGCCATCAAGTGGGCGACGAACTGCTGTGCGCGGTCGGCGCGCGCTTTCGGAAAGTTGCGCCGGCAGTCGATACGGTCGCCCGGTTGGGCGGCGATGAATTCCTGGTGGTGATCGAAAATGTCGGCAACGCGCGTGCCGCGGGCGAGGTCGCACAATCCTTGCTGCACAGTTTGAGCGCGCCGTTTAGATTGCCCAGCGGCCACGAAGTTTTCGCCGACGCCAGCATTGGCATCAGCCTGTTTCCGGAAGATGGCAGCACCGCAACCGAACTGGTGCGCTGCGCCGATGCGGCCTTGTATCGCGCCAAAGATTTAGGCCGCAACACCTTCCACTTTTATACGCCGAGCCTAGTCGACGCCGCCAGTGATCGACTGGAGTTGGAAGGACGTTTGCGCCATGCGCTGACGCGCGGCGAGTTCCTGGTTTATTACCAGCCGCTACTGGTCTGCGAAACCGGCGAGATGATCGGAGTTGAAGCGCTGGTGCGCTGGCAACCGCCCGGTGAACCCCTGGTTTTTCCAGGTCGTTTTATCGAACTTGCCGAAGAAACCGGTTTGATCGGTCCACTGGGCGATTGGGTGTTGGAAACCGCCTGCAGGCAGGTGCAGCGCTGGCGCCGCGGCAGTCACCCGGAACTGCGACTGGCGGTCAATTTGTCCGCGCGACAACTGCGCCAACCCGAATTTCCTGATCGCCTGACCCGAGTGCTATCCGATAGCGGTTTGGACCCAGACGCGCTGGAACTGGAAATCACCGAGTCCATTCTGATGGAGCACGGCCCGATGGTGGTCGGCACCCTGCTTGCCTTACGCAGCATGGGCGTGCGTGTCGCTATCGACGATTTCGGCACCGGCTACAGCTCACTGGCCTACCTGAAACGCCTGCCACTCGATACGCTGAAGATCGACCGCAGCTTCGTCGCCGACATCCCCAGCCATGAAGGCGGCACCGAGATCGCCGCCGCGATCATCGCGTTAGCGCACAATCTGCACTTTGAAGTGCTCGCCGAAGGCGTAGAAACCCAAGCCCAACTGGACTTCCTCAAAGCGCACGGCTGCGATTATTTTCAAGGCTACCTAGTCAGCCCCGCCGTCAGCGCCGAAGAACTCAGCAAACGGCTATCCATGATTTGAAGCATTTCGAAATGCTGGCCCGTTAACCCATCCGAATGCGTCAAGTCATCGCCTGGCCTGCCGGGCGCTGACGTCGCCTGGCAGCTCGTGGCAGTTTGACTCGCACCCGGCCACAACGAACACAACAGAGCGGCTTTCCACAACAAGCCGCAATGCGTACAATCCGCCACCCTGCGCCGGCGTAGCTCAATTGGTAGAGCACCTGATTTGTAATCAGGCGGTTGGGGGTTCAATTCCTCTCGCCGGCACCAGTTAAAGCAAGCACTTGCTGAAAACTGGCGATCGAGGAAAGCACCGACCCACTAAAATAATGCAAGTGTTGGCGCCATGCTCCTCAATTTAGCGCACATGCGTGCACAGGATTCACCTATCCGTCGCGGGTGTCTGTCGCTTCGATCCATCGCGTTCAGTAGAACTTGCCGCGCGGCTGCCTGCGCAAACGGGTGAATTCGGAGAATTCCCAGGGCCGAAGCGCCATGTACAGGCTGACGCCGTGGCGCTCCGCGACTGGTAGCTTCAGGTCCTGAGTGACCAGATCGTTCAGTTGGCGCGCCAGTGCTCCCATCGATTGGTGCAGCGCATGCACCGAGGCCCGCGACAGCATGCCGCCGGCGAAATGGCGCTGTTCACCGGGCTGGTCGACGCGGGTCTGCAGAAATTCGGGTAGCACGCGCTGGGCGAAATAGGCTTCGATGGGGCCATCTTTGTGCCATGAGAAATTGCGCGCGGTTCTGAGCTTGATGCGATCAAACGGCAGCAATTCGATCAGGCCCAGTCGCTCCAGGTGGATCCAATAACGGTTCAGTTCGGGCTTGCTGAAGTTGAAGGTTTCCAGGATGGCGCGGCAGGCCGGTGGCGCCGATCCCAACTGGCGCCTGCCGCTGAGTATCTATCTCAGCGCCTTTGTGGTGTTGGCGCTGAGTTACAGCTACAGCGGCTACACCAAGCTGCTCAGCCCCGGCTGGGTCAATGGCAGCGCGATCGCTGAGGTATTGCAGAACCCGCTGGCGCGCCAGAACTGGGTGACGGCGTTGATGCTGGCCTTGCTGCCGATGGTTCTGAAAGGCCTCACCTGGACCGTGCTGACGGTCGAACTGCTGTTCGCGCCGCTTTGTTTGCGGTCGCGTGGGCGACCGTGGCTGTGGCTGATCATGCTGCTGGTGCAGTTCGGTTTTCTGCTCTGTCTGGACTTTGCCGATCTGACCCTGCCGATGCTGCTGGCGCGCACCTGCTGACCTTCAATCCGCGCTGGCTGGAAGATCGGTTGGACCTTCGCCCAGCGCTACTGCTGTTCGACGGCCATTGCGCCTTCTGCCACGCGTCGGTGCGCTTTGCCGCGATGGAAGACAGCCATGCTGTGCTGCGTTTCGCCACGCTGGACGGACCGCACGGACAGGCGCTGACGACCAGCCAGCGTCAGGCACTGGGCGACACCATCGTGCTGATAGATGCCGACGGCCACACGTGCGCGCTGCAGCCGTTGCCGGCATCCGAAAGCGTCTCGGTGGATTGTGGTGGCTGCTCGGATCTCTGCTGGGCGCCATCCCGCGACCGATCACCAATAGCGGCTACGATCTGATCGGCCGTATTCGCTATCGCCTAGCCGGACGACTGGCCCAGGATTCGTGTCCGATAATGCCGCCGCAGATTGCTGCGCGCATATTGCGTTGAACCTAGCAGCCGTTCGGACTTAAAAAAGCGATCGTCAGTGTTCGCAAACTGACTGTGGACGATTCGCGCGCAAAGTCCGACCGGCTGCCAGGCTGAATCGCCCCCGCAGAATACAAAAAGGGGCAGCCTTGCGGCCGCCCCCTTTTGTTGTATGGCCCGGCCGCGTGCGCGACCGGGATGCCTGCATCAGCTCTGGCGGCGAACCGCCACAAAGCCCATCAGGCCGATCAGCAGGCCCAGTAGCATCAGCCCGTATTGGCTCAGCGTTGGGATTCCGTTGAACGGAAAGCCGACCACCACGGTGAGGCCGGTGGCGTTGTTGTTTGGCACCGGATCAGTCGTGGGTGACGTGGTGCTCGCGTTCACGGCGGTGGTGCCCAAGTTGTTGCTGAAGGCCACTACCGTCAGCGTGCGGGTCACGCCCGGAGCCGTCGCGCCCGCCCAAGTACAGACGATCGCGCCGGTGGTGCCGATCTGCGGCGTGGTGCAGGTAGCGCCGCTCGCCACCAGGCTGGTGTAGCGGAAGTCCGGCGTCAGGGTCAGCGTGATCGACACATTCTGCGCATTGGAGGGGCCGAGGTTCTGGCTGGTCGCGGTGAAGCTCACCGGCACGTTGATCAGCACCTGCGGCACTGATGAGGTCAGTCCGATGAGCAGATCGGCCCGCGCGATGACGGTGGTGCTGGTGCTAAAGCTGTTGTTGCCGCCGATCGGATCCGGCGAACTTGCTGTCACTGTCGCCGTGGCGTTGATCACCGTGCCATCCAGCACTGCGGCCCCCACCAGCACCGTGATGCTGACCGTGCGCGCGGTCCCCGGCAGCATGTTGCCAGTGATCGAGCAGCTGATGCCCGCGGCGCAGGAACCGCCACCGCTCACCGTGCCAGAGACGAAGCTGGTGCCGGTCGGCGTCGGCAGGTTGACCACCACCGCCGTCGCATCCGACGGGCCGGCGTTGCTTACCGTCGCGGTATAGGTCAAGTTGGTGCCCGCCACTACCGGGTCAGGCGCATCGGTCAGCGTGATCGACAGGTCGGCCTGCGCTTGCACCACCGTCACCTCGGTGGCGCTGTTATTGCCGCCAGCCGGATCATTGGTCGAGGACGACGCGGTGGCGGTGGCGCTCAGGTTGGCGGTCTGACTGGAATTGACCGTTACCACGATGCTGACCGTGCGCGCGGTCCCCGGCAGCATGTTGCCAGTGATCGAGCAGCTGATGCCCGCGGCGCAGGAACCGCCACCGCTCACCGTGCCAGAGACGAAGCTGGTGCCGGTCGGCGTCGGCAGGTTGACCACCACCGCCGTCGCATCCGACGGGCCGGCGTTGCTTACCGTCGCGGTATAGGTCAAGTTGGTGCCCGCCACTACCGGGTCAGGCGCATCGGTCAGCGTGATCGACAGGTCGGCCTGCGCTTGCACCACCGTCACCTCGGTGGCGCTGTTATTGCCGCCAGCCGGATCATTGGTCGAGGACGACGCGGTGGCGGTGGCGCTCAGGTTGGCGGTCTGACTGGAATTGACCGTTACCACGATGGTGGCCGTGCGCATAGTGCCGGGCGCCGTGGCGCCGGCCCAGGTGCACACCACTGTACCACCGATTGCGCAGCTGCCGCCCACGCTGGCGCTAGCCGAGAACGGGCTGGTACCTGCCGGCAGCGGCAGTGTGATCGTGGCGCCCTGCGCATCCGACAGGCCGCCATTGCTGAGAATCGCCACGTAGGTCAGCTGGTTACCGGCGAACACCGGGTCTGGGCTGTCGCTGAGCGTGATGGCTAGGTCAGCGGCGGCCGTCACCGTGGTTGTGGCGTCGAAATTGTTGTTGCCGGAGGCCGTGTCGCTGGTATCCGAGGTGGCCGTGGACGAGGCTAACAAGCTGCTGCCGTCGGCGGTAGCTGCCGGAACGGACACCACGATCGTCGCGCTGCGGCTGGTGGTCGGCACGGTGGCACCAGGCCAGGTGCAGGTCACCGTAGTGGTTCCGGAGCAGCTGCCGCCTACTGGCGTTGCGGAGACGAAGCTGGTGCCGGCCGGGATGTTGACGCTAAAGCGCGCGTTCTGCGCATCCGACGGACCCGCATTGGTCAACGCAGCGCTGTAGGTCAGCTGGGAGCCGGCAGTTACCGGATCCGGCATATCGGTCAGCGCCATGGACAGATCAGCCACGGTGATCACGCCGCTGCCAGCGGATGAGAAGTTGTCGGCCGGATCGGCATCCGGTGTATTAGAAGTCGCGGTGACGGCGGCGTTGATCAACGAGCCATTGACCGCATTCGCCGGCACGGCGACGACAATGGTTGCAATGCGCACCGCGCCATTGGCGGTAATGCCGGCCCAGGTGCAGGTGATCGGGCTGACGTTGGTGCAGGTGCCGCCACCATCCGCGCTGGCCGAAACAAAGGTAGTGCCAGCCGGCACCGGCAGCGCAACGCTGGCATTGGTCGCGTCAGAAGGGCCGGTGTTGGTCAGCTGCGCGGTGTAGCTGAGGTTGTTACCGGCAGTTACCGGATCCGGGCTGTCGCTCAGCACCACCGCGAGGTCGGCATTGCTCACCGGGGGAAAAGTCAGCGACCAGTTGAGCATGGCGCCAACATCACTACCGGCGTCATCCAGGATGACCAGCTGCCAGGTTCCGTTCTGGCCCGCGGTAAAGCCAGCCAGCGTGCTGACCGTCGGCGTAATGGTCAATCCGCAATTGTTGACTGTCAGAGTGCCCTCGGGCCGGAAATTCCCGGTAAACGGGGACGTGCCGGCGGTGATCGACTGTGCTGCGCCGTCCACGAATACCGTGTTCGTGAAGTTGTCCCCGGCGCCGCCATTGTCGGTGGATAGTTCCAGCAACTGCCCGTTCGGCGCGCGCAGGTACATGTCGATGTCGGCGCCGAAGGTGTGGGTGAAATTCAGCAGCACACTGGGTGCCCCCTGGGCAGCAGAAATACCCGCAACCGTGGCATCGAAGAGCGTGCCGCCGGAGGTCTGCGGGGCAACGGCGCAGCCGCCCGTGCCAGTAGACGGGATAAGGCTATTGCCACCAGTGTTGATTACACTGCCATTGAAAGTTTGCGCCAATCCGGCACTTGCGAAGCCGAACATGGTGAACAGGCCCGCGGCAAGCTGGAACCTTCGATTGCGATGGATCATGGAATCACTCCGAACATGGGGGCCGGTCAGGGCATTCTTATGGTTGAGGCGACAGGCAATACGGGCGGATTCTCGCACGAGTTGCGCTGCTGCGCAGCAGCGCCAAGCCTCTGGGGTGCGAGTCAAACTGCTATGGTGTATCTTAATGTGCCGATTCGGCGAAGGTGACACGGGATGACACTAATGTCATCGACGTGGAGCAATGTATAGTGCCCCCGTTTTGGTCGCCGCTTCCAAACCAATCTCAGCGCTGAAAGGATGGGCGTGTACCGCCGTCAGGCGATTCAAAACAGAACTTTGCGCAGAATTCGAAAGCATGCACTTCGATCGCTGAGCACCGGGCCATGCGCGCATCCAGCTCAAGACGGTATTCGATTCATGTTTCTCCAATTTCTCTTGCTAACGGCCAGTCTAAAGTGAAAGTCGCGACGACCCGCTTGCTAGCACATGCAGGCTTTTGCCTCGCTACTTTGGTCATTGTGATCATGGGCTGGACCTCATACGTGGCGTCGAGCAACGAGGCAGAGTCGGCGCGTCGCGTTAGTCAAAGCCAAAACATACGTCAAGAGTTGGTGGGCGTGGAGGCCCTCATTGAGCGCACCGAGTCAGCACAACGTGGTTACTTGCTGTCGGCCGTTGAGGTGTTCCCGGTTGAGCGCAATGAAGCCTTTGTTGAGCTCGAAAAAGCCATCGTCAGTTTTCGGAATCTGACTTTGGTGGATTCGCAGGAGCAGCGATTGCGCGCGCTGCAGTCACTGATTTTGGCGCGTCAAACAAGCATGCGCGAGGACGAACTCAAACGCCGCGCCGGTGATATGCAGGCGACCGAGATCAATACCGCCGCCGATGCAGGACGCGATGCGCGTAGACAGATGCTCGCACTGACCAAGGCGATGAAGCGCGCAGAGCTCAGCTCGCTTCCTTTGCACCGAGCGTTGGCTACGCGCAGCCGTAACACCGAATTAGGTGTGCGGATCGCCGCCACGGTATTTGGATTCATCGCACTGATTCTGGGATATCTGGGATTCGTTTTGCAGTTACGCGCGCGCGGCGAATCGAAACCCATCCCTGCACCGACTCCAGCAAAGGTCGAGTTCTCGCAGGAGCGGCCAGAGATTGACCTTAGGGAAATAGAATCGCCGAGGGTGTTCGACACACACCTGCAAGCGGCGGATCCAACTATTTCTGAGTTGGATGACGAACTGGTTCAATTGGGCTTATTTGGCGACGATGCGATGGCGACCAAACTGGACCTGGCGCGTGCCTACAGGGACATGGGCGACCCAGACAGTGCGCGCAGCATTCTTGAACAAGTGACCCGCGAAGCTGATGCGAGTCAGACGGACGATGCCCGCACGCTGCGGAAGTAGTGCGCTATTTAATTTTCGAATTATTTTCCAACAGCGCGCCGTAACGCGGCTCAAGTCGACCCCGCTAATCATCCTTGAGGCGGATTTTTGCTGCCTCCGCAGGGTGATCTAGTGTGCTCAGACAGTGCCTAGACTTGCCCGCTGCGTGGTCATTCGACGACGCCAGCTTGTCGAGAATTTGCTATGTCGCAGTTCCGCGCGTGCAGCCTTCTGGCCGCGGCTTTAACCCTTGCCATCCATGGCCAAACTGCGCTGGCCGACGACGCCAGCCCAGAGGCGGGCGCCGAGCCGGATAAATCCCGCGCGGTATGGCAAAGCGAGGCGATCAATGTCACGGCCAAAGGCACCGCGGCTGACTTTCCATCAGCGCTGGCTACCGATGTGCTGACCTGGCAAGAGGCGGTGGCGGTGCCGTCCGATTTCCAAGATTTGATTGCGCGCATGCCCGGCCTGGGTGCCACTGGCCAGAACGGCATTTTTGAGACGTTCTCGAT
>CAZLSB010000123.1:0-11601 GCA_964561825.1 uncultured Xanthomonas sp.
CAACGCTGAAAACAAATGCATTAAAATCATTTGCTTGCGGTATGTTTGGTGAGAGTTGAAGAGTGAGCGTTAAGCGACTGCGGCAAACCAGCGACTGCGCCTTTGGCATCCCGAAAGTCACTGGAGTGCCGCGGCACGCGCTGCAGATTGTCGTCTGACTGGATTCAACGGCGGCGCAGGCCTCGCGATGACGTCGCTTGGCAGCCAGCTCAGTTTGACTCGCCCCCGTTGCGGGCGCTTAGGCCGCCAAACGCCTGTCGACGCCGACAAAGTTAGCCAGCAGATCCTTGCCCACCCGCGTCAAGATCGACTCGGGATGAAACTGCACCCCTTCAATGGCCAATTTGCGGTGTCGCAAACCCATGATCTCGTCGACGCTACCATCGTCGTGGGCAGTCCAAGCGGTCATTTCCAGATCGTCCGGCAAACTCTCTTTGCGAACGATCAGCGAATGGTAGCGGGTCGCCTCAAATGGATTGGGTAGCCCGGCAAAAACACCGACGCCCGCATGCTGAATCATTGAGGTTTTGCCATGCATAACACGCCGCGCGCGCACCACTTCGCCGCCAAAAGCCTGACCGATGCTCTGGTGGCCCAGACAAACGCCCAGAATGGGAATTTGACCGGCAAACGCGTGAATCACCTGCAGCGACACGCCCGCCTCATTTGGTGTGCACGGACCCGGCGAGATGACAATGCGCTGCGGCGCCAGCTTGGCGATGTCGGCAACGCTAAGTGCGTCATTTCGATAAACGCGTACGTCCTCACCCAACTCCGATAAGTACTGCACTAGGTTGTAAGTGAAGCTGTCATAGTTATCGATCATCAGCAGCATATCGCTTAACCTTCTGATTTAATTACCAATTATTCGGATGGTCGGCGTGCTGCAGCCAACTTACTTGGAAAGCTAAAGCTAGCACGGCAACCGTGGCTATTCGCCATAGTAAAGATGCAAGACAGACCTGCCTTCGCCTAACCCCAGCCCTATTTTCACCAACGTCTGAGTTCGCCACGCCGTTCAGCGGCAGAGTAACCCCCGGCGCGCCTAATTCGCCAAATTGTGACGCACGCGTTGCATTTAAGGAGTAAGGTGCGGACTCAAATGCGACCCCATATAAGTGCGCCTTGAAGTCCGTTGGTCAGTTTTGGCTAAGTTCGACCAAAAGAAGAGAATTCTTATGAAATGTGCTCCAGCGCCCCGACAGCCACCTTCGCACGCTGTAGCGGCCCCCATTGATCTTAAAAGCAAAGCGCCCACCGGAATTGTTGGTTTTGACCTCATTACACGCGGCGGTTTTCCGCGTGGCCGCACTACCCTTTTGCAAGGCGGCCCCGGGTCTGGAAAGACCATTTTTGCGCTGCAATTTCTAGTCCACGGTTTGCAAAATCTGGGTGAGCCTGGAATTTTTGTCGCATT
Organism: uncultured Xanthomonas sp.; assembly: GCA_964561825.1. GTDB lineage: Bacteria > Pseudomonadota > Gammaproteobacteria > Xanthomonadales > SZUA-5 > JADKFD01. Next base: position 1,418 of record CAZLSB010000123.1, read on the forward strand.
TGAAGAAACACCGGCACGCATCATGAGCAATTTTCAGAGTTTCGGCTGGAATCTGAATGAGCTTGCTGCCGACAATCTTTACTTCATTGATGCTCAGCAATCACCCGATTTTATTCAGTCGGGCGCTTTTGATCTTGGTGGAATGCTGGCGTCTCTGGCCGCACTCACGCAGCAAATGGGCGCCAAACGCATCGTTTTCGATGCGCTGGATATTTTGCTGGAGTTGCTTCCAGACTACGCGACAAAAAGGCGTGAGCTGCATCGACTGCATTTATGGTTATTGGCGCACGGCCTTACCGCTTTGATCACTGCAAAAGGCGCGACCGAAAGCTCAGGCTCACCATCAGCAGATTCCTTGAGCTATATGCAGTTCATGGTGGACTGCACGGTCATTCTCAACCACCGGGTGGAAAGTGGCATCTCTCAACGTAACTTGCGGGTGCAAAAGTACCGCGGATCCAGCTTTATCGAAGACGAGTCGCCGTTTGTTATTGGCGAACAAGGCTTTGATGTGGCAAGCCCGCGCAGTCCGGATACTGTCGATGCTGAAGTAAGTAATGAGCGCGTCAGTAGTGGCGTCGAACGCCTGGACACCATGCTCGGCGGTGGCTATTTCCGCGCGGCCAGCGTGCTGGTCACCGGCTTTCCGGGCACCGCAAAAACCACGCTCAGCGGGCTCTTTGCGGAGGCCGCCTGTCAACGTGGGGAGCGCACGATGTTTGTCAGTTTTGACTCAGACGGATCTGAGGTCACGCGTAATCTCACGTCCGTGGGTATCGCGCTTGCCCCGCATATCAAGAGTGGGCTGCTGCGCATGGTTTCGGCACGCACCATGTCCGGTAGTGCCGAGACCCTTTTGTTCCGCATCAAAGCCTTCGCCAGCGCTCACCAAACCCGCTGTCTGGTCATTGATCCAATCTCGATGCTGTCCAAAGCCGGTAACGAATTAACTGCCCACAGCGTGGCTGAGCGTTTGATTGACTGGGCAAAAGCGGATGGCATCACCCTGCTGTGCACCAGTTTGGTGGACGAAATTGATAGCCACGAGCAGGGCACGCCCCTGCATATATCCACGATGGCGGACACTTGGATCCATCTGAATTACCTAGTTCAAGCGGGCGAACGCAACCGCGGTATGGCGATCATTAAATCACGCGGCACCGCGCACTCCAACCAAGTTCGCGAGCTTATTCTAAGTAGCTCAGGCGTTACCCTGGCCGATATTTATACTGCTGGCGGCGAAGTATTAATGGGTACCTTGCGCTGGGAAAAAGAAGAGGCAACGCGCGCCGAAAACGAAACCGCCGAAGTCGCTGATGAACTCAAGCGCGTCAGTTTAGATGCAGAAGAAGCGGTGCTTGAAGTCCGCGCAAAATCGCTACAGACCGAGCTCATTGCCAAACAGGTGGAGAAAAAGTTACTCGCCCGAACCACCCGCAGTCGCGAAATTAAGTTAGCGCATGGGAAAACCCAAATGCGCGAAATGCGCGGTGCCGATGTTGCAGCGGTCGATGCCGAGTGAACAGTTCATGAGCATAACTGATCGCTATTATTTTCAATTATACGTCGCCGACACCGGGCCCAATTCAGCGCAGGCGATTAAGAACCTACACGCGCTGTGCACAACCCACTTGGCAGGCCGTCATGAAATCGAGATGATCGACGTTTTTAAACAGCCGATCCGCGCATTGACCGAAGGCATTTTAATGACGCCCACTCTAATTAAACTGGCCCCCGCACCCATATGCAGGATCGTTGGCACGCTAAGTCAAGTTGATATTGTGCTAGATGCCTTGGGGCTAGAGCCCACACAGCCATGAACACGCCTGCTCAGACTTTGTTAGCTGACGAGCTTGCCGACTTGATTGAAAGCCTGCATGTCAGTGAGCGCAGACTGCAGGAGCTAACTGGAGGCCAAATCGATTCGATCATTGATCATGATGGTCGCAGTTGGATGCTCCGTCGGGCCCAGGACGAAGCGCGCATAGACGAATCCGCGAGACAGGCGGCAATTCTAGATGCACTGCCGGCTAATATTGCGTTGATTGATGCAAGCGGCATGATTCAATCAGTTAATGAAGCTTGGCGACAATTTGCGCAAGCCAATGCAGGTGACTATTCGAGCATTGGCGTTGGGGTTAATTATTTGACCACTTGCGATGAAGTTTCCGGCGTCGAAGCGCCGACCGCCACACACGTTGCCGAGGGTATTCGAGCGGTTTTATCTGGCGCAAGCTGCAGGTTTAGCCTGGAGTATCCGTGCGATTCTCCAGGTACCGAACGTTGGTTTCAGATGCTAGTTACGCCGGTTGCTGGGAATCCACCCAGCGGCGCGGTGATCATGCATTTGAATAGCACCGAACATAAACTTGTCGAGCAAGCGTTATCAGAAAGCGAATTGCGCTTTAGGCAATTAGCCGACAATATTCCAGACGTATTTTATCTACGCGACACTGGAAACAATCAAATTCTCTATGCTAGTCCCGCTTTTGAAGAAATCTGGGGCCTCAGCCGTGCAAAGTTGTACGCCGATCCGAAATTAATCATTAGTTCTATTCACATTGATGATCGAGAGCAAACGGCGGAAAAGCTTGCGCAGGGCAATAGAACCGGTGATTTTTCGATCGAATATCGCATCGTTCGCCCCGATGGCGCGCTGCGCTGGATAAGCTCAGTTGGATTTCCGGTCCACAATGAATCTGGCGCCTTAGTCCGCATTGCTGGTGTTGCCCGCGATATCACTGAACGCAAACGCGCCGAAGCTGAGCTATCGGAGTCTGAGCGACGCTTTAGCGATTTACTCGGCAATGTGCAATTGCTTTCTGTGATGCTTGAACTGGATGGCCGTATTAACTTTTGCAACGACTATCTGCTGCAATTGACGGGGTGGCGGATGGATGAAGTCCTGGGTCGCAGCTGGTTTGATCTTTTTGTGCCGCAACCACATGATGCAATTAAGGACTCATTCAAGCAGTTGCTGCTGAATGCGCCTGATACTTGGCATCACGAAAACAAAATCTGCACGCGTACGGGCGAACTGCGATTGATCCGTTGGAGCAACTCTGTGCTGCGCTCCGCGGATGGTGGGGTGAATGGTACGGCCAGTATTGGCGAAGACATCACCGAGCATCACCACGCTGAACAAGCCCTTGTAGAACTGCGCCGGCACAATGATGTGATTCTAGCAGCAGTTGGAGATGGGATTTACAGCATTGATATTGAAGGAAACATCATACTGGCAAACCCCGCCGCCGAACACTTGCTCGGCTACCCGGCGAATGGGCTTGCGGGCAAGCCCGAGCATTCAACAATCCACCACTCTCGGGCGGATCATACCGAGTATTCAATCACAGCTTGTCCAGTGCAACTCACGATGATCGATGGGATCGCGCGCCGTATCGAGGATGAAGTTCTGTGGCGCGCAGATGGTTCAAAATTCTTTGTAGAATACAGCACGGCGCCTATTCGCAATAATGCGAATGAACTTATTGGCGCGGTGGTAGCGTTTCGGGATATCAGCGAACGCAAAGAGTCGGCAGCCCGAATTCTATATTTAAATCGCGTTTATGCGATGCTCAGTGGCATCAATACCCTGATTGTACGAGTGCGGGACAAAGCCGAGTTGTTTTTTGAAGCCTGTCGCGTTTCGGTAGAAGCGGGTGGTTTTAGAATGGCGATGATTGGTATCGTTGATGCGCGCGCCAACAATATTAAAGTCGCGGCTGCGGTCGGCATAGACGATCGGCTAATGAGTGAAATTGCCTTAATACTGAGTGGTGACCGTCGCGAAAACTCCATGGCCATAACCGCTCTGCAAAATAAAATCCCAGTCATTTCCAATGACTCCTGCAATGACCCGCGTGTATTGTTGGCACCTCACTACACTGAAGCAGGCGTGCGCTCTTTGGCTGTTTTCCCATTGATAGTGGCGGATGTGGGGGTAGGTTTTTTTGCGCTCTACGCTAGCGAGATTGATTTCTTTAAAGAAGAGGAGATTAAACTACTGATGGAATTATCGGGTGATGTCGCGTTTGCGATTGAACACCTAGACCGGAGCCAGCAGCTCCATTATTTAGCTTACTACGATGTGCTTACCGGCCTGCCTAATGCTGAGCTGTTCAAGAATCGCCTAGGCAAGTATGTTTCAGCGGCCAGACAGGATGATAGTGGCGTGTGTTTGTGTGTGATTGACCTAGAGCATTTCGCGCAGATCAATGACAATTATGGCCGCAGTGTCGGTGACGAAGTTCTGCGCGCGGTCGCCGAGCGCTTTCGGCAGGTTTTGGTAGAACCAGTTGCATTGGGCCGGATCAGCGCGGATACCTACGCGGCGGCAATCCCGAGCGACCATGCCTCTATACCCACCTCGCTGCGTGACTCCATTCACCAAGCGCTGGAGTTACCGCTCAGCATCGCCGGGCGTGAGATCAAAGTAGCAGCACGGATCGGCATCGCCTTGTATCCGGCAGACGGCGATAACGCAGAAGCGTTGTACAGAAATGGCGAGGCGGCGCTGAAGCTGGCGCGCAACTCCGGAGCCCGATCCACCTATTTTTCGCATGAGTTGAACGCCCAGATTGCGCAGCGTTACGCGTTGGAATTGCAGTTAAGAACAGCAGTCGCCGAGCAACAGTTCGTGCTGCACTACCAGCCCAGAGTCGACATGATCAGCGGTGAGCTGGTCGGCGCCGAAGCTCTGATTCGTTGGCAACATCCGCAGCGTAGTTTGGTGGGGCCGTCCGATTTTATCGCGCTCACTGAAGAAACCGGCCTGATCGTTCCGCTGGGTGCTTGGGTGCTGGAGCAAGCGTGCGCCCAACAAGCGCGCTGGCTGGCGGCGGGGATCGGCATCGTACCGATTGCTGTCAATCTGTCTTCCGTGCAATTTGAAACCGGAGATTTGGTGCAAACGGTGGGCAAGGCCCTCGCTGCACACGGCTTGGCATCCAAATGGCTAGTGCTAGAGCTGACCGAAAGTGCCGTGATGAACGATTCAGATCGCGCCGCCGTCACACTGCAAACCTTGCGCAAGCTCGGCGTGGGCTTGGCGCTAGACGATTTTGGTACCGGTTATTCGTCACTGGCACATTTGAAGCGATTCCCCTTCGATTCGGTCAAGATTGATCGCAGTTTTGTCACCGATGTGACCCGCAACCCCAATGACGCCGCGATCGCCGGCGCCATCATCGCCATGGCGCATGGCTTAAAGCTGAAAGTGGTGGCTGAGGGCATCGAAACCCAAGGCCAGTTCAATTTCCTGCGCACCTTGGGCTGCGATGAAATGCAGGGATTTCTGTTCGGCGCTGCGGTGCCTAGCGAAGAATTTGAGGCGCAGTTGCGCAGCCGTCGACGTCTGAATATCCCTGAGCCCACATCTGCAGACGAGCGTACCTTGCTGATAGTCGATGATGAACCGGGTATCCGGGCAGCGCTGACCCGCATGTTAAGGCCGGATGGCTACCGAATCCTGCACGCCAGCGGTGGTCAGGCAGCACTGGATATGCTGGCAGTCAATCAGGTTCAAGTGATTATTTGCGACCAGCGCATGCCCGGCATGACCGGCACCGAATTCTTGGGTACGGCTGCGGAGTTGTACCCCAACATCGTGCGCATGATCCTGTCCGGTTTCACCGATTTGAACATCGTCACCGACGCCGTGAATCGCGGCGCCGCGTTTAAGTTTCTAACCAAACCTTGGGACGACAACCAACTTCGCGAGCACGTGCGCGATGCATTTCGCCGCTATCGCCAGACGGTGCCAGTTTCTTCGCACTAAAGGGTCCCAGGCCTATCAGGCTTTGACTTGATGATACAGAAAGGCCGCGCTGGTCCCGCCGCCTCGACCCATAGCGATCTGGATGTTGAGGTGGGCCATCGCTTCCAGATAACGCGCCATGCGCAGCGGGCCTGCATCGACTGGCGCAAACCCTGCAAGGCCAGCGAGCCTCATCACTTCTTGTTTGGCGGCAGCGACATCACCGGCAATGAATGCGGTGATCAATTGCCCGCCCCGGTCATGTCGCGCACGCGGCATGACATCGGCAAAGATGGTGTTAAACGCCTTGATGACAGCGGCGCCGGGCAGCAGGCGCGCTAGTTCTTCTGCGGCCGAATTCTCTTGTCCGAGCAGCATGGGCGACCAATCCGCGTTCAGTGGATTGCTGCAGTCAACGACGGGTTTGCCAACCAGGATCGGCAACAATGGGGGCAGCACGCCGGCGAGGGCGGTGTATGGAAGCGCCAGCACGATGACATCGGCTGCGCTGGCGCCAGCAACAAAAGTATGTGCGTCGGCACCTCCGTGGCGCGTGCAGATCAGGACCTCCTGCCCTGCTTCGGTGAACAAAGCGGCCAGCCGCGCGCCAACGCTGCCTGCACCAAAAACTGCGATCTTCATTCTCAACTCCATATAAACCTATCCATAGATAGGTGCCCTAATAAAAAAACATGGGCAACTTCAATGCCCACGGTGTTCGTCTAAACAGACGGTGATCCAAACAATTGTTGAATATGTCGGGCCGCGCGCCGTGTGCGATCAGGATCGTCAAACACCCGCGCCGACAGCAAAACGCCTTCGAGTAAGGAAAATGCCAGTTGACTCAAATCCGCGTTGGCCGCTGGCGAGCGCTCCGGCTTGCTAAGTGCAGCCTGTGCGGCGAGCCATGCCTCCACCAACTGGAAGAAAGCCCTGACCTCGGACTGCAAACTTGGGCCCAGGGTCGCAAAATCGCTAGCCAACATGCCAGCTAGGCATAGGCGTCCACCCGCTTTCGCCGTCCCCTCAAACAATCCGCAAAATCGCGTCAGGCGTTCAATGACCGTTGGCAAGGTAGCCGTGGCTTCAAAAAACTCCGTCAGCTCATGCTGGTACGATCGAATAAGCGCTACGCCCAAGTCCTCTTTGGTCGGGAAATAGTAATGAACACTGGACGACTTGATGCCGACGCGCTCGGCCAAGTCGCGATGACTGAATGCGTTGATGCCGCGCGTCTGCAAGAGCTCGCGTGCGGCGTTCAAAACACGGGTTCGGTTGTCGACGGACGCTTTGTGCATCACCGGATAATAAACAATCTATCAGTAGATAGTCTACGGCCATATGTACCGCGAACGGCTGCAATTACGCAGCCGTCATCAGTTAGTCGCGTCAGCGTCATCGGTTTGTTGCGCAAGGCTCGCAAAGTGCGCGCCATCCATGCACAGGACACGCCGATGCAGAGCATTCAGCAGCACATCGTCGATCGCTGGCCACATTGGTTTGCTGGCACGCTGGGCCAGATCACGCGTCCCTTGTTGAAAAAGGTGCATCAGTACACTCGGCTGGATCGCGCCGAACAACTGGTGGCGGCGCTGCCGCAGGTGTCTGGGCTGGAATTTGTAGAAGCCGTATTGCGTCATTTGGACGCCCGCTATCGGGTTGACGATCTAGAACGCCAGCGCATCCCCGCCAGTGGTGCCTGTTTGATCGTCGCTAATCACCCACTCGGGGCTATCGACGCCTTGTTGATGCTGAAGTTGGTCGGTGACCTGCGTCGCGACGTGCGCATCGTTGCCAATGACTGGTTGCACCTAGTGGAACCACTCTCCGAGCTGTTATTGCCGGTGCGGGTGTTTGGCGGATCAAACTCAGCTGAGCAGCTCAATCGCATTGATGCCGCGTTGTCCGAAGGGGCCGCGGTGATTGTGTTCCCGGCTGGCGAAGTGTCCCGCTGGGGTTTGCGCGGATTACGCGATCGGCAGTGGCGCAGCGGCTTTCTGCGTTATGCCGCACGCCACAAGGCACCGGTCATTCCGGTGCATTTGAGCGCGCGCAACAGTCTGGGGTTCTACGCTGGCGCGGCGCTGGCTGGGCCGTTGGGTAGCGCTTTGTTGCCCAAGCAGATTTTTACCGGGCGGCAGCGCCGCATCGAAGTGCGCATCGCTCTGCCGTACCTGCCCGACGCAACGCTGACCGATGGCGCGAGCTTACACAGGCTGAGTGCGCGCGTGCAGCGCTCAGTGGTCGCGCTGCGCACAGGGCGCGATCTGCTGCCGGCGCGAGCTGAGGCCGTCGCTCATAGCGCGCACGCCGATGCTCTGCATGCGGCCATCGCCAGATTGGAGGTGCTTGGAGAAACACCCGACGGCAAGTGCATCCTGCTATTGCGTCCGGGCGAATCCAGTTTAGTGCTGCGCGAACTGGCGCGTTTGCGTGAGCTGACCTTCCGTGCCGTTGGCGAGGGCACCGGTCAGCCGCTGGATTGGGATCGTTTTGATGCTTGGTACGACCAGTTGCTGCTGTGGGACGCACCCGCGCGTCGGATTGTCGGCGGCTATCGTTTGGGCCGTAGTCGACAAATTCTGCAAGCACGCGATTGGGCAGGTCTGTACAGCGCCAGCCTATTCGATTACCAACCGCACTTCGCGCCGATGTTAGATGCGGGGCTCGAATTAGGCCGTAGCTTTGTGGTTCCCGATTACTGGGGCACGCGCAGCCTGGATTACCTGTGGTTTGGCATTGGTGCGTATTTACGCCGTCACCCAGAATTGCGTTTCTTGTTTGGTACAGTTTCTATCAGCGCCGAGCTGCCGAAAATAGCGCGTGATGCCTTGGTAGGTTATTACCAGCATTATTATGGAGCGCAGGCCGCACTGGCACACGCTAGGCACCCTTATCCACAGCCAGCGGCAAAATTTCCCGCCGATTTAGACGCCGAGCAAGCGTTCGCGGTGCTGAAACGCAATTTGGCCCAAGTCGGCGCGCGCGTACCCACCTTGTACAAGCAATACACGGAACTCTGCGAGCCGGGTGGCGCGCAGTTTTTAGCCTTCGGCGTCGACGCGCAGTTCAATAATTCAGTCGATGGCTTGATCTTGGTCGAGTTGGATAAAATTACCGCGCGCAAACGGGCGCGCTACCTGGAGGCGCGAGTAAAGCCGCAGGTGGTGATCGCACAGGCCGCAGCGGCATGAAAAAAAAACTGTGCATTGAAGCTCGCACCGTATTTCTTTCCGATCTGCATTTAGGATCTCCTAATTGCCACGCCGAGCCCTTGGTCGACTTTTTGTCGAATTTGCGCGCCCAGCGCATTTATCTGGTCGGTGACGTCATCGATCTCTGGTGGATTAGCCAACGTCGCGCACGTTTTGACCGTCATCAATCCGCGGTTCTAGAAACTCTGCATGATTTAGCGCGACGTGGCACCGAATTGGTCTATATCCCTGGCAACCACGACCGCCCTCTGCGCGAGTTATGCGGGCTGGTGCTGCCGCGCATGACCGTGCGACGCGACGCGATTCACCGGGCCGCCGACGGACGGCGCTATCTGGTCACCCACGGCGATGATTTTGACGCCGATGTACAAGCCGGCGGCTGGCAAGAATGGTTAGGCGACCAGCTCTATGATTATTTACTCGCCGGTAATCGCATTAATCAACGCCTGCGCCAACGCCTGGGCTTACGCTATTGGTCACTGGCCGAATTCATTAAACGCCAAAGCACCCTGGCAGAAAAATACATTGAACGTTACGTCGATGCCGCAGTAGCCGCCGCAGCGAGTCGCGGCTTAGATGGAATAATCTGCGGCCACATCCACCGCGCCGCGCTAGAAACACGCGGCGGCATTATTTACGCCAACGACGGCGACTGGGTAGAAAGCCTAACCGCCATCAGCGAAGACGCCGGCGGCCAATTATCATTGCTGCGCTGGACCGGCCAAGTCGAAGTATTGGCGGAATTACCGGCCACGCGCTGGCTGGCGGCCGCGTAAGCAAACAGCCGAACATTTACGCCTCCAACTATTGAGATTGCCGGCGTATTCACTCTCCAGCGCTTTTTGCGCTAGCAGCTTGTCGCGCTGGATATGCCGGCGTCATCGGGCGCCGCTGCTCTGGTGTTCGGACTTGTCCGAACGCTTCTGCGGTTGCTATTCGCCGTGCTTGTACAAAAGTGGAGCGAAAAGCCTAACGAGCCCTTAGTTTGATGCGCGAATAAGCGCGCCGACAGGAGCGACCGGGTCTCAACAAGAAGAGCGCCGGCAACGCTGGTCGACGATCCATCGCCGGCGGCGTCACCGACTTCGACGAAACCCCGATGGCCTCCGAGACAGCAAGCCCGTAGGCAAGCGAGCTGGTCCAGATGCCTGCCTGACGCGACATCAAAAACATCAACGCCCCGACCGGCGGGGCGCTGAAAAAGTCCTGCAGAT
>CAZLSB010000123.1:11611-11900 GCA_964561825.1 uncultured Xanthomonas sp.
AGATCGCGCGCGAGGACTCCACCAGCCGAATAGACCCTATCGCCATCGGTGAATGCGGCGGATCCGGTGTCGAACGAGACCGCGCCAAGCACGGCGAGTGACCACTCTGGAGCCCTCTGGAGCCGCCAGGCGCGGTGCCCACTGCAGCGCGACCCGCGTGTCGCTGGCTCCGGCTTCGTGGGTTGTTACGCCGCCGGAGCGCACCGAACTGCGGATCCACAGGGAGCCGACCAGTTGCAGTTCGAGGTTGGAGCCGGCGCCGTAGCGCAACTAGCTGACCATTCGGTGT
>CAZLSB010000124.1:0-11888 GCA_964561825.1 uncultured Xanthomonas sp.
CGCGCCCAATCCGGCGAGCAAAAAGTTCAAGTTATTGACGAACGAGCCCTAAGCTCAGTTCTGCATAGCCGCCGTCGACACCGGCAGCGTGCCGGCGATCGTCTCAATGCGGCGCGCTTGTAGTTCGACATCGGCTAATTTGATGAAGTCGTCGCTGATCGACCCTTCGACGCGAATGGTTTGGCCGGTGATCAAGCTGGCGCGCTGGGCGTTGGTGCCGTACACCAGGATGGTGTCGCCGTCGACTTCCATCCAAAAGGTTCGCGCTGATTGGAAGCCGCTAACCTTGCCTTGAACCGTGATCTGCGAACCCGGGGCGTACTGCGCGGCCGACGCGGATACAGAAACGAACGCAAGGGCGGCGAGGGCGAGGGTGCGAATGATCATGACGTTGCTCCTAAAGTGTGGTGATCCGCGATATGCGGTACAGGTATAGAACGCAGACTGCCCGCTGCGCGGGCCGCGCAATGCGAAGCAATAGACGAAATCGAGTGCTGCGCTTACCGAATTTGCCAAGCAGTTGGCGCTTTCGCAAGACCATCACAGTAGCCCGCATGTTTTATGAATTCGCGCGATGATCGCGCAGGATATGGTCCGCACAAGGGATTTTCCGACCGAGCGTCGTATGTTGCTACACGGCCGAGGGAGGAAAATTCCTTGTGCGGACAGGAGATTAGCGAGGGCGCGTGCAATTTATGAAACATGCGGGCTAGTGTGCACTCGCGGCTTTTCCGGTTTACTCTCGCGCGAATGGGCGGGCAACACCGCTATAGGGGTGAGAGTAAGGATGAGCGAGTTGCATATGACCGGTGCGCAGATCGTCGTGAAAGCCTTACAAGATCAAGGCGTGCGACACATTTTTGGCTATCCCGGTGGCGCCGTGCTGCCCATTTACGATGCGTTGTTCCAGCAGGACGTGCTTGAGCACATTCTGGTCCGCCATGAACAAGGCGCGGCGCACGCCGCCGAAGGCTATGCGCGTTCGACTGGCAAAGCCGGTGTGCTGCTGGTCACCAGCGGCCCAGGCGCCACCAACGCGGTGACGGGCCTGGCCGATGCGATGATGGATTCGATTCCGCTGGTCTGCATCACCGGTCAGGTGCCCACGCACTTGATTGGTTCCGATGCCTTTCAGGAATGCGATACCGTCGGCATCACGCGGGCCTGCACCAAGCACAATTTTTTGGTCAAAGACGTCAATGAGCTAGCGCGTGTGTTGCACGATGCCTTCTATATCGCCACCACGGGCCGCCCAGGTCCGGTGGTGGTCGATATTCCCAAAGACGTGCAATTTCGTCGTGGCGAATACACCGGCCCTAGCAATATCGTGCATCGCACCTATAGACCACGCGTCAAGGGTGACCCAGCGCGCATCGAGCAAGCCATTGAGCTGATGGCCGGCGCGCGCCGACCGGTGTTTTACACCGGCGGCGGTGTCATCAATGCCGGCACACGCGCGTCGGAGTTGTTGCGTGAACTGGTTCGACTGACCGGTTTTCCGATTACGTCAACGCTGATGGGTTTGGGCGCGTATCCGGCCAGCGATCGTCAGTGGCTCGGCATGTTGGGCATGCATGGCACCTATGAAGCCAATCTGGCGATGAACCGCTGCGATGTGATGATCAACATCGGCGCGCGTTTCGATGATCGCGTTACGGGTCGCCTGGATGCGTTCTCGCCGGGCTCCAAAAAAATCCACGTTGATATCGACCCGAGTTCCATCAACAAAACCGTGCGCGTCGACGTGCCGATCGTCGGCGATTGTGCGCATGTGCTCGAAGAAATGCTCAGCGTGTGGAAAGCCAAGGGCAAAAAAGCCGACGAAGTCGCTATGGGCACTTGGTGGGAACAGGTCGAAGCGTGGCGCGCGCGCAAATCGCTGGCCTATCGACAGAACGGCGATACCATCAAACCGCAATACGCCGTCGAGCGCTTATTTCAGCTTACCCGTCAGCGCAACACCTACATCACCACCGAAGTCGGTCAGCACCAGATGTGGGCAGCGCAGCACTACCGATTCGAGGAACCCAATCGTTGGATGACCAGCGGCGGCCTCGGCACCATGGGGTATGGCATTCCCGCGGCGGTGGGCGTGCAAGTGGCGCATCCGGGCGCTTTGGTGATCGACATTGCGGGCGAAGCCAGTGTGCAGATGACCATGCAAGAGATGTCGACCGCCGTTCAATACCGCCTGCCGATCAAGATTTTCATCTTGAACAACGAATACATGGGCATGGTTCGCCAATGGCAACAACTGCTGCACGGCGGTCGCTACGCCCATTCCTATTCGGAAGCACTGCCGGATTTCGTCAAGTTGGCGGAAGCCTACGGCGGCAAGGGCATTCGCGCCGTTCACCCCAGCGAACTGGATGCCAAGATTCAGGAGATGATCGACTACGACGGTCCGGTCATTTTCGATTGTGTGGTCGACAAGTTAGAAAACTGCTATCCAATGATCCCCTCTGGCGCCGCGCACGACGAAATGATCATGCCCGATGCGGCGGAAGGTGCCGGTGTGTCGGAAGCCGGCAAGATGTTGGTTTAATTGGCTGAGCACACCGGCCACCGCTTAGGGCTCATGAGGAAATAGCTTGGACTTTTGGCCGTCGGAATGCGCTGCGAGGCGCGATGAGCGCGGTGCGACGCGCCGCACAAGCGAGTCGCAACGAAGCAGCGTGCCCAAGCCGGCGAGCAAAAAGTCCAAGTTATTGACGAACGCGCCCTTAGTTACCGCTCACGTACGCCTTGCTATGACCTCCGCTTTTGCCACCCAACAGACCAAAGCCCAATGACCCAACCCGCCTCTGCCTATTTCCTCGTCGACGCCAAGGCGCGTCCCACCAAGGCTACGTTGTCGATTACCGTCGATAACGAGGTCGGCGCGTTGGCGCGCGTGGTGGGCCTGTTTTCCGGGCGTGGCTACAACATTGAATCGCTGACGGTTGCCGAAACGGACCACCAAAAGCACACCTCGCGGATCACCATCGTCACCTCCGGCACCGCCGAGGTGATTGAGCAGATCAAAGCGCAGCTGGGCCGTTTGATTCCGGTGCACCGAGTGGTTGATCTGGCGCTGGATAAGCCGGGTTTAGAGCGCGAAATGGCGCTGGTGAAGATTGCCGCCACTGGCGAAAATCGTGCTGAAGCGCTGCGCCTCGCGGAAGTTTTCCGCGCCCGCGTGATCGATATCTCGCCGGCCAGTTTTGTGTTTGAACTGACCGGCACGCCGGTCAAAATTGATGCCTTCGTCGAAATGATGATCCCGATTGGCCTGGTCGAGTTATCTCGTACCGGCGTGGTGGCGATCGGGCGAGGCGCCGAGCCGACCTGAGCGGGTCAGCGCCGATGTCGCTTGCGCAGCGGCGATTCTTTACCGCTGCGAAGACAAATCAACGCGTGCAAATGCAGCGATGAACCACGCCAACGCGCGCCCGCTGACTGGCGCGCTAGGCTAGGTAAACCGGCGCGCTGACGTAACCTTGCGCAGTGGTTTTGGCGAGCAATCGACCGGCGCGCACCTCGGCCGCTGCCATATGCGCAGGCAGGTAGTCACTAACCAGTTCAGTCTTGATGAATCATGCGAAGACTTTTGTGTGTTTGGTTCCGGCTTGTCCGGCTTAGGTTTAAGCGCTCGGAGTTCGGCGTTTCCGAATATCTGGGTGGTATCAGCGACGATGTCAGTCTGCGTATTGAGATTGAGGCGTCGGCTCCCTAATTGACGTGGGCGCGGCTCGCGCCCACCTTTTGCACAGAGGATCACATGGCCCACAGCCCACAATTCACTTTTGCTGGAGATGCTCCGGTGCGTTACGGCCGTCTGGCGATTGCGCTGCATTGGCTGATGGCGCTGGCGATCCTCGGCATGCTGGGTGTGGGTTTGTGGATGACTGAGCTGAAGACCTCGCCGTTGAAGATCGAGGTTTACAGCTGGCACAAATGGACCGGTCTGAGCATTTTGCTGTTGGCTACCGTGCGTTTGTTGTGGCGCGTGCATCGGCCACCACCGCCGCTTGCCGAATCGATCCCGGCTTGGCAAGCGCGCGCCGCGGGGTTAACGCACCATGTGCTGTACGCGCTGATGTTTGCGATGCCGCTGAGCGGCTGGCTGCAAAATTCTGCGGCCGGATTTCCGTTGACCTGGTTTGGTTTGTTTAAGGTGCCCGCACTGATTGCACGGGACAAATCCGCGTTTGCGTTTTGGCAACAAACCCACGAAGTTTTGGCGTGGACGCTGCTGGCGTTGATCGCGCTGCATCTGGCGGCGGCACTCAAACATCACTTTGTGAATCGCGACGACACCTTACGGCGCATCCTGCCATGGCGCTCTGGACCGCGCTGAAGGCGTTGTTGTTTGGGGTCATCCTCACCGTTTAGGAGAATCAATATGATCCGCGCGACTGCACTGCTGACGCTGCTGCTCATGGGCAGCGCCCATTCCGCCGAGTTCAGATTCGATGCCAGCAACAGTCAACTGCGTTTCACCGGCGACTACGGCGGTGAGACAGTTCCCGGTGTGTTCAAACGCTTCTCTGGCACCGCTAACTTCGATCTAAGCCAGCCTTTGGCAACGCGTTTTGCCACGCAGATCGATGTGGCCAGCCTCGATACCGACTATGCCGAGCGCGACGACACGCTGCGTGGCGCCGAGTTCTTTGATACTCAAAACCACCCGAATGCACGCTGGATATCGACCGGCGATTGCAGTGCGACCGGCGCGCGCCTGAGCTGTCCAGGCACGCTGACCCTGAAAGGCCAGACCCACCCGGTCGCGCTCGATATCGCATTCGCCGCCGATGGCCGCAGTATTACTGGCAAAGCCACGTTGGGACGCGACGCATTTGGAATTGGCAGCGGCGATTGGGCCGATCCGGAAACCATCGCCAATCCAGTGGTGATCGAATTTACGCTGCAGTTGCTACCCTGATCGATCGCTCCTGCGGCTATTCTGCACAGCATTCCTTGCTGCGCAGATCGACTATGAATGCCGCTGCGAAACTCAAGCAATTGGCTAGCGTGCTGGAAGCGCCGGTGCGCTGGATTGGCATGCTGTTGGGTATTTTGGTGGTCGCTTTGGTGTTTTGCGAGTTCGCCGTCGTGGTGCTGCGTTACGGCTGGCAATGGTCGCAGCCGTGGCTGCGCGAGTTGGTGCTGGCGTTGAATTCAGCGGTGTTTTTGCTGGGCGGCGCCTACGCTTTGCAACGCGATGAACATGTGCGGGTCGATGTGCTGTCGCGCGCTTGGTCCGCGCGTACCCGCGCTTGGGTAGAGATCTTTGGCATGCTATTGATTGTGCTGCCATTTGCGATCTTTGTGATGCTGGTCAGCGATCACTATGTGCTGGAAAGCTGGCGTATCAATGAGCGTTCCAACGAAGCGGGCGGCCTGCCGGCGCTGTGGATCCAAAAAGCGCTCATTCCGGCGATGGCGCTATTGCTGGCCCTGCAAGCGCTGGCTTGGGCGGCCCGCCATGCCGCATTCCTGTTGCGGCCGGGTGCAGCATGACCGGCGCCGCGTGGTTGTCGATCGGCCTATTTGTGGCGCTGGCCTTGGGCCTGACTTTGGGATTGCCAGTGGCGTTCACCTTGGCCGGGGTCTCGCTGATTTTTGCGGGTATCGGTGTGGCGACCGGCACCTTCGATCCCAGCTATTTGGCTGCCTTCCCGAATCGGGTGTTCGGGGTGATGGGCAACGAAACGCTGCTGGCGGTGCCCTTATTTGTGTTCATGGGCGTGATGTTGGAGCGCTCGCAAATCGCCGAGCGTTTGCTAACCTCGCTCGCCGGCTTGTTCGGCAGCTTGCGCGGCGGATTGGCCATCTCGGTGATGCTGGTCGGCGCGGTACTGGCTGCCAGCACCGGCATCGTTGGCGCCACCGTGGTGACCATGGGTCTGATCGCACTTCCGACCATGCTGCGTGCCGGTTATGACCCGAAAATTGCCGCCGGCACCATTTGTTCCGCCGGCACGCTGGGCCAGATCATTCCGCCCTCGGTGATCCTGGTGCTGCTCGGTGATGTACTCAGCAATGCCTATCAGAAAGCGCAGCTGTCGCTGGGCGTGTATTCGCCCAAAACCGTGTCCGTTGGCGATCTGTTTGCCGGCGCCATGCTGCCCGGCATGTTGTTGGTTGGCGGCTACTTGGTCTACCTGATTGCGGTTGCCTGGTTGCAGCCGGCCCGCGCGCCGGCGTTGCCAGCGTCGATGCGCACTAAGCCGGGCGCGATGACATTAGCGAAAGCCCTCTTTCCGCCGCTGCTGTTGGTGGTCGCGGTGCTGGGCTCCATCATCGGAGGTGTGGCAACACCCACCGAGGCCGCTGCCATCGGCGCCATGGGCGCCTTGCTGCTGGCCGCCGCCAGCGGTCAATTGAGCTTCAAGAATCTGCGTGAAACCGCCGAACGCACGGCGCTAATCACCAGTATGGTCTACATGATCCTGATCGCCGCCGCGCTGTTTTCGCTGGTATTCCGCGGTTTTGGTGGCGATGACCTGGTGCACGAATTGCTCACAGGCATGCCAGGTGGCGTATTGGGTGCCCTGATCATCGTCAATCTGGTGGTCTTTCTGCTCGGCTTTTTGATCGATTTTATCGAGATCATTTTTATTGTGGTGCCCTTGGTTGCACCCCCGCTATTGGCGCTGGGCGTCGATCCGATCTGGCTGGGCGTGATACTCGCGCTGAACCTGCAAACCTCATTCCTGACACCGCCATTTGGCTTCGCGCTATTTTACCTGCGCGGTGCGGCGCCAAAGGACTTCCCGACGTCTGCGATCTATCGCGGCGTGCTGCCGTTCATTGTCATCCAGCTGTCGATGCTGTTGGCATTGGCGTTTTTTCCAGGGCTGGCAACGTGGTTGCCCGCCCAGCTGTAAGGGAACCTGTAGAAACCTACTGCGCGGTTTCTAGAGCTTCCCAGTAGCGCTCCAGATGCGCCTCAGCCGCGACCCCGCCCATTCAGGCCTTGCGCAATGCGCGCCAGCAATGGCGCGATGGCCTCGCGCGTGTTGGGATCCACGTTCAGATGAGTGAAACTCACCTGCGTACTCCAACCGGCACCCACTTTACGCCGGTTGTGTATGTCATAGGCCGACACGTCTAAGCGTGCAGTGTATTGGGTCATCGACTCGCCGTAGAAAGTCAGTTCCTGCTGCCCCATCGGCATGACCCGAACGACGACCACATAATCGGTGTGGCGACCCGCCGCATTGACCAAACGCGGCAGGTCCGCGCTGCCCGTCTCCAGAGTCGACAATCCACTCAGAAAATCTTCGTCTACGAGTTGCAAGCCGGCTTCATCCAAGCGTTCTTCAACGGCGGACTCGGCGCTCGCCGCCACCGCTGGATCACCAAACGCTAAGACCATGACGCGCGGCGGTCCGCTGTAGCTGGGCGCCGTTTCGACAGCCGGTGCAGGAGCGGCTTTCGCATACTGCGGCACTGGATTGGGAGCGCCTTCGGCGCGCGCCTCGCGCCGTTCGCGGCGCTGCTCGCGCATATCAGACAAACGTGCGCCGATGGCCGCGGCTTGCGGGCTGGCGTCCTGCGCAATCGCGCCCGCACGGGGCGCCGGGGCGCCTCGATTGTTGCTGTCGAGCCCGGTCGCTTGCGCGCTGGCCAAGGCGGGCGCGGGAGGCGCGGCGACTTCGACGGGCGCTAGCACTGCGACGATGGGCGGCGCTGCTTCAGCCTCTCTGTCGATTGCTACGACCTGCTCAGCTGCCATCGATGCTGCCGGGTCAGGCGCAGTGCTCGCGCTGATTGCACTGGTCGGCTGCGGCTCCGTCGCGCTGGCCGCGGCCGCCTTGGGCTCCGGGTCGGGCGACACTTTGGCTGGCGCCGGCGTTGCGGGCATCGCCGCTGCACTAAAACTCGACGCCGTTGTGCTGCTGGTCGTCGTCGAGCCAAGGTCTGGTGCCGGCGCACTGTCTAACCCGCTGAAATACCACGCTGAAACGGCACCAGTGGCCAACAGCCCAGCGACCGCCGCGGCCCACGGGAGTAGCGAAGTTTGGCGTTTGGTGACCGGCGTTGGTAGCGCAGCCGGTCGCACCTCCGGCTGCTGGGCCGATACGGCGCGTTCGGCTGCTGCAGGCGGGAAGCTTTGCGGCGGCGTTTGCAAACGTCGCATTTCGGGCGGTGTGGGCATATTCACCGCGGTGCCCAACAGCGGATTGGTGCTGGCACGCGGCGGCGTCGAGATGGCCGTATTGACGCCGGCGGCGACCAGATCGGCGATCAATTGATGGCAATCTGCATAGCGGTCCGCCGGGTCTTTGGCCACCATGCGTTTTAGGATTGCCGACAATTGCGGATCGACGGCGTCGTTGATTGCGCGCACATCCGGAATCTCGGCCTGCACCACCTCCAGCATCATGCCGAGCGGCGACTCGTCTTTGTACGGCGTGCGACCGGTCAGCATTTCGAAAAAAACGATACCCAGCGCGAATAAATCGGAGCGTTGGTCGACCGGCTTGCCGAGGCAAACCTCGGGTGACAGATAACCCGGCGTACCAACAAACTGACCCGTACCCGTCAGTTTTTTGTTGAAATCCGAGGTGGCGAGCGCGATGCCAAAATCCGCGACTTTGATCAATCCACGCTGGTTAATCAGCAGATTGGCCGGTTTGATATCGCGGTGGATCACGCCACGGTCATGCGCCGCGGCCAGTCCTTGCGCCACCTGCAATAGAATTTTCGCAGCCTCGAAGGGTTCCAGCAGGTTTTCGCGCTTGAGCCGTTGGCTGAGCGATTCGCCTTCAACAAACTCCATCGCGAAATAGGGCTGGCCCTGGTCTTCGCCAATCAGGTAGATCTGCACGATATGCGGATCGTTGAGCTGCGCCATGCTGCGCGCTTCACGAAAGAAGCGCTCGACCACACTCGCATCGTGAGCCAAAGACTCGGATAGCATCTTGATGGCGACATGACGCTGCAACGAGGCTTCAAAACCTTTGAAAACCACGCCCATACCACCACGCCCGAGTTCGGCGACGATGTCGTAATGACCGACCTTGCTGCGCTGTGGCATGACTGATCCAAATCCTGTGTGGCGACAGTTTAGCGCCAAGTGGTGTATAGCCGTGCTGACCGACTCCGCAATCTGGAAATGGTCAGCAAATGACTAAACGGGCGCAGGGCTCGTTTGTGTACCACGCCAGTCAAATCCGTTCAGATTGCCGACAGCTTGCTAGCCCGCATGTTTCATAAATTGCACGCCCTCGCTAGTCTCTTGGTCGCACGCGGACATCCTCAGTCGGCCGTATAGCCCGATATGGCGCTTGCTTGGAAAATCCCTTGTGCGACCCATAGCCTGCGCGCTCATCGCGCGAATTCATGCAACATGCGGGCTAGAACGGCAACGCCAACTTCGCGTCCAGCGACAGCAGCTGGGCTTTGAAGGCGCCTTGGATGCGCGCCAAACCATCACCATCGGCGGCTTCAAATCGCAGGACCAGGCTTGGGCTGCTCGTTGAGCAGCGCACCAAGCCCCAGCCGTCCGACCAGTCGGCGCGCACACCATCGATCAAGGTAATGCGCGCGCCGTCAAAGCGTGAGCGCTCGCGGAATTTCTCCATAAAACGGTAGTGCTCACCTTCCGCCATGGGTACTTTCAGCTCCGCGGAATTAACCGCCTGCGGTAGTTCATCGAAGATTTCATCCGCATCGCGTCCCTCGGCGGCGATGATCTCCAATAGGCGGCAACCGGCATAAAGGCCATCGTCAAAACCATACCAGCGTTCTTTGAAGAAAAAGTGCCCGCTCATTTCTCCGGCCAACTCGGCTTGGGTTTCCTGCATCTTGCGCCTAATCAGTGTGTGACCCGACTTCCACATAATGGGGCTGCCACCGTGGCCCAAAATGACTCCTGATAAGTGGCCGCTGCACTTTACATCGTAGATAACGGTGGCACCCGGTGTACGCGTCAGTACGTCGCGCGCGAACAACATCAGCAGGCGATCGGCACCAATTACCTTGCCTTGTTTAGTGACCACGCCTAGGCGATCACCATCACCGTCGAAAGCCAAGCCAATATCGGCCTTTAATTGTTTAACCGAAACAATCAGATCATCCATGTTGCCCGGTTCAGTGGGATTTGGCAGGTGATTCGGAAAGCTACCGTCCACATCTGTATAGAGCGGCACCACTTCGCAGCCGATGGCTTCATAAAGACGTTGGGCGATCAACCCGGTGACCCCGTTGCCACAATCGATCACTACCTTAAGGGGCGCTTCAAGTTGAATATCGCCAGAAATCCGTTCGATATAACTCTCGTTGAGATCCATTTGCGTTAACGCGCCGCGCCCTTGTTCAAAGCGGTCTTCCGCAATGCGCGCGTACAAGGACTGCAACTCCTGCTCGGCGAGTATCTCGCCGCCGATGATAATCTTGAAACCATTCTGCTCAGCTGGGTAATGACTGCCGGTCACCATTACAGCGGATCCCGCGTTAAGTTCTTCAATCGCAAATTGCAAGGTCGGCGTGGGCACGGCGCCGAGATCGATTACATCGCAGCCGGCCACTAACAAGCCTTTGATGAGTGCATCGGATAATTCCACTCCGCTGAGCCGGCCGTCGCGCCCGACCAGAACGGTTTGTAAGCCCTTACTGCGCACCTCAGAACCGACCGCCTGACCGACCAATTGTGCGACTTTTGAGGTCAGATCCTTGCCAACCACGCCGCGGATATCGAAAGCACGGAAGATGCGGCGATCAACGGCGCCGGACGCTCGCGAACCCGCCTCGCCAGCGGTCTTCTTTGGCGCAGGCGGCGGTCGCTCCTCGGCTGGCCGCGTCGCAGCGGTCGGGGTCTTGGCTTCGCTTGCGGGCCCGTCGGTCGGGGGCGCTGCGACAGCGGGTGTCAGCACGGCGCTTTGTTTGCCGAGCATTTGATTGACGGTTTGCTCGGAACTTGGGCCTCTAACACGCGGGTGCAGCAGCAATTCGATGAGGTCGGGTCGTTGCCGCCATAACACCACCAAGGCGGCACCCAGCAGACAGACCAGCGCAGTGACTAGGTTATTCACGAAGCTCTCGGGTCCCATCAAGATAATGGGAAACGGCGCCCGGTGGCCGATACGCAACATGGCACCGGGGACTGCGGTAACGGTCAACCCGCTGCCCTGCATGCCTTCCAGTGGGCTGCCCAGTCCGGTTTCGCCCTGCAGCAGGGACAGCTCTACGCCGCCTCTGGGCAAAGCGATAAAAGTCTGTTGCAACGGCGCATACGGCAATTTGGCCAGCACAAATCCGGCGATATTGCCGTTCAAGGTGACCGGATTCACCAGGACCAGTTCGCGCTTACCGGCGGAACCATGCACCTGCGCCGGTGCGGGCGCACCCAGGCGCGCCGCGCTGAGTAACATTTCAGCGTTTGCGTAGCCAAATCCGGCCATGTCCTCGCCAATGGCGTCCAGCACGTTACCGCCGATGAACCGGGCGTCCTCGACTTCCGGCATGCGCTCACGGATTCCCGCTAGCGCACGGGTTGAATCGCCGCGGTCGCCGCTGGCGAAATAGCGGGCGACCTCGGGGTGCAACAAAGCCTCGCCGAGCGCCCGCTGGCGTTCCGAGATGAAGCCCGCCAAACTCTGTCGCGCTTGCCCAGCAACCTGCTCCGCGCGGCTGGCAATGCCATCGCTGCGCCAGGCTTGCCAAGTCTGAAAGCCAAACAAGGCCGTTCCTGCGATCAGCATCGCCAGACCGATCGGCGCTAGCACGCGACGAATGTCCAGCGGTGCGCCGCGCTTTTTAGCTTCGTTTGGCGCCTTCTTGGAAAACAAATCTCGAATGCCTGGCACGCTCGCACCTGATCCCAGTGATTTTTACGCCCCGGTTGCGCACCGCAACCTGAGGACCTGCAAGCGCTAATCCCGTCCGCTATGTCCGAA